>CAZABK010000037.1:9247-29138 GCA_964483355.1 uncultured Verrucomicrobiota bacterium | reverse complement strand
CGCCGGAAGCCTTGAGGTGGGAAATCTGCAGGCGCGCACCGGCGCGTTCGGCAATATCGATGGCTTCGTCGATCGCGTCGAGCAGTCCGCCCGATTCGGAGCGCATATGGGTGGTGTAGAGTCCGGCGATGCGGGCGAGTTCAATAATTTCTTCGCGCCCGACGGCGGAGCCGGGCGGGTAGGCGAGGCCGGAGCTGAGGCCGATGGCGCCTTCGGCGAGCGCCTGTTTGAGCGCGCGTTTCATTTGTTTCATTTCATCGGGCGTGGCGGAGCGGGGCTCGTAGCCGCAGATGCCGGCATGGAGCGTGTTATGGCCGACGAGCAGGGCGGCGTTGATGGCGGGGGAGATTTCGTTGTAGAGGTTTCGGTATTCGGAAACGGTGCTCCACTGCAGGGCTGGCGAGACGCCGGCGGTACGTTCGCCGGGTTCCATGTGCCTTGCGCGTTGCGCGATAGCTTCCAGCTGCGCACACCAGTCGGCGGGCATTTTATAGCTGCCGTTGAGCGGGGCGGCGGAGGCGCCGCAGTTGCCGCAGATTTCGGTGGTGATGCCCTGATAGACTTTTGAGGCGGCGGAGGGCTCTATGAGCAGATAGGCGTCGGAGTGCGAGTGCGCGTCGATAAAACCGGGGCAGACCATCAGGCCGGCAGCATTGACGGTTTTGGAGGTGACGGCTTTCGTCAGGTGATCCAGCTCTGTGATCTTTCCGTCTTTAATGCCGATGTCGCAGTGAGTTGCGTCGGTGCCGGAGCCGTCCAGCATCTGTCCGTTAATGATTTTCAGATCAAAATCCATGGCATCATCGTACTGGCCAACTCCTTCCGCGATAAGGAGAAAGTGACCTTACTTGACACAGACCGGCTTAGTTGCATCCAAAAATGTATTCAAAATATAAGGGAAAACAAAAATGTAACACAAATCCGCCTTGATCTCAAATTGGTACATTTCTCTAAAACTTTTCTTGGCGTTGATAACAAGGGGGTTAAGGAGATTTCGGGGGCTGTCTGGTGCCTGTTGGCACACCTGTTGCGAAAGGGCGCTCCATAGTCGCGAACACGGTGTTCGGACATGTAACGAACCTCACGGAGGGTGTAAGAATGAAAATGAATTGGTTGAAAAGACCGGCACTGGTAGCGGCAGCACTGATGCTGGGTTTGGCGTCTCCAACGTGGGCGCAGGAAGCTGCCGAAGCTGGGGCGGTGGCTGAAGCGGCGTTTGACGCGGCGGCAGTGGCCGGCGAAACGGCATATGCCATCGATAATATGTTCCTGTTGCTCTGCGCGGTGCTGGTGCTGTTCATGCAGGCTGGTTTTGCCCTGGTTGAATCCGGTTTCAACAGCGCGAAGAACACCGTGAACATTCTGTTCAAGAACCTGATGGACCTCTCCATCGGCATGGTTCTGTATTTTGTGGTCGGCTACGGCCTGATGTATCCGGGCGACGGCAACGGCTTTTTGGCCTTCGGGCAGTTTGGTATCGGCGGCGTCGGCGCGGCAACAGCCGAGGCGGGCGCACTGGCTCCGCAGGTTGACTGGCTCTTCCAGGTGGCTTTTGCGGCGACAGCGGCCACGATTGTTTCGGGTGCGGTTGCCGGACGTCTTAAGTTCCACGCCTACCTAGTTTACAGCGCGATCATTACCGCGTTCATCTATCCGATTTCCGGCTACTGGAAATGGGGCGGCGGCTGGCTCGACCAGATGGGCTTCTACGACTTTGCCGGTTCGCTGGTCGTGCATGCCTGCGGCGGTTTTGCAGCCCTGGCGGCAGCCATTGTTCTCGGCCCGCGTATCGGACGTTTCTCCAAGGACGGCAAATCCAAAGCCATGCCGGGGCACAACCTTCCGATCGCCACGCTGGGTGTATTCATTCTTTTGATCGGCTGGTTCGGCTTTAACCCCGGTTCTCAGCTCGCAATTGTAGGGAAAGACAATACCGATGCAGTAATGCTGATTGCGGTTAACACCCTGCTCGCGGCTGGTGCCGGTGCCGTTCTCGCCATGCTCAGCACCTGGGTTATCCACAAGAAGCCGGACCTCACCATGGCGGCCAACGGTATCCTCGCCGGTCTGGTCGGTATCACCGCCAACTGCGACGGCGTGACCAACGTTGAAGCCATCGTGATCGGTGCGGTTGCAGGTCTGCTGGTTGTCGCCGGGGTCAAGCTGCTCGACATGCTGAAGATCGACGACCCGGTTGGCGCATTCCCGGTACACGGCCTCTGCGGTGTCTGGGGCGGTATTGCCACCGCCATCTTCGGCAGCTATTCCGACGGCTACGGCAACTGGGTTGCACAGATCGTTGGTTCGATCGCCATCCCGGTCTGGGCCTTCATCACCATGGGTGCCCTGTTCCTGCTCCTCAAGAAGATCGGCATGCTGCGTGTCAGCAAGGAAGAAGAGCTGCGCGGCCTCGATATCGGCGAGCACGGCGAAGAAGCCTACAACGGCTTCCAGATCTTCACCACTAACTAAGGGAGTTTAAAGTTTCAGGTTTTAAGTGTTAAGCGCGAGTAACCCCAGATGATGAATCCGAGTTCTTGGAACTTAATCACTTAAAACCTGACACTCCGAAGGAAACTATCATGAAACTGATTACTGCATACATTCAGCCGGAACAGCTCAACGACGTGAAGCAGGCGCTGTACGAAAGAGAAATCTACAAAATGTCGATCACCAACGCCATGGGCTGCGGTCAGCAGAAGGGCTACCACGAAACGTACCGTGGAGCGGACATCGAGGTAAACCTGCTGAAGAAGGTTCGCATGGAGATCGCGGTGAATGCCGAGTTCGTGGAGCCCACGGTCGAGGCCATCATCAGCGGCGCCCGCACCGGCAACATTGGCGACGGCAAAATCTTCGTAACGGATCTGGGTGAGTGCATCCGCATCCGCACCGGCGAAAAAGGGCCGGAGGCCATTGGTTAACCAGAATTGAACAGGAAGCCGGGTTCCGTGCGATTTCCTTTCGCATCCTCGAGGGATTCAACCGGGCCCGGCTTCCGAATAAACAAATTACGCAAACAGAGAAAACAACTAAGGAGAAATAAAATGAAAAAAATCATCACTACTGCAATTGCAACTGGACTGATCGCTGCTGCGGCTTCCGCCGCAGATGTCACCATGGACTTCGCCAGCGCGTATGTATTCCGCGGCGTGACCTATAACGATGGTCCTGTGTTCCAGCCCGGAATCGAAGCGGCGTATGGTTCGGTGACCGTCGGCGCCTGGGGTAACTATGACCTGGACGACTACAGCGAAACGCTGGACTCTTCCGAGCTGTCTGAACTGGACCTCTATGTATCCTACAGCCTGCCGACTTTGGTGGAAGGTTTGGATCTGTCCGTTGGATATTGCGACTACACCTACCCGAGCGGCGGCGGTGAGTCGGATAAAGAAGTCAGCGTGTCTGCCGGGTTCGAAGTTGCCGGCGTCGGCGTTGGTCTGGGATACTATGTTCTGACCGATTCCAGCACGCAGGATCCTTATGCAGACGTTTCCTTCGGTTATGGAATGGATCTGACCGAAGAGCTGAGCGCAGAACTCGGAGCCCGCTTCGGCTTTGTAAACTCCGGTTTCTCTGACTATGACCTCAGCGCTTCCCTCGGCTATGCGCTTTCCGACGTTTGGAGCATTGGCGCTTCTGTCGCATACATCGGACAGGGTGATGATGAAGTCCTCGCCGATGCCGTCATCGTTCCGGGTGATGCTGACAGCAGTGAATACGGCTACGATGTCGACGTGGTCGGCATGATTGGCCTCGCAGCATCCTTCTAAGCCATTCCGCTAACGAATGTGGCGCGCGCTTCCCGCTTGCGGGAGCGCGCTTTTTTTTTGTAGCCGGGGGCGCTGACCCCGGCTCTATTTTTTCCGCGCAATCAGCCCCATAAAATTATAGATCAGCCGCGCGACGAGAAAGTCGGGCGCATGCAGGTTTTCGATGGGGGCCAGCTCGACAAAATCTGCGCCGATCACCGTTTTGTTTTTCACGACCTGCTCCAGGCATTCCATCGTCTGGAACCAGCTCAGTCCGCCCGGTTCCGGCGTGCCGGTCGATGGCATAATCGACGGATCAAGACCATCGACGTCAAACGTCACATACACCTTTTCCGGAAAACCGTCCGGCAGCAGATTGGCCGGAATGCCGCTGCGGCCAATCTCATAGCCGTCGAGATAGTGGATGCCTTTTTCTTTGCGCAACTCCACCTCCGGAATCGACAGTGCGCGCACGCCGATCTGAAAAATCGGAATATCCATCTGCGCCGCTTCATGCAGGGCACAGGCGTGGCTGAGCGGATCGCCTTCATAGCTTTCACGCAGATCCGCGTGGGCGTCAAAATGGATGATGCCGAACGCTTCGCCGGTCGCCTTAAGCGCGCGGATCGTCGGAATCGTCACCGAATGCTCGCCGCCGAGCATCATCGGAATTTTGCCAAGCTTCAGCACGTCGGAAACCGTCGCTTCAATGGCGTCGAGCGATTCAACTTTTTCGTGCGTAAAAATACCGCGCTCGCACGGGCAGCTTACGCCGTCATAGGCTTCGAGCTGATACGACGCTTCTAGGATGGCCGCCGGCCCGTTCGCCGTACCGCCGCCATACGAAACTGTCTTTTCGATCGGTGCCGGGATTACATGAAACAGGCATTCATCAGCCGGCAGCTCCGGGATTTCAGATTCCAAAAACTTTTTCATACGGATCTTTCTACCACGGAATACACAGAATACACGGAATTGGTTGTGGAATCATTTTTCAGTGTATTCGGTGTATTCCGTGTTAGTTAACTCAACCTGTGCTTGTAGTCTTCGTAGTTAAATTCGCGGACAATCTCGATTTCATTGCCGCGTTTGATTCCGATGGCGGGATGCTGGACGCCGTTAAAGAAGGTGGTCTTCACCATTGAATAGTGCGCCATGTCGTCGAAGGCCAGCTGGTCGCCAACCTTAAGCGGCTGGTCGAAGGAATAGTCGCCGATCACATCGCCCGCGAGACAGCTCAGGCCGGCCAGTCGATAGGTGTGCGCCTTTTCATTCGGCAATCCTGCACCTTCGATTTCCGGGCGGTAGGGCATTTCCAGCACATCCGGCATGTGGCAGCTGCACGAAATATCCAGAACGGCAATCGCGCCGTCGTTGTCGATGACGTCGAGCACGCTTGCCACCAGTACGCCGGCATTGAGCGCCACGGCCTCGCCCGGTTCGAGGATGACCTCAACATTGTATTCCTGTTTGAACTCATTGATCAGGCCGCAGAGCAGATCAATGTCATAGTCGGCGCGCGTAATATGGTGTCCGCCGCCAAAGTTAACCCACTCCATCTGCGGCAGAATGTCGCCAAACTGCTCTTTGACCGCCTCCAGTGTGGTTTCCAGGTCATCCGCATTCTGCTCGCAGAGCGTATGGAAGTGCAGACCGGTGATGCCGGTCAGGTCCTGACCCTCAAAATCCTTGCGGCGAATGCCGAGGCGCGAGCGCGGTGCGCACGGATCATAGATTTCATGTTCGCCGCCCTGCGTTGAGCATTCCGGATTGATGCGCAGGCCGAAAACAGTATCGCCGACATTCTGTCGGCCCTGCGGCGGGGCAGGCTGGAAGCCTGCGGTACGGAAGCGCTCCAGCTGATTGAAGGAGTTAAAATCAATCTCGTCGCACAGCGTCAGCAGTTCGGCAAAATCGTCATCCGACCAGGCGGCGGCATAGGCGTGCACCTCTTTGCCGAATGCTTCGCGGCCGAGGCGCGCCTCCCACGGCGAGCTGGCGCAGACACCGTCGAGATATTGGCGGATCAGCGGAAAGAGCGGCCACATGGCAAAGCCCTTGAGCGCCAGTAAAATCTTGCAGCCGGTGCGCTCTTTTACGGATGCGAGCACCTCGCAGTTTTGGCGGATCAGCTCTTCGTCGATGATGAATGCGGGTGTTTTCATGGCGATACGAAATACACGGGAATCGAATAAAAGGGAAGTGCGTTCCTGAGGCGGTTCCATCTTGCGGACGTCGGACGGCGTGCTATGATTCCGGACGCAGTCAAAGGGAAGGAGTTGCTGATGAACAGGATGTCTCTTTTTATTCGATGGGTTCCCGTTGTGACCCTGCTCATTGCGGGCTGTGCAACGGAGTCGCACAAATCCATTCAGCCGGCACAGGTGGCCTCGGCCGGCACGGTGTATGTCGGTCCGAGGAGCGCCCTCGCGGTCGGAAAGTTCGAGAACCGAAGCGACTATATGCGCGGCCTGTTCTCGGACGGGATTGACCGGCTGGGCAGTCAGTCCAAGACGATTCTCATATCCCACTTGCAGCAGACCGGTCGCTTTCAGGTGATGGACCGGGCCAACATGGAAGAGCTCGCGAAGGAAGCCGAGCTGCAGGGCATCGCGCAAAAACTCAAAGGCGCCGACTATGTCGTAACCGGACAGGTTACGGAGTTTGGACGCAGGGTTACGGGCGACGTACAGCTCTTCGGCATTCTCGGCTCCGGCAAAAAGCAGGCCGCCTATGCCAAGGTCACCCTGAATATTGTCGATGTCGTGACATCGGATGTGGTCTATTCCGTTCAGGGTGCCGGTGAATACCTGCTGAGCAACCGCGAAATTGTCGGCACCGGCGGCACGGCAGGCTATGACTCCACGTTAAATGGCAAGGTGCTGGACCTGGCCGTGCGTGAAGCGGTCAATCGTTTGGTTGACGGCATTGAATCCGGCGCATGGAATCCTGTGAAGGACTAGGATGAAATACCTGCTCATTTATTCGGCGCTGATGGCCGCGGTGTTTCTGTCGGGATGCGCGAGCCCGGACCTCTATTACTGGGGGGCGTACGAAGGTCAGGTGTACAACATGTACAACCAGCCTCAGGATGCCACGATGGAGCGGCAGGTTGAGCTGATGGATGCCGACCTTGAGCGGGCGCGTTCGTCCGGCAAGCCGTTGCATCCGGGATTCTGGGCGCATTATGGCTTCCTGCAGTTTCAGCTCGGCAACTATGCGCAGGCGCGTCAGGCTTTCGAGAATGAAAAACGGGCCTTTCCGGAATCGGCGGTTCTGATGAACCGGTTCATTGTCAGACTGGGGGGATAGTATGCGCAGGATGCTTGTCATATGCGGATGTGCCGCTGCTTTGCTGTTGGCGGGGTGCGCGACCCCGACGGACTATACCACCTACCGCAATCATTTTCCCCGCTCGGTTCTCGTTCTTCCGCCCATAAACGAGAGTGTCGATGTCAATGCGACCTACGGGGTGCTGTCGACGGTGACCCGGCCGCTGGCGGAACGAGGTTACTATGTCTATCCCGTAGCGGTCACAGATCTGTTTTTAAAAGAGAACGGGCTGCCGACGGCCGGTGAAATGCATCAGGTGCCCCTGAACAAAATTCGGGACATCATCGGTGCCGATGCGGTGCTCTATCTGACGGTGCATCAATATGGAACCAAATATATCGTGATCGACAGTTATTCGACGGTGCAGCTGAGTGCCCGTTTGGTGGATGTTAAGACCGGCGCGCTGCTTTGGCAGGGACAGGTGGCGTATAGCGAAAGTTCATCCGGCAGCGATGACATCCTCGCCAGCATTATTGTTGCGACCGTCAATCAGGTCGTTGCTTCCAGCACTGACTATGCGCATCGGGTTTCGGCCGTCGCCAACACGAAGCTGTTCACGGCCTCCCGTCGGGGGTTGCTTCTGGGGCCTCATCATTCCGAATTCAAAACGGACTGGGAGTGATTCGTTACTTCAGCGCGAATTGCTCCGCGAGCTTCATGCTGTCGAGGGCGGAGCTGACGATACCGCCGGCATACCCCGCGCCTTCGCCGCAGGGATAGAGCCCCTTGATTTCGGATTGTCCATATCGGTCACGCAAAATGCGGATGGGGCTGGAGCTGCGGGTTTCGGAGGCATAGAGCAGCGCTTCTTCCAGCTGGGCTTCGTTCAGCTGCTTCAGCATTGGGGGCAGGGCCGAATGCAGCGTGGTGGAGACAAAGCCCGGAAGGATTTCCTGCAGCGGCGCGGCGACGGCGCGTTGGCAGGAGCGTTCCGCCGGAAGGTCAGAGATTTGGCCTTCGAGAAAGTCGATCAGTCGCGCGGCGGGCAGGCCATAGCTGGAGCCGCCGGCTTCGAAGGCGGCGCGTTCCATTTTTTCCTGAAAGGCGATGCCGCCGAGCACATCGTGAGTCGGGAAGTCGCTGGTTTCCACCGGTACCAGCATGGCGGCATTGCCGAAGGGTTCGGCGCGCGCCGAGAGGCTCATGCCGTTGGAGGTGAGCAGGCCTTCGGAGGAGGCGCACGAAATCACCTCGCCGCCGGGGCACATGCAGAAGCTGTAGCAGCGCCGCGCATCGTTTTCCTCTTTGCGGGTCAGCCGGAAGCTGGCGGCGCCGAGCTGCGGCAGGTCGGCCCATTTTCCATATTGCGCGCTATCAATGCGGTGCTGCGGAATTTCGAGCCGCACGCCGACGGCAAACGGCTTGGCTTCCAGCGGGACGCCGTCGGCATGAAGCTGTCGGTACACATCGCGCGCGCTGTGGCCGGTGGCCAGAAAAACGGCATCGGTGCGGATTTCCCTGCCGGACGCCTTAACGCCGCGGACCGCGCCATTTTCGATGATCAGCCCTTCAAACCGGGTGTTAAAGGCGCAGGCGCCGCCATGTTCCCAAATCTGATTGCGGATGGCCGGAATGATATGGGTGAGGTCGTCGGTGCCGATATGCGGCATGGCGTCGATCAGAATGTCGGAGGTTGCACCGCAGGCGACGAGCGTTTCAAAAAAGCGGCGGATGCGCGCGCGGTCCTTGGAGCGCGCCGTCAGCTTGCCGTCAGAAAACATGCCCGCTCCGCCCTCGCCGTACAGCACGTTGCTTTCAACATCGAGCGTTCCATTTTTCCAGAAGGCGGCCACCTGCTCTTCGCGGTCGGGCGTTTCCGCGCCGCGTTCAATCAGCAGCGGTTTGTGGCCGGCCTTGGCCAGCGTCAGCGCGGCCATCAGTCCGGCCGGTCCGGCGCCGACCACGACGGGCGGGTTTTCGGACGAGGTGATGGCGGGATAGCTGGGCGACGGTTCGGGGCGCGGCGCCTTTTCAACCCGGCCGGGTTTCTGGTGCGGCGGCTTGCCGCGATGGTCCACCTCGACGGTCAGCACATATTTCGGCGGCTGATCCTTTTTGCGTGCATCGAGCGAACGCCGCAGGATTTCGAGGTTATACAGCCGATCCGGCCCGCAGCGCAGCTGACGGCAGACGGCCTTAATCACATCGGCTTCGCTGTAGTTCAGCCGCACCGGAATCTGGGAAACACGCAATCTCATGACAGGACTATTTCAACGCAAAGGCGCAAAGGAAAGAAGGATCGCAAAGAACTCTGTGCCGATTTGCTTTGCGAATCTTGGCGTCCTTGGTGTCTTTGCGTTTAGATTTACTTGTCGAGGTTGACGACGGGGCCTTCGACCACTTTCCACGGCAGGCCGTATTGGTTGAGGTCGTCCATGAAGGGATCGGGATCCATCTGTTCAATGTTGAAGACGCCGTCGCCGGCCCACTTTTTCTCCAGCAGCATTTTGGCGCCGATCATGCAGGGTACGCCGGTGGTGTAGGAGATCGCCTGCGACTGCACCTCGGCATAGCACTCCTGGTGGTCGCAGATGTTGTAGATATAGTAGGTCTTCGTTTCACCGTCCTTGACGCCGGTCACCTGGCAGCCGATGCAGGTTTTGCCCGTGGTGCGCGGGCCGAGCGAGGCCGGGTCGGGCAGCAGCGCCTTGAGGAACTGCAGCGGAACAATCTTCTGGCCCTGAAACTCGACCTCGTCGATACGGGTCATGCCGACGTTGCCGAGCACTTCGAGGTGCTTGAGGTAGGAGTCGCCAAAGCTCATCCAGAAGCGGGCGCGCTTGAGGCCGGGAATATGTTTGCCGAGCGATTCGAGCTCTTCGTGATACATCAGGTAAATGTTTTGCTGGCCGATGTTTTCCGGCACCTCGATGGCGCGTTTGACGGAGAGCGGGTCGGTTTCGATCCATTCGCCGTTTTCCCAATAGCGGCCTTTGGCGGTCACTTCGCGGATGTTGATTTCCGGATTAAAGTTGGTGGCGAAGGGATAGCCGTGGTCGCCGGCGTTGACGTCAATGATGTCGATATAGTGAATCTCGTCAAGATAGTGCTTCTGGATATAGGTGCAGAAGACGGAGGTGACGCCGGGGTCGAAGCCGCTGCCCAGCAACGCCATGATGCCGGCCTGCTTGAAGCGGTCGTGATAGGCCCACTGCCACTTATATTCAAACCTGGCGGTGTCTTCCGGCTCATAGTTGGCGGTGTCGAGATAGGCTACGCCGGCTTCGATGCAGGCATCCATGATGTGCAGGTCCTGGTAGGGCAGGGCGACGTTGATCACCAGTTCCGGATTGAACGATTTAATCAGTGCGACCAGCTCCGGCACGTTGTCGGCATCGACCTGCGCCGTCTGGATTGGGCGGTCCAGCTGCGCGGCGATCGCATCGCACTTGGACTTGGTGCGGCTCGCCAGCATAATTTCCGAAAAGACGTCCGGCAGCGCCGCGCATTTGTGCGCCACCACGCCGCTAACGCCACCCGCGCCAATAATGAGTACCTTTGACATTGTTTAAAACCTCCACATCGATTGGTTGGAAAGGCGGTAGTATTACTCAGAGAGCGAGCATGCCGACAACCAAAATGTGCGGGATGTCTCGCCGTTTAATACGGAGCCCGGCAGTTCCTGTTCGGCAGGGACGTTTGCCTGACAAGCATGCCTTGGTCGGATCGCTGCTGTTTGGGTGTCCGGGCTAATCGCCAAGGCGGAAGAATGTGTTATTAGGTGCCGCCGGGGAGTTTTGCGGGTTGCTTGTTTTCGCACACAGCGTTTGCAGTTTCTTCAATCCCTGGGCCAAGGTCTTCACGGTGGATTCCGAGACGTGATCAGGATGAGCGTGCAGGTCGTCGAGCAAGGCTTTCAACGCATTGGTTAGCTGGTTGGCTGGCGATCTTTCGCCCATTGCCTTAGCGCGCTGAAAGGTGTTGTGCATAATTTTCTTAATCTGAATCAGGCATCTGCGTTGGGTCTGGGGGGACGGGGTGCCGCTCAGTAATTCCAGCAGCCGGGGCAACTCCGACTGGGGTGTTTCCGCGATCCGCCCTGCTGCTGCATCGTTTTCCGCCGCGTTCGACTGCTCGGCAAAGAAGGCTTTGATTTCTTCAATCAGCTGTTTGGGGGTGCATTGCAGCTTTGCAATAATCTTTTTCACGGCCAGATCGCCCACTTCTGCGACCAATTCCCTGAGATAGCCGTTCGAGAAAACAATCACGGGCAGGTTCTTCAGTTGCCCATCGCCGCGGATAAACCGAAGCACATCCACCCCATCGATGCCCGGCATGTGCAGATCCAGCACCACCAGATCCGGGTTTTCGGCGTGAAGCCGTTCGATGGCCTGCGCACCGCTGTTGGCCGAAGAAACCTGAATGCCCTCGGCCTGCAGCAGGTGGTGATAGACCTGCGTGACAAATGCATCATCGTCGATAAAAAAGACCTTCTTCATGGGAGTTGCTCGGCAAAATGATTTTGAAAAAAGGATCGGGCGTGCTCTAAGTGTGCCTGCAGTCGTTGAATTCGTTCGTCAATGTCGGCCGGCAAGGCGTGTTTGCCGCGCTGTTCCAGATCGCGCAGGTCGGCAGCAAGATCCATAAGCCCGCATGTGACGGAGGAGCCGACCATTTTGTGCGCCGCTTCTGAAACGGCCATCGCATCGCCGGAGACGGTCGCATTGATCAATCGATCCATTTCCCGCCCGGTCTGGTCGAAAAACATTTCAAGCAGATCCGTCGCAATATCCCGCTCGCCTCCTGCGGCCTCAAGGAGCACCGATGGGTCTATATTGATTCCTGAATGCATGGCCGAAACTTAGGCAAAATACATGCCCAAAAGCGAGTATATTCTCTTGGGGGTAAAAAACCAAACCGGCGCGAAGCTCCCGGTTTGGAGCGTCCGGCGCGCCCGTTTTGGCAAGCCGCGAGCAACACACTAAGACACCAGGGACTCAAAGCCTGGTGTTCGTGAAATTGGTCGCTATTCGCTTCCAATCATGCGCTGAAAACTACTTTTTCGATAGCTTGCGGGCAAAGGCAAAGCAGACCACCGCTTCGATGAAGAGCAGAATGCCGAAGAGGCCGTAGGGATAGCGGTAGGCGATGAACGTGAAGATGGCGAGTACGAGCAGGGTAAAGCTGTTAATCCTCAGCCGGTTGATCTGCGATTGCGGGTTTTCTTCCTTCATGCCCTTGGCCATCAGTTGTTTTTGCGCGACATAATGGATCGCCAGCGCGACGCAGAGAACGACGAGTATCACGATTGGGTTGTTCATGGTTTCCCCTTCAGGTTTCGTTAAAGGGGTGTTCTTTACCACGAATGGCGCGAAACACGCGAAGCAATTGAAACGCGAATAAATGTGGAGACGCGGAGGTTTTTGACAGGAGAACAGGATTGCTGGGATTAAATCATGTTATCCTGTCCTGCGAGCGTAGCGACCAATAATTTGCGGAGCAAATAATGACCAGAGGTCATGGTTCAATATTTCTTCGGATTCTGCCGCAGAACCGGGTTCCAAGGGGCTTCCCAAACGCATCAGACAGGGTTAGAATTTCGGCGTCAAACGGAGGTCAGGCCATGAAGTGTGATTTAACCGCCAAACACTGCGTTCCCTGCGAAGGAGGAACCCCGCCGCTGTCGGACGAGCAGGCCGATGCGCTGCTTGCCAGGCTGGACGGATGGACGCGCGAGGGCAAGGCCATCACGAAGACCTTTGAGTTTCGGAACTATTACCGGACCATCGCCTTCGTCAATGCCTCGGCCTACATCTCGCACCAGGAAGATCATCATCCCGATCTGCTCGTCGGCTACAACACCTGCCGGGTGACCTATACCACGCACGCCATCGGCGGCCTGTCGGAGAATGACTTTATCTGTGCCGCCCGGATCGATGCCCTGCGGCAATGATGGAAGGTTTCGGCACCCGACGGAACGGAACTGTTTTGGGCTGTCCCCCATAAACTATGACGTTTAAAATGTGGAATCTCCCTGTAAAGTTAACAACGAACATGGAGATAGCCATCGGCGTGAATGCGGAAGGCTACCGCGAAATCATCGGTGCGGCCGAAGGAGCCAGGAGGACAAGGAAGGCTGGGGGCAGGTCAGGATAGCCACGAAAAAGCACGAAGAATATTTTGGTCTGATGACTGTCCTTATGGTGATTACCTTATTGAGGTTGATTCGCATTTGGCAATGCTGATTGGCCGCGACTCATCTCAGGAGGAGATTGCCTATATTGCAGAATGTCAAGAAGCTCTGTGTTTCCCTTCCGAATGTGCCGGTTCAATTATTTCCGATGACTGGAGTTGAAACTATCTAATCAAGTAAAAGTGCTCCGCAGTTCATTAAATAATTTGCGGTACAATCATAAAAGTCAGGATGGCGGGTGCTATCACTTATTTCTCCCGGCGGGACCCAGATGACTATTCCTTCTCGTGCTCTAGAAAGAAGAACGCGATACGTGTTTGTAGTGAAAAATCGGGATTTAATTTGTGAGTCCGTATCTTTGTTTTTGTCAGTCCATTTTGTGCCTGACAACGCGTGGTAGGACCACTGTTCGCCTGTGTGTCGAAAATCCGCTCCCCAGCAAAGGCCGACATAGTCCAATTCTAAGCCTTGTGCTGCATATTCTGTTGATACCAATTCAAGGAATGATGATGAACGGATATCGGAAGCATGATTCAAGAACCAATTGCTCTCCTCAATTTTCGTGGAGACATCGATACCATGTGCTCTAAGTCGTTTTGCTCCAGAACTGGCAACTAGGCCTACTCGAGCAGTCGTTTCCGTACTGTCAACAAATGATTGGTGTTTAAGCCATGCCTTAGCAGTTTGAAGATTTCTGGTCAGGACAATTGGAAAACGGGAGAGACCTTTGCTTAAGTCCTGTGCTTCACAGTCTCTTCCATCTAAGACGCAATCGATCCAATCAGATAATGTTTGGGCTGTGTAGGATCGCATGCAGGCATCCAGGTGTAAATTATTGTGCGTGGTTACGCTCAATTTCCTGTCAGCAGAAAAAAGATCAAGTGAATGCGATGCATCCGGGATGTAGATTTGCCAGTCTCGATGTTTCTCCAGTGCATCTCTCCAACCTTCTAATCCTGCTTCACCCGTGTTGATTTCTTGCCCATTTCCTATGATGGCAATGAGTGCGCACCAGTCTAGGCGGCCCATTACTTCTAAAATCATTTCCGGTTCTGAAAACCCTATTTTATTCGAGGCCCAATTTTTCGCTCTATCCCATGCTCTCTGGGCTTCATCGTAAATGATTATGTTTCCATCTTCCGGAGGCCGGGCTTCAGAATCATTGAAATGATCTTTTGTATAGATGTGGATATTCTGAATTCGATCCCTCATTAGTCGCCGCGCTTCTGTTGCCGGCGTGCCTTGCTTATGGAGGTCTCTTGCTAGTGCCTCTTGCAGCACAATGATGAGAGGAATATTGCCTGACATGAATCTGGCAGGATCTTGCGCATCCCTGTTTGCGATGTTTAGTCCAACCAAGGTTTTTCCTGATCCTGGAACGCCAGTAACAAAGCAGATTATTTTTTCTCTTTGTGCTTTGGCCGTTTCAATTATTTCCAAAACTGCATTTGTTGTATTGTTAATTGCATCTGTGCCAGCAGATGCTTTCATAATCTCATCAACAGAGTTCTTGTTGTAAAGGTGCTGAGCGGCTTCTACGATTGTTGGGGTTGGGGTATATAGGCATTGATCCCATCTTTCCGGATCAATCTTGTCGTTAGAAATGTCGGCGCTGGTGAGCTGAGCAAGAATTTTGGCAAGACCGGATTCATCGACCTTAATGGTGGGACTTATTTGATTTTCACTCAGAAGCAGTTGTTCTTCTGCGTTCAACCCTGGGGCAAGAACGATTGGAATAATCCTGCGGCACCAACTTTCTTTATGAAAGTCACGAAGGTCTAACGAGTAGTCTTCGACCTGCCTAACTGCGGCGCTTACAGCTGAAGAGCTAGATTTAAATTCTATAACAACAATAATATTTCCACAAAGCAGGATGGCATCAATACGTTTTCCTAATCTCGGAATAGGATATTCGAGCAATAATTCCCATAATGAACACGTAGTGGATGTCTGCAGAATTTTTTCTATCGCTGCTCTAAGAATTGGAAGTTCTACATTCCAGGATGCTATTGCATCGGTTTTTAAGTCAGTAAATCCATCGAGATCATAACCTGTAGCGAGTTTCCCCAAAATTTCGTCATTGGAATACGAAGATAGGTAAGGCAGTGAGCATCGAAAATATGCGGGCATTATTTATGCCCTCCAAGTAGCCAATCTGAGGTCTTCCCTAAAATCTTCGCGAGAGATTTAAGCTCGAAGTCATAGATGCCGCGAATGCCTGTCTCAATTTTGGAGATGCCTGCACGGTCGATAGTGATGCCTTGCTTGGCCAGACGACCAGAAAGTTGATCTTGGGATAGGCCTAGTTCAAGGCGCGCTTTCTTTATGCGGTTGCCGGCGATGTTCTTATTTCGCACATTCATGCGCAAAAAGGTAGCAGCATAAATGTTGAAAAGTGTTCTAAATTAGAACGGAGGGGCCTTTTGTCTTCGGGCCGTTGACGGTGAAGCGGTAGCCGGCGCGGTGGAGCAGGGAGCGGACGAGCAGCTCGGGCTTGGTGTCCCGACCTTTAATCTGCGCCATATTCCAGCTGCGTTGCTCTGGAGTTAATTTATCCACAGCGGGAATATATCACGCCGAGCAAACTGAGGGGTTCATCATGTTATTCCTGTAAATCCTGTCAAAAATATGTGGTTTGATGCGGTCATAGTGGTCGGTGAGAATCCGGATGAATTGCAGGTGGGAAACGCGGCGCAGAGACCACATTCCACGGTAACGGAATGTTTTCGTTGCCTTGAGCAGAGCCGAGGGGGAGGTTTTTATTTTAACCCATTGGCGGGAATGCTATCGTTTCAGCGTTTTTCTGTAAAAAAGAGTTAATTTGCATAATGAGGGAAAGAGATGCCTTCTAAGAAAAAATCAATCGCCATTTCGGATGTTGCCAAAAAGGCCGGGGTGTCGGTTGCAACGGTCTCGCGCGTGCTGAACGACAGCGATTTGGTAAAGCCGGAGACGAAGAGTTATATCCTGGAGGTTGCGGCACAAATGGGCTATTCGCTGCCGGCGCGCAGGCCGGGGCCCCGGCCGGGGACTCCTGCGCGTAAAAAACGGGTGGCTTTCCTTAATTTTATTGATTCGCACCATGTTGACAGCGACATGCATTTAACCTTCATTGCGCTGCAGAACGGGGTGAAAGAGGGAGGGCGCAGTGCCGGACTGGCGGTGGATGTGCAGTTTGTCGGGACCGATGAACCTCTGTCGGAGGCGTTGACGGAACAAAAATATGCCGGGTTTGTGCTTCAGGGGCACCGACCTCATCCGTCGGTGGAGGAGTTCCTGCGCACACAGCCCTGCTGCTGGGTGACGAATAATCCATGGACGCCGACGTGGGGCGATCATGTGATGCTGGATCATCGGGAGGCCGGCATGATGGCCGCGGAGTATTTGGTTGATCATAAGTGCCGGAAGCTCGTTGTCGTCAAGCTGGGGATGGCGGATCGGGTTTCTGCTTTGCGCGAAGAGGGGTTTGCTTATGCGGCCGCGAAACATGGGGTTGAGAGTTTTTCGGTTGTGGCAAAGGGCCCCTTGCCCGATGCCCCGGAGGTGTATCCGGAGGCGATCTATGTCGATGAGATCATTGACGGTTGCAAGGCTCTTCCCGATTTCATTGATGGCATTTTCTTTGACAGTGACCGGGCCATGACAACCCTCTATCCTGCGATGGTAAAAGAGAAGGTCATTCATCCCGGGAAGACGGTTTTAATCGGCTGCAACAACCAGCAGGTTTATCTGAAGGGGATCACTCCACACCCGGCCACGATGGATGCCCACTTTGAGCAGATCGGGGTGGTCGGGGTGTCCCAACTGGCATGGAGAATCAAGCATCCTGATTTTCAGCGGCACCGCACGCTGATTTCGCCCAAGCTCATCGCGCTTCAATAAACGGCAGGGTCAGCCTTGAGGTAACGCCGGGACTTAGCGAGGCACGAGCGTAGACCCGGCAGTGGCGTGTGCTCGGTGCGGGTTGTCTGCCGGCCCCACGCTCGCGGGCTCGCTGAGTTCCGGCGTTACCGCGAGCGGCGGTGTTGGTAACGCCATGACAGCCAGGTCGACTCTGCCGGCACCTTTTCCAAGGGTTGGAACTTTAAATCGTTAGCACGCGGTTTTCGTCGGCGGCCTGGCGGGCGATCAGGCAGGCGCGGGTGAGCGCCAGCGCGTCGTCGGTGCCGGTTAGTCCTTCGCGGCCTTCGAGGAAGGGGGCGAAGAGCGGTTCGGGATCGTCGAGCGGTATGGACTGCGGGGTTTCGCTGTTTTTGAGCAGCGTGACTGTGTTTTCGCTGGCCCGCGCTTCGATGACGCCTTCGGTGCCGACGATGCGCACCCAGTCGTCGCCCCAGGTTGCCGCGGAGTCCGGGCGGAAATAGTCTACGCTGACCGTGGCCTGTGCGCCGCCTTCGAGTTCGAAGATGCCGCAGCAGGTGTCTTCGCAATCCGGACGCGAAAGATGCGCCTGGTTGCGCTGCAGCGCGGCGACCTGCACCGGCAGCAGTCCGGTGGTGAACCGGATCATGTCGAGCGCATGAATTCCAATCCATGGAAAGGTGCCGCTGTAGATTTCGCGTTTGCCGAACCATTCCGGGCGCGCGGCTTCATCGCCGTATTTATAGGACTTGCGGGCATTCATGAGAATCGGCCTGCCGATGGCGCCTTCGCGCACGAGGCGCCGGGCGGTCTGGAAGACCGGCAGGGCGCGCATGGAAAAGATGGCCATCAGGCGGGCGTTGTTTTTGGCAACCGCCTCGGCGATGGCCCGGTTTTCTTCGAGCGTGGCGCCGAGGGGTTTTTCGGTGATGATGTTGAGCCCGGCTTCGGCGGCACAGCAGATTCCGGAGGCGATATAGCCCGGCTGCGTGCTGACGATGGCGATCTCGGCATCGGTTTGGCGGAGAAGCTCGGCCGGGCTCTCAAATACGGGGACTTCGGCCATCAGGCTGTGGCTGCAAATCCCGCTGAGATCCTCGTCCGGGTAGGCGGGCGCAATGCCGCAGATGCGGCAGTCGTTGCGGGTTTCCAGGGTTTGGAACACTTCAAACCAGTGTCCCCAGCCTCCGATGCAGATGATGTTTTTCATGGATCAGACGCCTTCTTCAAGGTTTGCGCCGCAGTTGGAGATCAGCTCATCAATTTGTGTCTCGGTGCTCTCGGATTTTTCAATCGATCGGCAGCCGGCACGGTTCATCAGCCAGCCAATGATAAAGATCATGGTGGCCGTTGCGCCGGTGATGCCGCGTGCCGTCATTGTGTTGGGGAAGAACACGACAACAAACAGACCGGCGGCAATGATCATGGCCATGGAGCCAACCAGTTTCAGTTGGCGGACATCTTCGGAGCCGACATCTTCCGCGTCGGTATCTACGGGGCGGTTCATCGTGCTGTAGAAGTCAAGCACGTCGGCACGGGCTGTTGCGGAGACTCGTTTCCAGAACAGACCGGACAGGAAGAATACGCCGGAGCTGATTCCAATAATACCGAACACCCGGATCGCGAATGACCATTCCTGCTGGACCGCGATGTAGCTGTAAATGGCGCCAGAGACGATCGATGCGACTGCGGACCAGCGCGGGGTCTTTTTGACCCAATACATCAGGACAAACGGGACGGCAATAGGCAATCCGATCACAGAGGAGAGAATCAGCATCAGGTCGAACAGGGCGAACTGTTCCTGTCGGGCGAGGAAAAGGGCGCCGGCCGTCACGCCGACTCCGCACAGCACGTTGAACACGCGGGATGCAATGAACAGTTCTTTTTCTCCGGCATTCGGGCGGAAGAGTGCTTTGTAGATGTTCAGGGTGATGATGCCGGCATTCTGGTTGATGGCCGCGTCCATGCTGGAGAGGGTGGCGGCAAAGATGACCATAATCATGAGTCCGGCCAGACCGGCGGGGAGTACTTTGAGCCCCATCATGACATAGGCGGCGTCCTGCGGGTGTTTGAGGCCGGGGAGCAGCTCGCCGAGGTTCGGGAAAAAGTGGGAGGCCGCAATCGGGGGGATGAACCAAATGATCGGCCCGATTAAGAAGAGCAGGGCGGCAAAATTGGCCGCTTTCTTGGCGTTGCGACCGTCGCGCACGGCGAGGAAGCGGGTGGCCCCGACGGCCGAGTTGAACAGCAGGAATATCTGGGAGAGATAGGCTAGAGCCCAGACCCAGGTGTGTTCTTCGCTGAACAGAACCAGTTTTTGCGGATCGACCTCTGCGAAGAAGCCGTTGACTCCGCCGATGTTGGTCAGTGTCAGCAGGGCTACCACCAGGCTGAGGGCCATTAAAATGAGTGACTGCAGGAAGGCCGAGGTCATGACGGCCCAGGAGCCGCTGATGGTGGAGTAGAGCAGAATGACCGCGCCGCTGGCGATGATGGTTACGGTCATTGGGACGCCGAAGGCGACCGACAGGAAGGTGGCCAGTCCCATCATCCAGATGGCCCCGCCGAAGAGCATGTTGGGCACCTGAATCCAGAGGAAGAACTGTTCGCCGAGGCGGCCGAACCGGTCAAAAATGACCTGGGCCGATGTGACTTTTCGGGTCTGCCGGCATTTGGCCGCGATAAATTTTCCGGCGAAGAGATAACTTATGACATTAAAGTAGAAGAGCGCGATGATCAGAATGCCGTGTTTGTAGGCAAAGCCGGCCGCGCCGGTGAAGGTCCATGCGCTGAATGAGGACATAAAGCAGCT
>CAZABK010000037.1:0-9237 GCA_964483355.1 uncultured Verrucomicrobiota bacterium | reverse complement strand
TAATACTTCTAAACTATCTAAAATTATATTAATCAATGTTTAGGAATCTAGTAGAGCATGCCATTAGTAATTAACCATCTACCAAAGCTTGAATGGGATCTTTTAAAGCCGCGTATTGTCTATGATTTTGCTACTTATCAACAAAGTCAGATGTATTTTAATCCAGAGGATCCACTACTTCTTCCGATCGTTAAACGAACAAAGTATGAAAAAAATCAGCAAAGTGATATACATATTTTTCCATTATTCATCCTTTGTAGGCGTGATCTGTTGAAACTGAGTATTGAGGAAGTATTTTTTAAACAAAATAGTCAAGCCTGTCTGATTTACATTAATTTACATGCGGCCGCGCCGTTTTTTGCGTTCCGGTCGAATTGGCCCCGTAGTTGCTTTGATTTTTGATGCGTTCCTATTGGCCTGGTTGAGTTGGCCGGCAGCTGCTTGGGATGTAAAATAATGTAAAAAAATGGCGATTGAGTCTTTTTCTGCATAAGCATTAGATGTCGGTTTACAAGTAATGGAGAAACCATGACGAAACCTGATCAGAGAATGCATGTGGCGATGATTGGATGCGGAGGATATGCATCCTACTTAATCGATCGTCTGAAAGAGCTCCCGGAGCTGTGCCGGTTGGTGGCTGTAACTTCGCGAAACCCGGAGAGCGAGCCGGCAAAGAACTGTGCGCGACGGGGAATTAAGGTTTATGCGAATGCAGAGGCCTTGTTTGAAGGGGTTGCTCCGGAGGAGTGTCCGGCTGTCATTATTCCCACCAGTATCGACAGTCACCTTGACTACACGCGGCAGGCGATTGCAAAAGGGTTTCATGTTTTGTTGGAAAAACCTCCGGCGGCAACGGTGCAGGATACTCAGCAACTGATTGATCTGCAGCGTTCGTCCGGTAAATGGATCGGTGTAAATTTTCAACATCTTTATAATACGGCGACCCAGTCCATCAAACAGCGGCTTATGGCAGGGGAGTTCGGGGCGGTCAAAGCGGTGCGTGCCTGTGCGTTGTGGACCCGTCCGGAATCCTACTTCAGCCGCAGCGGTTGGAGCGGCTGCCTGCAGGTCAATGATCGGTGGGTGCTGGATGGAACGATCGGCAATCCGCTGGCGCATCTGCTGGCCGAGGCGCTTTATTTGGCATCCTGTCGTCCGGGAATGGCTGAACCTCAAACGGTTACCGCGGAACTGTATCGGGCAAATGATATTGCCAGTGAGGATACCAGCTGCCTGCGAACGGTGACCGGGGACGGTGTGCCGGTATTTTTCTGTGCCAGCCTTTGCTCCGACGTTCAGACGCCCGTGATCTGCGAGGTTGAAACAGAACAGGCGGTAATCCGTCTGGAGGACTATTTCTGGCTGACCGTCTGCTGGAAGGATGGTCGGGAGGAGCCGGCGGAAACCGGCGAGCTGGACCATCATCTCGATCGGCGGATTATGCTGCAGTCGATGATTCAGAGCCTGTCCCGGGGCGAGCGCCCGCTGGTGACGGTTGAGGAATGCCTGCCGTTTATGAAGGCATGGAACGGCGCTTTTGAGTCATGCGGCCTCCCCACCTCCATTGGTAAAAATGACCTGGATGTTAAAGAGGAGGGTGGCGAGAAAACCCGTCTGATCAGGGGGCTTGATGCCTTGTGTAAATCCGCATTTACTGATGGAAAACTGTTTTCCGAGCTGGGCACCGAGTGGAGTGCAGAGGCGTTGGAGATTGATTTGGCCGAATATGATCGCTTCCCGTCCATTCATCCGGAGATGATTGGATTGCTGCAGGCTGAAGACGCTGTGTTAAACTAATCAAGAGGATCAATGCAATGAGATGGATGTGTTTGTGTTTATTGGGGGCTTTGATGAGTGGTTGCATGACCGCAATGAATGGTGAGGTTGCCGAGCAGGTTGTGGTTGAGCCAGTTTGGGCCGGTCATGAGGTTCAGTTTGATCTGCTGACGGCCGGTAATTTTCAGTTTGTCACCTATTATGATGCCAACCGCCAGCTGAGCGTTGCGCAGCGCAAGCTGGGAGCGGCGGAGTGGACGGTTCAGAAGCTCGACAGTTATGTGGAGTGGGACAGCCATAACTATATTGTACTGGCGGTGGACCGTGCCGGCTGTCTGCATGTGAGCGGCAACATGCATACGGTGCCGCTGGTCTATTTCCGGTCGGAAAAACCGTATGATGTGACCACCCTTGTTCCGGTCCATGCCATGACCGGTGAGCAGGAAGACGAATGTACATATCCCGAGTTTATCAAGGGGGCAAACGGCGAGCTTATCTTCAACTATCGCGACGGCGTCAGCGGCAAGGGGAACCAGATCTACAATATTTATGATGAAAAAACGCGCGGCTGGTCGCGTTTGCTGGATCGTCCGCTGACGGATGGCGAAGGGAAAATGAATGCTTATTTTGAAGGGCCGGTGCTCGGTCCAGACGGATATTTCCATGTCAGCTGGGTGTGGCGCGATACCCGCTTCTGCGAAAGCAACCATGACCTCTCGTATGCCCGCAGCCGGGATCTCGTCCATTGGGAAACGGCCGGTGGCAGTCCGCTCCGCCTGCCGGTCCGTCTGGGCACGCCGGGGCTTATCGTCGATCCGGTGCCGGTTAAGCAGGGCATGATCAACGGCAACGGCAAGATCGGGTTTGATTCAGCGGGCCGGGTCGTTCTCACCTATCACAAGTTTGATGCCGACGGAAATACCCAGCTGTACAATGCGCGATATGAAGAGGACGGGTGGAAAATTTATGAAACCAGCGACTGGAACTACCGGTGGTATTTCGAGGGCGGCGGCAGCATCATCTTCGAGATTGATACGTTCCCTGTAGAAGTGAAAAACGGCCGTCTAGAACAGCGCTTTAGGCACCGGGACGAAGGGGACGGGCGCTTTATTCTCGACGAGCAAACCCTGCGACCGACTCAAATTGCTTCGCTGGAAAAGCTGCCGGATGAAGTGCGCCAAATTCAGTGTGCCTTTCCCGGCATGATGTTGAACCTGCGGGAGGATTCCGGGGCGGCGGCGGATCGTTATCTGCTGCGCTGGGAAACCCTTCCGCCGAATCGTGATGCTCCGCGCGAAGGGCCGCTGCCGGATCCGACCCCATTGACTGTAATCCGACTGTCGGAAAGGTAATCCAGTGATGTTGCGGTGGTTAATCATTCTGTTGTTGAGTTGTGCGGCGTGTCCGGTTTGGGCGTTCCTGTTTCAAATGGACTCGATGGAGATGTCTGAACTGTCTGTTGATGTGCGGCAGATCTCCGGGCCGGTCAACCGGAAGGTGTTCGGACATCTGATCAAAGGGGCGGACAACTACGGAATTTTTTCGACCTCCATTCCGGACCAATCCATTTTGCAGGAAGGGAAAGGAATCTGGAATCCGGATACCCAGAGTCCCTATACGAATATGCTGGGGATTCTGGAGGGCTACCGCGCCGGAACGCTGCGCTATCCGGGCGGATTGGCGCTTCAGCGGCATAACTGGAAAGATACGGTCGGCCCGCTGGAAGAGCGCGGGGACTGGAAGTTCGGCCTGTATGAATTTATGCAGGTCTGTGAAACGGTGGGCGCGGAGCCGATCATCGGCGTCAGTGAGTACATTGGGGATGAACAGGATGCCGCCGACCTGGTGGCCTACTTGAATCTTCCGGTGGAATCCGGCAATTCGTGGGCGTTGATGCGTTCGGCGCAGGGGCACGTTGAGCCGTATGGGGTCACGCAATTTGAGATCGGAAACGAATCCTGGGTGGACTGGAGGCAGTACGGCGACTATGAAGGGCCGCGTACCGCCGAAGAGGCCGGGGTTTATGCCAGCTCGGTGGCCGCTGCCATGAAGGCGGTTGATCCCGCGGTGCGCTGCGGGGTTCCGATTCCGGGAGAGGGCGTGTGGGGAGAGAGGCTGCTGGCCCACATCGATACCAACATTGATTTTGTGGTGATTCATACCTATCCGGTCAAATATCTCGGTGGGGATATGGACGATGAGGAGGATGAAAACCTGCTGCTGGATACCATGATGACAGCTGGGTATGACACCTCGTTCAAACTTCAGGAATGGCGGGACATGATTCAGTCGGAAACAGGACGCGATCTGCCTGTCGCCATTACCGAACACAACATGGGGCCGACGCAGTCCGGGCAGGGAGGGGGGCGCCCGTACCGCTTTTCGATGGCGGCCGCGCTGGCAAACGGTGATTACATCGGGCGGATGCTTTCGTCGGAAAACGGAGTCGAATGCGCCAGTCATTTTAACTGGCTGAACGGCTACTTTGCATCGGTGGTCACCTATGCCACGAACCCGGTGGTCAGCCTTGAAAAGCTCGATGAGCCCGTGCTGCGCCCGATGCATTATATGTCCACGCTGTGGGGGGCGTTCCAGGGCGATGATCTGGTTGAAATATCCGGAAGCCTTCCCTCGGAGGACTTTGGAGGATACCTGGGAGTTAATCCCTGCGGAGGCGACGTAGAAATCGAGGCGTCCCGGATTTCTTCGACAAACATTCTCGATGGTGCTGATAAGGGCCGGTTCGACGACGAAACTGTCGGTGTTGACCTGTCGATCAGCAACGCGGTCTGGACGTTTGATTTTGATGAGGTCAGCGGGGACGGCTCCTATGACATGATGCTGGCTCCGTTATCCTCATTTCCCGCCAGCATGCGCCCGCCGACGGAGCGGCTGGTGTATCGCCTGACGTTTGATGCGCGCTGGGTTCCGGCAGCGGGCTCGTCCGTTCCGATGTTCAGCCTGGCGATGTTTGACAACCGGGGCGCGGTGACCACCGGTTCGGCGGTGGATGTGCGCGGGCTGCAGGACAGCACCAACTGGCTGTCGATGGTGTGTCAGGATTACCGTCCGCTGGATGATACGGGCGGTTTGTTTGTTCGCCTGCTGCTGGATCAGGGCGGCAGCGGCGCGGTGAGCGGGCAGCTGCAGCTGCAGAACCTGAAGGTCGAGGCCTGGAGTTGTGCGGTTCGGCCGGCCCGTCCCCGGCTGAGCGCCTATGCCACGCTTTCCGAGGATCGGAAACAGCTATGGATGACCGTGTTTAACCTGACGCGGGAAGAGGACATTCTGGCGGAAATCAACCTGACGGATTTTCTGCCGGATTCGGTCTGTTATTCTGAAGTGAATGCGCCGTCGGCGGTGACGACGGACGCAAATTTGGTCGGCTGGACGTACGAGAATGAGCCGTCGACTCTAAGCTCTTCGTCGACATGGGAGCACCGGTTCCCGGCACATTCGGCAACCGGCATTCTGTTTGAGCGCGATGACTCCGTGATCAGCGATGCTTTTGACCGGACGAATACGCCGTACAGTGCAGACGCTTCGGCAATTGGGTGTTGCTGGACGAATGCCGGTTCAACGGCCTGGCGAATTAACGACGAGACACTGCAACTGGGCATTTGCGCGACAGTGGAATCCGTGATGCTCAATCAATATCTCGAAACGCAGTCTTCTGCCGACACCAACTTTTGTCTGAAAGGCCAGCTTCAGGTGAATGGCGACTCAAAATGGGTTGGCATGGTTTTCCATTATCAGGATTCCGAAAACTTCTATACGCTACGTTTCAAAAGCGGCACGACGTTGTGGCAGCTGGTGCGCCGTGTGTCGGGTGCAACCAGCGTGGTCAGTTCCGGCAATGCCTCGTCAGTGTTGACGTCCGGGGGGAGCTACGATTTCCAAATCGAATCGACCGGGGAGTACACGTTCGATCTTCAGGTTGCTGCGACGGATACCGGAGACTCCATGATGTCGGTGGCAGGTCTTGAGGATACAGAATCATCCCACTCTTCTGGGTATGCCGGGTTTATCAGTTTCAGCGGATCGGCCACAGAACCGCTGCTGATTGCTGATGATTTTGAATTGGAAGTAATTGTTCCGTAGAACCACGAATCCTTTTAAGGAGATTATCGATGAGCACAATGATAACTGGACGTCGCGAGTTTCTGCAGGGTTCCGCGCTGGGGTTTGGTGCGCTTGCGGCCGGCTGCGCCTGGCGAAAAAACGGGAGCAGTGAGGGAGCGAAACGACCGAATCTGGTCTATGTATTTGCCGATCAGTGGCGGGTGCAGTCCACGGGCTTCGGGGGCAACCCGGAGGTGCGCACTCCGAACCTGGACCGGATGGAAAAGGAGAGCGTTAACTTTGTCCATGCCGTTTCGAACTGCCCGGTGTGCGGTCCGCATCGCGCCAGTCTGATGACTGGCCAGTATCCGTTGACGCATGGGATGTTTGTGAATGATCTTCGCCTGAATGACAACGCCGTTTCCTTTGCGCAGGCCTATAAGGATGCCGGTTATGAAACGGCGTATATCGGCAAGTGGCATCTGGATGGATCGGGGCGCGATCAATATATTCCGCCCGAGCGCCGGCAGGGCTTTGACTACTGGAAAGCGCTGGAGTGCTCCCATGATTATTATCACTCGGCGTATTATGCCGGAGAGAGCCGGGAGTTAAAAATCTGGCCCGGCTATGATGCCAATGCGCAGACCGGCGATGCGATCAGCTACTTAAACCGGCGGGCGTCAGATGACCGTCCGTTTGCCCTGTTTTTGTCGTGGGGCGGCCCGCACGCGCCGTACCGGGACGTGCCCCTGGAACTGCTGAACGAATATGATGAGGCAGGCGTTACGCTGCCGCCCACCATTCCGGATGAGCACCGTGATACGGCGGTGAAGAGTCTGGCCGGCTATTACGCGCATTGCACCGCACTGGATGAGTGCATGGGACGGATCCTTGAAGCGCTGGCCCAAAACGGACTGGCCGAAAACACGATGGTGGTGTTCACCGCGGATCATGGCGATATGCTTTACAACAAAGGCACCCAGAAAAAGCAGCACCCGTATGATGAATCGATCCGGGTTCCATTGCTGTTGCGCTGCCCGGCTTCGTGGGGCGTTCCGTCGCGCCGCGTTGAAATGCCCGTCGGCACGCCGGATCTGATGCCGACGATACTGGGACTGAGCGGCGTGGAGATTCCGTCCACGGTCGAGGGAGAGGATTTTTCGGGACTGATTCAGGGGCGTGAGCCGGATCGCGACCGGGCGGTGCTGATTGCCTGCTATGCGCCGTTCGGGCAGTGGCGCCGCGATTTCGGCGGGCGAGAGTACCGCGGGGTCAGGACGCGCCGGTATACCTATGCCCGGGGGCTGGATGGCGACTGGCTGCTTTATGACAATCAGGCGGATCCCTGGCAGCAGAACAATCTGGTGGACGAGCCGGCTTATGCGGAACTCCGAAAGGAGTTGGCCGGAAAACTTCAGGCTCTGCTGAAGCAGACCGGAGATGATTTTGCTTCGGCCGATGAGTTGATCGCACGATGCGGCTACGAGGTGGATGAATACTACCGGGTTGAATACAAGGATCCCATCTTTTGGGGGCAGCTCACGGTGGATGGCCGGACATAACCGGGCGGGGACTCGGCTGAAAAGTGTCAATGATGATAACAAGAGAGGATAACAATATGTTTGAGGGATTGAAGCGGGCCGCTGGCCGGGTAATGTTCAGCGGTATGATTGCGGGGACGCTGTTTGGCTGTGAGGGAACCAGGCCGGTGGAGGAGCCTCGCTCAATGGGGGCTTCTGAGTTACCAAAGGCTGCCTGTGCGGAGGATAAGCCTGTAGAGGCGTCGGATGCTCAGATTCATATTGATGCCGCCCGGCCGCTCGGGCCGGTCAATCAGAAAATTTTCGGCCAGTTTATTAAGGGCGCGGACAACTACGGCATTTTTTCAGCCCCGCGTCCGGATATGAGCGTGCTACATGAGGGCAACGGCATCTGGAATCCGGATGCGCGCACGCCGTATGCGATTCCCTTTGATATTTTGAAATCATACCGCCCGGGGATTTTGCGCTATCCGGATGGGTTGGGCGTACACAACCATGACTGGAAAAAGACGGTCGGGCCGCTTGAAAAGCGGGGCGACTGGAAGTTCGGGATTCCGGAGTTTATGCAGGTTTGCGAGGCGGTCGGCGCGGAGCCGGTGTTTGTGCTCAGCGAATATGTCGGAACGGAACAGGATGCGGCGGATTTGGTTGAATACCTGAATATGCCGGCGACCCCGGACTATCCCTGGGCGCAGCTGCGTGCGGCGGACGGTCATCCGGAGCCGTATGGCGTGGAGTGGTTCGAGCTCGGAAACGAGTCGTGGGTCAACTGGTGTAAAATCGGAAACTCGTCGCCGCGCTCCGCCGAGGAGACCGGGCGTTATGCCGCGTGCATGGCGCGGGCCATGAAGGCGCTGGATCCGTCCGTGAAGTGCGGCATTCCGATGTATAAGAAAAATCCGGAGTGGGATCGCCAGGCGCAGCAGGCCTGCGCGGAGGATATCGACTTTATTGTGATTCACACCTACCCGGTTAAATACGGCGGCGGGGATATTGAAGATGCCGGCAAGGAAACGCTGATTCTCGACGGAATGATGGCGGCCGGATACACGACCTCCATTGACCTGAAAAAGTATCAGAAGATCATTCGCGAAAACACCGGGCGGAACCTGTCGGTCGCCATTACCGAGTACAACGTCGGCCCGACGCAGCAGATTCCGAACCTGGACCGGGCCTATCGTTTCTCGCTGGCGGCCGCGCTGGGCAACGGCGACTACATCGGGCGGCTGCTGGCCCCCGACAGCGGGGTCGCTGTGGCCAGTTACTGGAACTGGATCAACGGCTTCTTCAAGGCGGTGCGCACGTATTCCGGCTACCCGCTCGAAACACGCGAAAAACTGAAAGAGCCGGAGCTCTATCCAATGCATTATGTCTTCCAACTTTGGGGGAAATATCGCGGCGAAACCCTGCTCCCGGTTGAGAACGATGTGCCGATGGCGGACTATCCCGGCTTTCTGTCCGTGCGCCCCTGCAGCGGAGCGGGAAGTGATGAGCCGATTCGTTTGGCTGAAACGAACCTGTTGACCGGCGCGCGGCAGGTTGCGAAATCGACGGAGACCGTTCAGGTTTCCAAATCGGACGATGAGGTCTGGTCGGTTCGGTTTGACGGGTTGAACGGCAATGCCTTCCCGAGCCTGCTGATTTCTGCGTTGAACCGGTTTCCGGAGGCGCTGCGTCCGCCGGCGGCCGGGCTGCTCTACCGGGTGTCGCTTCAGGCCCGCTGGCTGCCGGAGGAGGGGTCGGCGGTTCCCAACCTCGGGGTGGGCGTGATGGATAACCGCGGATGGACAAAAAGCGGTTCCGCCATTGCAATCCGCGGCCTGCAGGATCTGCGGGAATGGAGCGATGTTTCGGCAGA
>CAZABK010000036.1:0-29306 GCA_964483355.1 uncultured Verrucomicrobiota bacterium | reverse complement strand
TCATACAGTGAATGGCGCATAGCACGGACATGCTTATCGCCAGAGGGTCTAACCAGCTGTGCGTATGGGACACTGATTTAATCTGTGTTGTCATAAAAAGTTCCAATCTGAAAGTCGTGACAAAAGAGGGGAAAGTTAGGCAGGCCTAACAAGGCTGCCAGGCGATTGTTTAGATTGAATATAGATAAACCGCTTCGGTGCCGGGGAGAAGCCGTGTGGCTGTGTCGGTTGTGAAGTGTTTGTGTGGACAGTGATATGCAGATATCCCGAAAGATGCCGCCGACCCGCAAATCGGCAATCGAAAATATGCTACGTAGCCGCTTTAGGCCACCTCCCGCAGCACTTTGGCCAGGGCTTGGGGGCCGGTTCCCCGGATTGCGACAAACTTTTTTCCGGATTTCTGGCAGATCCCTTTAACAACATGCAGTGCGCTGTGGCTGTTGAGCTGTGTGAAGAAGCAGACGATATTTGATTTGCAGACAACGTTTTTGAGCCGGTGAATGCCTCCGTGGCAGTCGCCGCAATGGAATGCAAAATCACCGCCCATCTCCTGCACGATTCTTCGGTAGTTGGGTTCAAGCCGTTCCAGTCCGCCGACCACGGCAACCCGGAGTGTTTCAAGCGGACAGCTATCCAACCCGGAACAGGTTCCGCAAGGTGGATCTTCTGTTTCGGGGGCGGCTTCTTTTGCCGGAATGTGTGTCTCAACGTCTTCCGCAGCCTGTTCGTCACCGGGTTTTTCTTCCTGCTTATTCAGGAGATACTCGGCTTTCCGCAGCTTTCGTTTCAGTTGGTTCAACTCTTCCGTGCGTGCAACCTGTTTGTCGAGTTCACCCTGCTGCCGGACCAGTTTAAAACGCAGTTGATCCCTCTCGTTTTCCAGCTTCAGATTACGGCGGCGCAGCTCTTCGGCTTTTGCACGCTGTTTCTTTAGTTTGAGCAGTGCCTGTTCCGCCGTTTTGGCGGCGGCCTCGGCGGTCCGATGGTTTTCAAGCATGTTGCCGGTCTGTCGGAAGGAACGGAAGGCGTCGAGTGAAAGCTGGTGGTTCAGGTAGACCCCGTAACTGTAAAAATGGTCGCGCGGGTCAGTCAGCAGGGCCCAGAGTAGGCCGGCGGTTATGAGCGTTCCGACAAGTGCGAGCTGGGCGGCAATTTCAGATTCGCTCTCACATTTCATCCGGCGTACCTGCTGAATGATTTTGGCAAAACGGCTGTTCAGCAGGGTGGTGATGTGTGTCGCGGCAGCACTTCCCGCCTCATGAGCTGCCCGGTGCAGCAGGTAATATTGATAATAGGTATCCTGAATCCCCCGGGTGTTGAGCGCGAAGCGGGTGCAGATCTCGTCAATTTCACCTTCGTCGAAAGCGAGACCCACAACGGCACAGATGGCGATGCAGTCGTGAGACCAGATGCAGGTATGTTTATAATTTTCTGCATGACTGGGCGGGTTATTGGTCGGCATTGGATTTCCTTCGTTGTTAACTCTGTTGCCTGGCAAGCTCCTCTTTGAGGGCATCGCGCTCCCGTTCGGCTTCCATCAATTGTGCGCGCAGGGCATCGGCTTCCTCCTGCTTCAGCGTCAGCTTATGCAGGGCCTGTCCGGCGGTTTGGGCGGAAGATTTAGCCAGCCGCTGATTTCGGAGCAGCTCCGTGTTTTTGCGGCCATAATCACGGAAGGCTTTCAGCGATGCCCGATGGATCAGGTAGACGCCCTGATGATAGAAGACATCACGGGGATCCGTGAGCAGCGCCCAGATGATACTGATCGGCGGGGTGCGCCCAACAAGCCCAAGCTCCTCTGCAACCTCTTCCTCGGTGGTGCATTCGAGCTTTCGAACTCGGTTAATTTCCCGGTAAAATCGGCTGTTTAGCTGCTCGGAGATAGAGACGCTAACATTGCAGCCGGCGTTGTGGCTGACGCGGTGGAGCAGATAAAACTGATAATCCGGATCATCCGGCTTGCGGGTGCCCAGCCCGGACTCGGTGCAGATCTGCTGTATTTCTTCGGCATTGAACGCCATGCCGATGACTGTGCATATGGCAATACAGTCATGAGCCCAGATATAGGCGCGTTCATGATTACTGCCGTGGTTGTCGTTTTGCTGGCTCATTGAATTTCCTTTGCGTGAACATTTCAAATAAGATCGGAAAGTTAGTTGCGCCTAACAGGCAGATCAAGCATTGTTTAGACCAAATCTAAATAGCGCGCGGCGGGCTTGCGGGAGCGGATAGATTAACTCAAGAAGGGCAGGGCAAAATTATGGGAAGTAAACGATGGTGCTATCTCACCGCCGGATTGGTTTTGGTAGGGCTGGCCATGTTGGGAATTTTTCTGCCACTACTGCCGACCACTCCGCTGGTGCTGTTGGCCGCAGTCTGCTTTTCCCGCTCTTCCGAACGGTGTCATCAGTGGTTGCTGAACCACCGGCTGTTTGGATCCATCACCCAAAGCTGGCAGACAAACCGCTGCATTCCGCTGAAGTCCAAAATCATTGCGCTTTTGCTGGTGGCCATCTTTGGCGGATATGCCGTTGTTTTTGTAGCGGAGCTGCTCTGGCTACGAATCGTCATTGCTCTGTTCCTGCTGGCCGGCGTGGTTTCCATCTGCCGCATCCCGAGCTGCAGAAAATTCTCACAGAGGCACGAAGACACGATGATACATTTTTAACCGCTGAATTCGCAGAATAATTTATTGCCCGCCGCTCTGCGCCTCCGCGCGAGAATTCTTTTCACCACAGAGAGCACAGAGGACACGGAGGAAGAGAGAATTAAAACATCCTGTCAAAATAAACCTCATGCAGAGATTTTAACCGCGGATCACGCGGAAAAGTTAGGCGTGCCTTTGTTTTAACTTAATCCTTATATGAACTTTCCGGAGCGTTGTTTTCGGGTTGTGTCGATGCCTTGTGTTGATAGGGTGGCGTTGTCGAACGGGAGAGCCGTTGACAAACTTCACCCCAACCAAGGAGAGAACCATGGCCTATAACATTTCAGCAGAATGCACCAGCTGCGGCGCTTGCGAGCCGGTCTGCCCGGTCGACGCCATCAGCGCCGGCGACGACAAATATGTGATCGATCCGGAAAAATGCACCGATTGTGGAGCCTGCGAGCCGATCTGTCCGGTGGATGCCATTTCCGCCGGCTGAAGTTTCCAATTTGCGAAAATAGCGAAGCCTCCTGCCTTGGGGGGGGGGGCTTTTTTGTTTCCGGAAACAAATTTGGTTTTTACCCACGAGGCCCGGGCCCCCCGCGGGATATTTTTTTCACCACAGAGGTCACAGAGGAGAAGGAATTAAAAATCCTGTCGTTCCTGCAAATCCTGCCAAAATAAACCTCTGTGGTGAAAAGATAAATCTCAGCAGGCAGGCGAGACGCCTGCGGTACAGCCCGCCCGGCGGTGGAAATGCCGGTAAAGGGGGGCGGGTTCTTATCAATAAAAAATCTCATTATTGCTATTGACTTAAAGTTAGGGATGGCTAAATTCGGCGGCTCCTGAAAGTTAGGAAGGACTAAGATTCGGGCGAGTGAAGATTTTCTTAATTATTTGCGGGAAACAGACAGGCATAAAATGAAGGTTTTTAATCATCATATCTACGAATACTGCAAGGGGCTGCGCAACCTCGTGCTGCACACCCTGTACAACGAAGATCTGGAACAGGCGGTTCGCCGCCTCGAAAATGCCGAGATTGCCTATATGCTTCAGCCGGTTGGTGAAAGCCGCACCAACATTTTTTTCGGCGCAAAAGAGTGTGTGGAAGTGATCCGCTCCATTGGCGACAAGAGTCTCTCCGACTACACCGCCGCCGAAGATTTTATTCTCGGCACCATGCTCGGATACGACGGGAAGCAGCAGTGCGAGCGCTATCTGGAGCGCAAACCGAAGGATCCTCTGCTGAAGTTATGTCAGTGCGCCATCAAAGGCAAAACCGCCTGCGCGCATTAACAGCTCGTTGAACCACGGATAAACGCAGATGAACACGGATGTTTTTGCCACGAAAGGGCACAAAAACCACAAAAAGAAAAGCACCTCTGTTCTTGAGCTGTTTTGTGTTCTTTGTGGCTAAAAAAATATACTGACACACGCACAATGACAAATACCAATCAGGAAGTGATAAACAAGATCGCCGAGCTTTATGCCGACCTCTACGACCACGACGGCTTTGGCGGAATGACGATCGACATGAGGATTTTGAAGCGGAACCAGAAGGAAATCATTCTCAAGTGCGGCTGCGAATACCGCTATGTCGTCGACTGGGTTCCACCGGAAGAAAACCGGGAAATCGATTTGGAAAAGCCAGCGCAGAATGTCGGGGCGGGCCCGGAAGCGCACATAGTTAAAAGTTGCGATGCCCATTCGGGTGACGCAAAAAAATAATCCATTAAGGAGAAATTAAATGAACAAGAAAAACAAACAGTCCAAACAGGGTTTCACCCTGGTCGAACTGCTGATCGTCGTAGCTCTGCTCGGTGCCCTCGCTGCTCTGATGCTCCCGAGCTTCAAAGCTAACCGTGTTAAAGCAATGGAAGCGACCTGCGACTATAACCAGGCCAGCACCATCAAAACCCTGCTCGACAACTACAGCCTCAGCGGCGCTCTGCCGAACAAGCTGCACAACGGTCTGACCAACGCAACTGTCGCGGCTACTGCTGACAACGTAATGGCTCTGCCGGAATTCACCCAGGACAACATGGTTGACAACACCTCTGCGCACACGCTTACAGAAACTGAGGCAGACTCTCTGAATGCTGCGGGTCTGACTGAATATGTCTATGGCGATGCTTCGACCGTTGAAGCTTTGACCAATGGCGTGTCCGTACTGGTTCTTGACGGCTGGACAGATGATGCTGAAGAAGACGTTACCTTCGACGGTCTGGACGAAGATGCATGGGAAGGCACTAGTGGCGAAGCCGACGAAGGCATCATCATTCCGATGTTTGTTTCGCAGGCTACTGACTGGTCCTCCTCTTCCGACAATGACTGGGGCGTTGCAACTGATTCCAGCATCTCTGTGAAGAAAGCCGGTTCCTGCCTGGTTCCGATCGATGCAGACTTCTCTTACTACATCGCCTACATCAAAGCGTTCAGCAATACGGTTGATGACGAAGCTCAGGCGGCCATCCTGGTTGGTACTTCCTGCCCGGAATGCGGCATCACCAATCCGTAAGGATCTAGGCTTTATATAAAGCCTTTTGGATTAGGGATGGCGGGGTTTCGACCCAGCCATCCCGAACCTGCTTAAAAGAAACGCACAAAAACAGTATGTGAAATATAGGTTTTGGCGAATTATGATAGATAAAAAAATGATGGTTCGAGTCGGAATTTATGTGGCGGTTGCGGCGGCGGTTGCGACCGGGTTCACCGTCTGGAAAAAGCAGCAGACGGAAAAACGGGCTGCCCAGAAGGCGGAGATCGAAGCGATGGAAGCTGGATTTGGGGAGCAGATCCTGAAGGGGAACAGTCGAAACAAATCGACTTCCTGCGCCGATGGCTGCGCGCACTGATTAGTCAGTGGAGATTGGTCATTAGTTTATCAGTGAGGAAATGTGGGTATGAAGACGACGCATACAAAATTTAGCGCAAAGCGGGAGCCCGGAATTGCCTCCCCCAATGTCCAATGCCCAATGACTACTGACCAATTACCAATGACGGCGCGAAGCGCTTTCACCTTGGTTGAACTGCTGATTGTGGTGGCGCTGCTCGGTGCGCTCGCGAGCATTATGCTGCCGCAGTTTCGGGTTGGTAAGAAGGATGCGAACGAGGCGCTCATCACCAGCGAAATGGCCGAGATCCAGCGCGCTTTCATTCGTTTCTATAACGATTGCTCCAACTGCACCGGTCATGTGGATAGAGTTGACTGGGCCAATGTTTATCTGGCGCCGCTGATTACACAAACGGACACCGAAGCATCCACGCCTCTCTTCTCGTATGAACCATGGGATCTGGACAGGAACCGCGGCTGGCGCGGCCCCTATGCCGTGTCCGAGGGGGAGTACACAAATGCTGATGACGATGACTATCCCGCCTTGCTCGATCCAAACGGCAACCCGTATCAGGTGTCGGCGATTGTTACCAACAGCATGACCAATCTCTGGCTTTGCATCGATGAAGCTACCGTCGGGGCGAGCCATACCAACCGCCTGAAACGCCAGCTGACCTTTGACGGAATCTGATCCCTATAACCTGAAAGATAAAATGAAACCACGGAATACACCGAATAAGCGGAAAGGGAATATCTGGAATATTTTTCAGTGTATTCGGTGTATTCCGTGGTCTGAAAATAAAGATTCTAAGTCGGGTATGACGCTGATTGAAGTGCTGATTGTGCTGGCGCTGCTGGCCGGGCTGGCGTCGATGGCGCTGGTGAGCATGGAGGATCTTTCCTCCCGCTCGCGCTACGACATCACCATTGACCGCATGGAAAAAATCCAGGCCGTCATTGCGGGCGACGGCCTTAACCTCGGCCGCTTTGTCGCCGACATGGGCCGCCTGCCGGTTATTCAAGACTATGCAGATGGCAAAGTGTTGTCGGAGCTGTGGACAGCACCGAGTGCTCTGGAGTTTGCATCCACAATCCCGTCTTCCTTGAGTTGGCCTGCTGCTGACATTGCCGCTGGCATCAGCTTCCCTGCCTGGTCTGAATTCAACCTGCACTGCGGCTGGAACGGCCCGTACCTCGTTGGGAATAATCCGCTCGATCAGGAACTGTATGACGGCTTTGGTAATGACTGGATTGTTGAGACAAACGGCACCAGCGGAGAAATCGAACTGATCACCAGCCATGGCTCGAACGGCGAGGAAGGAGGGGGTTCTTCCTGGACGGATGAAGATCAGACGCTCGTTTTAACCAATTCGTACTCTCCGGCAACTCTGAAAGTTGTGCTGAAGGCTAAGGATTTGTCGGCTGCTCCTATCTGGAGTTCGGTGGTGCCTGCTCCTGTCTGGGCTTCTGGAGTTAGCATTGGAATGGATGATTGCACTGTCGATAGCACGGGAGCATATGTGTTCAAATGTACGGTCACGAATACCACAAGTGGCACAGAACCAGCGTGGGACACAGCTGCTGTTGGGAATATAACAACAGATAGTGGTGGCGTGAGCTGGGAATATCTCGGCACTGTCGCCAGTGGAAATTTTAACCACTACATCAACCGCCTGCGCGTGGCACTCTTTATTCCCGATGTCGGCCTCGACGCGCCAGATGTTGGCTGGGTAACGGCATTCCTGGGGGATACCGGCAATTCGGAAGAGCCGATTGCCAGTGCGACAATCCTTTTCGATGATCTCGCGATAGCGCCGGGCGTTCGTAAAATCTACGCCTATGGATTCCTTGCCGGACAAACAACTCCGCTAACCATCGGGGAACCCGAAACGATCGAGCTGCATCCCGGACAGAATTTTATCACCCTTTACCTTCAATAAGAGGACGGACTGAGGCACTTTGTTTCCAATAATCCTCCTTCGCCAAGGCTTCGGAGGACAGGCTAACTAACCGATAACGAATGACCAACAACCATGAACCCATTCAAAAAACGAATCACCGCCGTACTTGTATTTGACGGCCAGCAGTGGAGTGCCGGGGTTTATAGCCGCGGGGGCAAGGGCTGGGAACAGCGTGCTGTCGAAGCTGCACCGTCGTTGAGCGTGAAGCAGCTTCCCACCGATATGCTGGAGTTTCTTGCGCAGCAGGGCGTGAGGGAGGCGCGGATTCTTGTGCCGGCCGATCTGCACAGTGTGCGGATGACCCTGCCGCCGGACCTCGCTCCGGAGGAGATCCACACGGCGTTCTCTTATGAACTGGCGCAGGAGCAGGGCACTGAAGTCGGCGCGCTGCGGCTGGCCGCGACGGATGCGGCGCTATTTGGAATGGGCTGCGAGCCGGAGAGCTTTTTGGTGGCGGCCGTTGACGGCGCGCAGGTTGAATCGTATGTGCAGCAGCTGAAGCCGCTCGGTGTGAAGGTGAGCGGCGTCGGCGGGCTTGAGCTCGGCCTGCTGGGGCTGTCGGCTTCGGAGCATGCGCAGGAGCGGCTGTTGCTGCTGCGGACGCGCAGCGGATTTTATGCGGTGCCTGGCACCGAGGAGCAGCCGTTTTATATGTCGTCGGTTCAGATCGGCCTGCGCGAGGAGACAACGGACCGCGACCGCGAACGGCTCGAGCGCCTGCAGCGCCGGCTGCATGTGAACAATGCGCTGGGACTGCGCGTGATTACGGCGGCGCCGGAAAACGACGCCCCCGCCGATCGGGCTCATACCGTCGTTGGAACCGCTGAGAATGTACAGGTTGTGACTTTGGATAGTCTGTTGCCTTCGCTCATGGAGCTGGCGCTGGCCGCCTGTCCGGGCGATACGCAGGATCCTTGCGCGCTGGTCGGCCCGCCCACCGGGCCGCGCGATCCGTACCGCGCCGGCACCTGGATCTGCCTCGGAATCGTGCTGCTGACGGCGCTCTATGTGGGCGGACGTTGGAACCAGATGCGGCTGGATCTGAAAGATGAGCAGAAGGTTAAGGCAGCATGGGATACCCTGGTGTCCGAACGCGAAAAGCTGAAGAGCCGCTGCAGCAGCCTGCAGCAGCAGCGTAACCAGCAGCAGCGCATCCACAAAACACTTACGCAGGAGCGCCGCCTTCCGCAAGGCGCGCTGGAACTGGTGAACTGCCTGGCGCGGGAAATACCGCAATATACCCGCGTCACCCGCGTGGTCCAGCTCGAGAGCGGAGGCTATGAAATTGAAGGCAGCACGCGCTGGGCCGAGGGCAAGAACCGCTTTGACCGCACGCTGGCCAGTGCGCTGGCGCCGCATGGCCTGCTGGTTGAGCCCGGCCCGCTGAAATATCGCGAGGACACGCGCGACCAGCTGTTTTCATATCATATTCGCCCGAAAGGAGGTGCCCGATGAAGCGCGCCATCCGTAGAGCTCTGCGTGAGTGGAAAGAGGAATTTGCCCGGAACTGGGCCAAACTGAATACCTTTATGCGCATTGTGCTCGGTATTGTGATTGCGATGCTGATCATTTCGTCGGGCCGCCGCTGGGCGCTCGATCCGCTGCAGGATGAGCTGGCGGAGGCCAAGAAGGCCAACCAGGTGGTCAACATGCCCGACGGCATCATCCGGCCGGAAAACGATCCGGAGGTGACGCAGCTGAAGCTTAAGGCCGAGAGTCTTGAAAAGTCGCTGGCCCGGGCGCGGGCCAGTGTGAAAACGGCCGCCAGCGGGGCGGACGTGGTTTCGCCCGAACGCGAAATCGAAGTGCTCAGCGCACTGGATTCGCTGATCAGCGAGAGCGGCCTGCTGCTCCAGAGCCGGGTCGGGATCGAGGATGGGCCGGAGCTGCCGGTCGCCGCATCGACTCACCATTATACTGTGATTGGAACCTTTGCAGGTCTGCATGGGTTCCTGCATCAGCTGGATGGATTTTCCTATCTGAGCAGTTTCGGGGCCATCGAGCTGGGCGCCGCCCTGGACAGCAACGGGCAGCCGCGCCGCTCGCTTCTGCAGCTAAAGTTTGAAGGCACCTTTTACTATTTTAAATAATTTGAACCGCGAATAGACGCGAATGAACACAAATCTCTCACTATTGAAGAATACAGAACAGCCGGGATCTATTACGTCCTCTGTGTTCTCTGTGACCTCTGTGGTTAAGACAAAATGATTAATCAGATCGATACCTCTAAAATCGTGATTGCCCTGGATGTTCTGGGCTGTATCTCGTCAGCGATGGCGCGGCGGCTGGGTGTTCTGCCGGTGGCGCTGGATGAGGACACGGTATCGCTGGTGATGACCGATCCGGAGGACGATGTTGCGATCTCGCAGGTCGAGGCGCACACCCATCGCGTGGTCCGCGTACTCCGCCCCATGAATCCCGCCGCGTTTGAGGCCACGATCCGCCGCTACTATCCGGATGGTGCTGCACAGCAGGGGCGTGCGGGAAGCGCTCTGGAGCTTTTTGAGCAGCTGGTAAACCGCGCCCTGCAGTTCCGCAGCTCGGACATTCATATTGATCCGTCGGCCGGCGGCGGATGCGTGCGCATGCGCGTCGACGGCATGATGCGCGTCGACCGCGAAATGCCGGCGGAGCAGACCCACGAACTGACCCAGGCCATCAAGGTGGCCGCCAACCTCGATATTGCGGAAAAGCGCGTCCCACAGGACGGCCAGATTTCGCTGCCGGTCGGCGACGATGACATTTCGATGCGTGTCGCGACGGTGCCCACCGTCAACGGGGAAAAGATTACGCTGCGTATCCTGGCGACGGCCGCCGTCGCGGAAGATCTGGATAAACTCGAATCCCTCGGGATGTCCGACGCCCATGAGCAGATGATGGAGTCGGCGCTGGACTGTGCCAACGGAATGATCCTGCTCTCGGGGCCCACGGGCAGCGGAAAGACCACCACGCTTTACGCGGCGCTGCGGCGGCTGCGTGAACCCGGAACCCGCCACATCATCAGTATCGAGGATCCGGTCGAAATTCCCCTCGGCGGCATCAATCAGGTGCATGTGGACAGCGAGCGGGTCAGCTTTAACGGCGCGCTGCGCAGTGCGTTGCGCCATGACCCCGATGTGATTATGATCGGTGAGATCCGCGACGAAGAGACGGCCGATATTGCCGTGAAGGCGGCCATGACCGGCCACATCGTGCTCTCCACGCTGCATACCAACGATTCCGTGGGGATTATCAGCCGGCTTCTGAACCTGAATGTGGCACGCGAGGAACTGGCGGCCACCGTGCGGCTGGCCGTGGCGCAGCGGCTGGTGCGCTGTCCCTGTCCGCACTGCGTGAAGCCGGCGCCGCCGGAAGAGCGTTTTCGTGATCTCTTCGGCGAGGCGTTGGACGCGACGCGCACCTATCCGGTTGCGAAAGGGTGTTCGCTCTGCGGCGGGACGGGCTATGCCGGCCGTATGGGGCTCTACGAAATGCTGCCGATGGACAAATCGGTCCGCAAACTGGTGGCAGCCAAAGCCACGAACGACGAAATTGTGCAAGCGGTATTTTCGAGTCCCGGGCAGAGCCTGCTGCTGCAGGATGGCCTGTGCCGGTCGGCGGAAGGCAAAACCACGCTGAGCGAGGTTGTGCGCGTTGCCTATATGGGGGGTGACGCCTGATGCCGCACTTTGCCTACACGGTGATAGACCACGGCGTGCGGCGCGAAGGCACGCTGGATGCCGAGAACATTGCGGTGGCACAGGCCCGCTTGCGGGAGGGCGGCTGCATGGTGCTGAAGCTCGAGCAGACCCGTCAGGCGGCCGCCGCCGGCCGCGGTAAGCTTGAACGCACGCTCGCCCGCTTCCTGATCCGCTCCTCCCAGCTCGAACTCTCATTTGTTCAGTTTGCCCAGCTGATCCATTCCGGAGTTCCGATTCTGGTGGCGCTCCAGTCGGTCGGCTCTCAGGCCCCGCACTATCTGCGCCGGATCTATGCGGACATCACAACCTCGGTGCAGAGCGGCCGAAGTCTGGAGCAGAGTTTCCGGGATGAAGCACCCTTTCTCGGCAACGCGACCATCGGACTGATCGGCATCGGCGAATCCAACGGTACGCTCGACGAAATGTTGCGCTATGCCGCGGAGCTGATGGAGCGTGCGCGCAAGGTGCGCTCCCAGATTCTGGGCGCGATGGCCTATCCGGCGGGCGTGATCGCCTTTGCGATGGGATTGGGTTATTTCATGGTGACGAAGGTGATTCCGCAGCTGATGTCGTTCATTGGAACGAAGGATCCCACCACGCTGCCCAAGGTGACCCAATATCTGATCTATACCAATGATTTCCTGCAGGTGTACGGCATCTATGTGCTGCTGGCGCCGGTGGTGCTGGTTGCGGCATTCATCGCCGCGCGCAAGTCCAGTCAGACCGCGGTGGCGGTCGATCGGGCCATTTTGTGGGTGCCGCTCACCGGCAAGGCGCTGCGCCATTATGCCAACACGATGTGGTGCCGGACGCTGGGAGCGCTGCTCAAGAGCGGTATTGACGCAATGAGCGCGCTGGATCTGGTGTCGCTGACTATGGGCAATGCCTATTATGCCCACCAGTTCCGGGGCATGCGGATGCAGATCCGGCAGGGGGCTTCCCTGAGTAAGGCGTCCGCGGACCACGGCATTAAAAAGCTCTGTCCGATGGCCTATACCATGATCCCGGTCAGCGAGGAGAGTGGCGGACTCGACGAGAGCCTGCTGCAGGTGGCCGACTATACCGAAGAGCAGTTGACGCGCCGCGTGGCGCTGATTTCCAAAATGGTTGAGCCGATGGCCTATGTGATCGTCGGCACGATGGTGGGCTTTATTATGTTTGGTTTTTATCTCGCCATGATGCAGGCGACCGGCAGCGTGGTTTGACGATAATTTAAAGAAACGATGATTAGGAGAAACAGGCCATGTCAGACAAAAACAACAGATTAAGATCCCGGCGGATGCTTGCGGCTTCAGGCAGCCTGGCATTCCTGTTTGCTGCGGGCGCGATCGCTGCCCAGGAAACGAACGCGGGCGAAACCCTCCCCCGGGAGCCGGCAGTTAACGATGATCAGCCTGCCGCGTTGCTCGACCCATTCGTGTACCACGCCAAGGGAGAGGGCAATTCCTCTTTTGTTCCCGCGCCGGACGCCGATATGCCCCGCGACATCGCAATCCTGGCCACCATGGAGGTGAAGGACGGAAAATCATGGGCCGTCCTGCGCATCGGGAAAGAAGACGCCCCCGTCTATGTGACCGAGAAAAGCGTCATCTATGTGGCGCCGAATGTTGCGCGGCAAAGTCTGGCATCCACGGTGAAAAGTTCGGATCCGGTGTATCTGATGATCCATTCGATCAAGGGTGACACCGTTGAAATCAGTCCGCACAAGCGGCCGCAGGATATCCACGTTTTCCAGTAAGAGGAAGGGACAGAGAAAGCTTATGAAACCGCATCACTTTATTGTATCCTGTATCGCACTCATGTTGTGCGGCCTGCCCCCGGCCGCCCGGTCGCAGGCCGACACCTCCAACACACCCTTGGGCACGCTGCGGGTAAAAGACCTGACCATGCGCGAGCTCGCCGAACTGCTGACGCGCGGCTGTGAACTGCCCGTTGTTGTGAGCGCCGCCTGCGCCGATGTGCCCGTTCAGGTTTATCTACAGAATGTCAACGCGATGGACGCCCTGAAGACCATCTGCCGCTCGCAGGGACTCTGGATGACTGTTTCGTCCGAAGGGGTCGTCATGATTACCACGCTGGAGCAGCATCTGGCGTCCGAAACGGTGTACTCCGATGATTATATGGAGTCGATCACCGTTAAATATCCGTCGGTCAATGATGTGGCCGACACCCTGAAAGGACTCTTTCGCGACCGCATCGTCTGGGAGCGTATTGATGCCTATGAAACGGATCCGATTGAAGATATTGAGCTGGCGCTCAGCCGTATGGAACAGCTGTCCGAGCGCAGCCAGCTCGACATTGGAGATGCCGGAAACTCGTCATCGCGCTATGGTTCGTCTTCGTCGTCGCGCTATGGTTCGTCGCGTTCCAGCTCTTCCCGCTATAGCTCGTCCTCCCGTTCCGGTTCCTCCCGCTCCGGTTCGTCGCAATATGACGAAGGCGAAGATCTCGGTCAGATTGAGGCGCTGCTGGAACGCGATGAGTTTATGCGGGACATGCTCGAGCACAGCATGGCTATCGGTGCGGACCGGCCGCAGGGCATCTCGCTGATTTATCTCTCCGCCCTGCCGGAAATCAACACGCTGCTGGTGCGCTCCAGCGACCGCAACGCCGTCCAGCTCGTAAAAGAAGCGGTCGAGGCCATGGACAAGCCGCGCGGCCAGGTGCTGCTGCAGGTCAATGTGCTCTCCGTCACGCTCGACGATTCCGTCGAGACCGGCGTCGAGTGGCTGTTTGAAGATGACGTGGACGACGGGATCGCCTCGGGCGGCTTTGCCGACTCCGCCATTAATTCGCTGATCGACCCCATTGCCAGCACAGCAACCAACCTGATTCTCAACCCGGAATATGTGAGCGGCACCCCGGTTGCCAGCTATATACATAACAATGTTCGCGCCCGGGTTTCCGCACTGGCGAAAAAAGAGAACGTAGATGAGCTGGCATCCCCCACACTTTTGGTGGCTGACAATGAAGCGGCCAATGTGTTTGTCGGAGCCGAGTCCAAGTTTCTGGATGAGACAACAACGATTCCCATTTACGATAAAGAAACCGGAACGCCGACCAGCTCTGAAACAACGTATACCCTCGAAGATCGTAATATCGGGTTCTCGCTGTTGATCACCCCCCGTGTACATGCGGATCGCAGTGTGACGCTGCGCATTATGCAGGAGCGTTCAGAAATCGATCCGGTATTACGCACGATTGATGTTGGCGGCGACGCCTCCGTTAATGTTCAGGATATTGATCAGCAGGTCGTCACCTCCACGCTCGTCGCCAACGATAACTCCCTGGTGATTCTTGGCGGGCTGATTACCGAGACCAAAGTTCAGGTCGACAGCGGCATTCCGTTTCTCAAGGATCTACCGTTTATCGGTCGCTTTTTCTCTTTTAAGTCTGACCAGACCGTTCGCGAAGAGCTGATGGTGCTGATTCGTCCGCATGTGCTCGCCGCGCCCGGCGAGGGCGAAGCCGCGTCGCGCGAGCTGCTCGAGCGCTTGAAGATTGAGCTGGAGGAGCTGAACACGGCTCCGGCTTCCGAAGGTTCCGTGCCGTCCGACGACTCTTCTTCGGCGCCCGTCATCTCCGGGAGCTATCCCGTTAAGCTGGAAAATCTCCTGGAGCAGATGTCCATCACAGGTGCAAAGTAGCCCTCAGAGCACCGGCTAAGAGGCGCATGGAGAATGTGGAATGACTGTTGACCTGAACGCAATGCTTGAAGAGTTTGTCGAGCGCGGCGCCAGCGACCTGCACATGGCCGTCGGCGCGCCGCCGTTCCTGCGGGTGCACGGGGCGCTCAAGCCGATGAAGGCATTCCCCGAGCTCTCGTCCGATGATGTTGACGAGATTGCGCTGCAGCTTGTCGGCCGCGAGGCGTTCCACCAGCTCGAACACGAACAGGAGCTGGACTGGGCCATCACGCTGCCGAGCGGGCACCGCATCCGTATCAACGCCTATTACCAGCAGGGCACTCTCGCGCTGGCCTTGCGTCTTTTGCCCGACAGATTTTTTGAGCTGAAAGATCTGGGGCTTCCTATGGTGGTGCTCGATCGCATCTGCACGCTGCATTCCGGGCTGGTCCTGGTGACGGGATCGACCGGCTCCGGTAAGTCCACCACCATCGCCAGCATTGTGAATGAAATCAATGCAACCCGTCCCTGCCATATTCATACCATCGAGGATCCGGTCGAATACCGTCACCTGAACCGAAAAGCCTTCGTGACCCAGCGTGAGGTCGGGCGCGATACCTCGAGTTTTGCCGAAGCACTGCGCCGGTCGATGCGTGAAGACCCCGATATCGTGGTCGTCGGTGAGATGCGCGATGTCGAAACCATGTCCGCCGCGCTGACCCTGGCCGAGACGGGCCATCTGACCTTTGCCACGCTTCACACCTCCACCGCCGTTCAGACTATTTCGCGTATCATCAGCGCCTTCCCGGCGGCCCAGCAGCCGCAGGTGCGCATTCAGCTTGCTTCGACGCTGCAATATGTCATCTGCCAGAAGCTGGTTCCCTGGTCCGCCGGCGGTGGCCGCTCGCTGGCGGCCGAGGTGCTCTGCGTGACCCCGGCGGTACGCGCCATGGTCCGCGACGAAAAGACCCACCAGATTGCCACGACGATGCAAACGGGGCATGAGCTCGGCATGCGTACGTTGAACCAATCCCTCATGGAGCTGGTAAAGAACCGTCGAGTCACCCAGCGAGAAGCCGCTGAATACAGTGAGAAACGGCAGGAATTTGAGCAGGAAGCGGAGATGAATTCACCCGGTTACAGTACGGGAGGTATTCGATGATATCCCCCGCAGGTACTCTCTCCGAAGAATCCAAAGGCGCGCCATTTCTGTTTGGCGCGCTGTTGCTTCTGTTTATCGTCTCCGGCTTCAGTGCGCTGGTGTATCAGGTTGTGTGGGTGCGGCGGCTGGTGCTGGTGTTTGGCGCTTCCGGCCACGCGATTGCCATCACGCTCTCGGTATTCATGCTGGGGCTGGCGCTCGGCAGCCGCTTTGGTGGAAAGTTTATTGACCGGTCGAGTCGCCCGCTGCGCTGGTATGCGGCGGTCGAGGCGGGCATTGCGATTTTTGTGGCGCTGACTGAGCCGGCCTTTAACGGGCTGGGCGCATTTGTCGGTTCGTGGGGGCTGGATTCCGTCTCCTCGCCGCTGCTGCCGGTGGTGCAGCTGATCTGCGCGTTCATCATTCTGCTGCCGCCGACCCTGCTGATGGGCACCACGCTGCCGATCCTGATTCGGCAGTGCGTCTGCCGCCACGACCGCGTGGCCATGCGCACCGGCCTGCTTTATGCCGCCAACACGGTCGGCGCCGTGTTCGGCTGCCTGACGGGCGGCTTCTGGCTGATCGCCAACCTGGGCTTCCACGGCGCGCTGATGACCGCCGTCGGAGTGAATGTTTTTATTGCGCTGTTTGCACTGGCACTGGATTTCTTCGGCGGCGCACACACTGCGGAAGTCGACCTGTCCGCCGAAGCCTTGGCGAAGGCGGAAGCGCCGGACGGGCAGGGTAGACTGATGCTGTTTGCCTTTTTCTGTTCCGGATTTACCGCGCTGGCGGTTGAGTGCGTCTGGACGCGTATGCTGCTCTTCCATCTCAACAGCACGGCGCAAACCTTTGCCGTTATGCTCGCCGTCTATCTGCTCTGCATGGCCGTGGGCAGTTTTGCGGCAAGCCGCCGCGCTGAGCGCACGGCGGCGCCGGCCTCGGACTATGGTCTCTTCCTGCTGGCCGGCGCACTCTGCATGGTGGTCGGGCTCGCGCTGTGGGCGACCGGCGCCGCCGGAAAAAGCTATGCCTCCTTCGCAACTTCATTTCTCCAGACATTGCCGGCGGGCGCGCAGACTCCCGTAGCAGCGCTGCTGCTGCGCATTGTTCCGCCGACGCTGGTGCTGGTTGCGCTGCCGGCCTTCCTGATGGGCTATGCCTTTCCGTTTGCCGGCCGCTTCTTTACGCAGCTCCGGTCGCAGGCGGCGGGCCGCTTCGGCGCGGCCTATATGCTCAACGGACTCGGCTGCATGCTCGGTCCGCTGGTTGCGGGCTTTGTGCTGCTTCCGTGGCTGGGTATGCAGGGAACCCTGCTGGCCTGCGCCGGGGTGCTGGTGCTGTGCGGATGCCTGCTGCGTATGACCGCGGGGAACATGCCAAAATGGCAGGCCGCCGCGGTGGTGGTGGTTTTTGCCGCGCTGGCGGTCGTCATGCCTGAACGCGTTTTCAGCAGCCTCTTCGCCGACCGCTCCGTGTTTTATGATACGCAGGTGCTGGCCTCGGAGGGTGGCATTGTCCGCCACATGGGAACCAACAAAATTATTTTCCACGAGGAGGATGCCGCCGGCAGCGTGCTGGTGATGGAGCAGGATGTTCCCGATGCCGGGTTTAAGCTGCGCCGCCTCTATGTCGGCCCCACCTCCATGATTACCGACAACTTTATTGCGCAGCGCTACACCAAGCTGATCGGCCAGCTCCCGGCGCTGCTGCACGAGGATCCCAAACAGGCACTGGTCATCTGCCTTGGAACCGGTATGACGCTCTCGGGCGTCGCCGCGCATCCCGGCATTGAGCAGATTGACTGCGCCGAAATTTCCTCCGCCGTCACCCGCGCCGTGCATTGCTACGATCACGTTAACGGAAACGTTACCGACGACCCGCGCGTGCGTATGATCGTTAACGACGGCCGCACCCACCTTGCGGCGACCCGTGCGAGCTACGACATTATTGCGCTCGAGCCGCCGCCGCCGGATAACGACGGTGCGGCCAGCCTCTATTCGCGCGAGTTTTACGAGGTCTGTCGCGACCGCCTTAACGAGGGCGGCATGATTGCCCAGTGGATTCCCTACCACCTGCTGACGCTCGAAGAGGTGAAATCCATCACGGCCGCCATGCTTGATGTCTTTCCCGAAGCCACGCTGTGGGAGCTTTATACCGGCACCGAATTCTGCCTGATCGGGCATAAGACGCCGGGCCTGGTTCCATACAGCCGCGTGGTTGAGCGGATGAGCGAACAGACGGTGCTCGATAACCTTGCGCCGGGCGGCATCAGTGGCCCGGAAGATATTGCCACCTGCTTTATTGCCGGAACTGAAAAGCTGCGCGAATTTGTCGGCGCCGCCCCGGCGGTCACAGATAACCGTCCGCGCATCGGCTATGACCTGCGCAACCTCGGCCTGCTGACCGAGCTCAATCCGCGCGGCAACGAACTGAGCAACGCGCAGGCGACCTATGCATGTTCCGGATCGCTCACCAATGTGTTCCATCTCGATTTTGAAGAGAATGCCCTGGGCGACCGCTACCGTCAGGTGCGCGGCGCCTTCCTTATGGACCGCAAGCTTACGCTCATCGCGGCGCTGGGGCCGGAAGCGGTGATGGATGAATCGGCCGAGCGAATGCAGGCCTTCGTGGCGCCGCACACCGTGGATGCGTCAAACCCGTTCTATCGCGAGCGGCTGAGCATCGCCACCTACATTGCCGGCATGACCGAGCTGGTCCGCTACCACGAAGCGCGGCGCGAAACCATGCCGGCCATGCGCTATCGCATGCAGATCGGCCAGTTGAAAAGACTGCTCCCCGAAAACTATCTCAACGGCCGGCTCCAACCGCCGCAGCCCTGAACGCGCTGAAGTGTATCGTTCGCCGATAAAAAACGGAGCCCCTGCCTTTCGGCAGAGGCCCCGTATAGGATGCTTACTAACTTTCCCAACCAAGGAAAATTGTGTTATGCACCGGCTTCTTCTTTGACCTGCTTGGCCCAGGCGTCCAGCCGTTCAGCGGTTTTGTCGGATTCGTTGTCTTCATCCAGGGCCAGGCCCATGAAGTTGTCGCCTTCCTGTCCGCGCGAAGCGCCGAACTCATAGCCTTCGGTCGGCCAGTTGCCGACGCGCTTGATGCTTTTGGCTTCGAGAACCGCAGCCATGTCGGCCAGCCCGTCCACGAAGGAGTCGCCATAACCCATGGCATCGCCAAGCCCGAAGACGGCATAGTTTGCGGCGCTGACGTCCATGTCGGCGAGGGTGCTGAGAAAGTCGGCCATGCTGTCTTCAAGATCGCCGATGCCCCAGGTGGAGGCGCCGAGGATGAGCAGGTCGCAGCCTTCGAGGGCGGCGGCGTCGGCATCGCTTGCGGCGATTGCGGTGGCACCGAGCTTGTCGGCGAGGTTTTGGGCAACCGTTTCCGTGTTGCCGGTCATGCTTCCATATACGATTACAGTTTTCATTTTCAGGTCCTTTGCTGTTTTTTATTTTCTACGGGAAGGTCAATCAATGAGCACCCGAAACCGGTTTTTCCAGACTTCGTGAGCTGGCGCTGGCGGAAGAGTCCGCTGAGCCATTCCAGCGCGGCTTCCTCAAGTTCGAGGCGCCCGGTCAGCGAATGCGCGTGACAGATGTGGATCTTATCGGTGAGCGCCAGGAACTGTTCGCTGGATGCTCCGATGAAAGTGGTGGGCCGGAACTGGTTGGTGCAGGTAAAACACGCCAGTTTTTGAGCCACCCCGGGTTCCGCCAGCGGGATCAGTTTCTGCATCAAATGTCCACCGGCGGAAAAGGTAACGATTTCAATGGGGTGTTCGCTGTCCGGCACCACTGTGATATTTTCGAAGCGACCGATAAACCATGTTCCGGCAGAGAGGGTTTTGCGCCCGAGGTCGGGGAGCAGAAGCGTGGCAGAACCGCGGCGAACAAACCCCATCCAGGTACGTGCGGGGCAAAGTTCCAGTGCAAGTTTCTGGCCCGCGGCCGGCGTGAGAAACAGTTCATGAAGCCGCAGGCCGGTCCGCAGCTCGACCTGACTGCCCGAAATGCGGCCTTCCGGCATCTGCCGGAAGTACAGCTCTGGGTTTTTCAGCCGTTTTCCGAAAAAACCGGGTTCTGATTTTAGGTCGTTTTTCACTCGATCGTTCAGTTGGGTTATATTGCGCAACACCGTAGCGTATCCCGAAAGTTAGGCAAGCCTAAAGCTGAGACAAAGTCTAAATAGTGCCGCGCGGCGGCATGGTATAGCGGAAGGGGGAAAGGCGCGGGTTTTCTTCCGTCGGCACCGAATCTGATGGCATGACGTTCTGCCGGCCGGCAAAGCGATTCATCACGAGGAAAAGCGGTCATAAAACTTTGTGTTCGTGATGAATCACTTCGTGGGCCAATCAGAGCTCCTGATCCACCGTGCGGCGGGACTCTACCCACTCATAAATAGAGGGGAGCACGAACAGCGTCAGGAAGGTGGAGGTCGTCAGGCCAAACACCACCACCGCGGCGAGCGGGCGTTGCACCTCGGCGCCGGCACCACGCGACAGCAACAGCGGCAGCAGGCCCAGCAGCGTGGTGAGCGTGGTCATAATGACCGGCCGGAAGCGGATCAGGCTGCCGTTTATTACGGCCTCGTGGATTTCCTGTCCTTCTTTGCGCAGATCGTTAAAGTCGGTCAGCAGCACCATCGCATCCTGCATCGCAATGCCGAAGAGGGCGATGAATCCGATCGAGGCCGGCACGGAGAGATACTGCCCGGTGGCCCACAGTCCGATCACCCCGCCGATGAGCGCGAGCGGAACGTTGAGGATAATCATCGCCGCATGCCGCATGGAGTGGAACGCGATCCAGAGCAGCACAAAGATGGACAGAATCACGATCGGCACAATGAATCCCAATCGCTTCATGGCACTGCGCTGCTGCTCAAACTGGCCGCCGTATTCAATAAACACGCCGGCCGGGACCTCCACCTTTTCGGCGACGGCGGTCTGGATATCTGCGAGCACCGCGCTCAGTGCACGATCCTTCACGTTGGCCTGAACAATCCAGCGGCGCTGGTTGGCCTCGCGGTTAATCTGCAGCGGTCCGTCGAGCTGCCGGATTTCAGCGAGCGTGTCGAGCCGGACCAGTGCGCCGTCATCCGCCTGAATAAAAAGCGCACTCAACTCTTCCGCTGTTTCGCGGTATTCGGCGGCATAACGGACATGAATGCCGTAACGCCGCGTGTTTTTGTAGAGCGTATCCACGACGTGTCCGCCGACGGCGGTTTCAACCATTTCCAGCACCCGTTCGCCCGCGATGCCGTAGCGCGAGAGCATTTCGTGGTTAAGAATCACCTGAATCTGCGGCTGGCCATAGCTTTGTTCCACGGCCAGATCCACCAGGCCGTCAATGCCTTCGAGCGCATGCCGCATCGCCTCGGCCGTCGTGCGGATCTCTTCGAGCTCTTCGCCGTAGACCTTGATGGCCAGCTGGGCGCGAACGCCGGAGAGCAGTTCATCGAACTGATGCTGGATCGGCTGGCCGAGGTTGACCTGTATGCCGGGAAAGCCTTCGAGCCGCTCGCGGATTGCATTGCTGATCCGTTTTTTATCGCGCGGGTTGTGCGGCTCCACCTGCACTTCGGCAAAGTTGACCGGGTGCGGGTGGCTGCCCGCCTCCGGCCGGCCGATGCGCGTCACAATTTTTTCGATGCCTTCAATATCCAGGATTTCGCCGATTGCCTTGCGGGTGGTTTTGTCCGCCTCTTCGAGCGAAATGGAAGGCGCCATGCCGACCGAGACCATGATGGAGCCCTCTTCGAGCACTGGAATAAACTCGGTACCGATGCTTCGAAGCCCGAAGAATGCGGTAACGGCGAGCACCCCGGACGAAACAAAAACCACATCCTTGAGTTGAAGCGCGCCTTCCAGCAGCCGACGGTAGCCGTTTTTCAATCCCTGGAAAAAGCGTGATTCCCTGTACGGTCTATCGGTCAGCAGATAGCTCGCGATGACCGGCGCAATGACCAGCGCAAAGGCAATCGAGCCGCCCAGCGCCAGCATGACGGTATAAGCCAGCGGCTTGAACATTTTGCCCTCCACCGCCTCCAGCGAAAGGATGGGAAGAAACACCACAATCACGATCATGATCGCGAATGCAATCGGCCGGCCCACTTCTTTTGTTGCATCTTCAATCAGGCAGAGCCGGCAGGTCTTCCCGCCAATTTTCAGCCCCAGGAAGCGGTGAATGTTTTCCGTCACGACAATGGAGCCGTCGACCAGCATCCCCAGCGCAATCGCAATCCCGCCGAGCGACATCAGGTTGGCGGAAATCTCAAACCACGCCATACCGATGAAAGCCGTCAACGCACAGAACGGCATGGCCGCGGCCACAATCACCGCCGCCCGGAAGCAGCCGAGGAAAGCAAACAGCACCAGCAGCACCAGCACCATGCCCTGCAGCAGCGCCACGTTGACGGTGCGCGTCGAGTTGGCCACGAGGTCCGCCTGTTCATAGTACGGCACCAGTTTCACGCCGTCCGGCAGGCCCGCCTGCACCTGGTCCACCTTTGCATACAGCGCATCAATCACCTCCGACGAATTAGCGCCGAACAGTTTCATCACAATGCCCGAAACCACCTCTTTGCCGTCGCCCAGCGATACCACCCCGCGGCGCATCGCCTTGCCATGCGCCACTTCCGCCACATCACCGATCGTTACCGGAATGCCTTCCACCGTTTTAAGCGCAATGCCGCGAATATCATCCAGATCCTTCAGGAAGCCGACGCCGCGCACCAGACGCTCTTCCGAATTGAGCTCCAGATACTGCCCGCCCACATTGCGGTTGTTCGCCTGCACCGCGGTCGTGACCTCTTCAATGCTCAGCTCGTACTGCAGCAGCCGATAGGGGTCGAGCCGGATCTGATACTGCAGCACATGGCCGCCGGCACTCAGGATATCCGTCACGCCCGGCACCGTCTGCAGCTGGCGTTTTACAACCCAGTCGTTCACATCGCGCAGATAGGTCAGCTCATCGAGTCCGCCGGTATCGGCGCCTTCTTCCAGCTCGAGGTAATAGAGGAAAATCTGTCCCAGCCCGGTTGAAATCGGCCCCAGCGCGGGCGGCTCCTCCATCTCCGGCAGGTCTGCCGCCGCAGCCGCCAGCCGTTCCGCGACCAGCTGGCGCGCAAAATAAATGTCGGTGTCGTCCGTAAAATAGACATAGACCACCGACATCCCGAAAGCGGATGTCGATTTGATCAGCGTCACATTCGGCAGGCCGTTCATCGCCGTCTCAATCGGATAGGTAATCAGCTGCTCCACCTCTTCCGGCGCCATGCCGTCCGGCTCCGCAAAAATCGGCACCATGATCGGCGAAATATCCGGAAAGGCTTCCACATCGAGCGTGCGGTATTCCAGCACGCCCAGCCCGATCACCCCGAGCAGCGCCAGCAGCACCAGCCCGCGGTTTTTCAATACATTGCTAATGATTCGATCAATCATGTAAAAACTCCATCAATGATTATGTCCGGCGTGCGGATCCATGCCGCTGGTAACCAGCTGCGCTTTAAGGGCAAAGGCGCCGCGGGCGACATAGTGCTCTCCGGGCTTGAGGCCGCGCCTGATTTCCACATGGCACTCATCGGCCATGCCCGGCTGAACATGGGCGGTGATGAAGGTGGTGCCTTCGGGAATAAAGACCACGGCTTCGTCCTCAATCATCTGTACCGCCTCGCGCGGGATCACAACCGTCGCATCGGTCGACTCGACCACAATGCGGGCGCGGACGAATGCACCGGGCGTAAAGTCCGCCGGGACTTTCGTAAGGATGCAGCGTGCGGTGAATGTGCGCGTTTTTTCGGACGCCAACGGGCTGATATACCGAATCACGCCGGAGGCCCTGCAGCCGTCATGGGCGATAAACTCCACCGCCATGCCTTTTTTCAGGTGATGGCGGTATTTGGGAAAGATGCTGATATCGGCCCAGACCGTTGAAAGGTCGGCCACTTCGTAGAGCACCTTATCCTCACCGGCGGTTTCGCCGACCGCCAGATCCTTGGAAATAATGGTGCCGTCCGCCGGAGCCGAAACGGTATAAACCGCCATAGTTTCGCGATTTTCCAGCGAGGCCAGAACCTTACCTTTCTTCACCGTATCGCCGATCTCCGCAAAGACCTGCCGGACGACGCTGGGATAGCGCGGGGATACCGCCGCGGTCGTGTCGCGATTCAGCTTAATCTCCGCCGGGAAGAGCGCCGTTTTATTAATCTTTCCGGCTGTCGCCGTTCCCACCTCAACCCCCGCTTTCTGCTTCATTTCCTCCGGCAGAAAAACGCCGGCATCATCATGCCCATGTCCGGAATGATCGTGCGAGCAGCTGCTGTGGCCGCTGTGCACCGAATGATCATGCAGCTCAGCGTGTTCTTCGTGCTCCGCCGGACAGCAGGCATCACCTTCAGCATGGGAATGTCCGGCATGGGCATCCGCACTCGGGCTTTGGTCTGGTTCCTGACCCCTGACCTCTGGCTCCTGTTCCAGTCCCTGAAGACCGGGCAGCGTAAACTTTCCTTCCCGTTCCGCGATGCACGACGCGCAGTCGCAGTTGCCGGTTGAACAATCCTGCGCATTAGCAAGCATGGTTCCGACAATGAAGAGCGCTGTAAACAATATTCTTTTTTTCATGATTAAATTCCTTCCTGTAAAAAGCGGCTGATTTCCGCCCGTACGCTGTGGGCGTCTTTGAGGGTTTCGATATAGCGAACACGGATTTCCGCGAGGTGCTGCTGGGTACTGATCAGTTCGAGCCACGAATAGCGTCCCGCTTCATAGCCGGCCTTACTCAGCGCATACGCCTTTTCAGCTTTCGGCATCAGGCGGTCGCGCGTCATCTCCGCCTCCAGCTTTGCGCCGCTGTAAACAGCGGTCAGCGCGGAAAGTTCCTGCTGCAACGCACGGCGCAGTTCTTCGCCCTGCACCGACCGTGCGTCGACTTCAGCCAGCGCCGCGGCCTGCGCCGCCTGACCGCTCCGTACAAAATTGAGCGGCATCGAGAACCCAACGTTAAAAGAGCTCATTTCATCGCCCGAATCATATTTATATCCGGCGCCCAGCGTGATGTCAGCGGCATCTCTTGATGCCGCCAGCGCGGCCTGCGCACGCTTCACTTCAATCCGGGCATTCAGCCGCTGCAGCGCCGGATGGGAACCAACAACCGCCGCAGCTGCAACCTCCGGCAGGGAATAAAAGCCCCCGGCCAGTTCGCTCATTTTCGCTTCCGGAATGCCGATCATCGAAGCCAGCCGGATGCGCGCGGCCTTCAGATCGCCGAAGCAGCAGGTCTGGGCCAGCTTGATTTCCTCCTGCGCCAGCTCGGCCTCAGCCAGCGCCAGCTCGGAACCGCCGCCGGCCTGAAGCCGCCGCCTCGCCACCTCGACAAAAGCCCGGCCCAGCTGATCCTGCTCAGCCCGGACTTTTCCGATCTCCTGCTGGGCGAACACGTCGATAAAAGCCAGCCGGACTTCCGCCAGCAGCGCCAGCTCTTTTTCGGCCTCCGACTGAGCAACGATGCCGATTGATTGTTCGGCAACCGCTCGCTCAAGCTTTCGTTTGCCGCCGCGTTCGAAAGTTTGTTTCAGCACCACGGAATATTCAGCGCTTTCGGTGCCGTCAAAATCGCCTCCGATTTTTTCGGCCTCCAACCCAACCGTTGGATTTTTCCAACGGCCGGCAGCATTAACCGCCTGTTCAGAGGCTACCGTCTGCAGGCGCGCGGCCTTCAGCTCCGGGGAATAGGTTCGGGCAAGCTCAAGGGCCCGGTCGAGTGTCAGTTTTTCGGGGTCTGCAAACCCCGATGCGGCCAGCATACAGCCGCATAGTGCGAATGTGGTAAATTTCATAAAACTCCTGATTTTAAATGGTTCCAATACCTGAAAATACGCATGCATTTTCAGCGGCCGGAAAAATCAAATCAGAAGCTGGACGGTCTGGAGCAAAGAAAGCGTTCCTGACGCGAGAAGAGGTGACCTTGGGATCTTCGGCCTTGTTTCTGTAACGGGGAAAGGCAGAGCCGCGGAAGAGGGTTGGGCAGGGATCGTGACAGATCCGGCGAGATTCTGCGGAGCATCCGATTCGTGCGGGCAGGCGGTGGTCGCATCGCATGAATGGCAGTGGCAACAGTGCGCCGCACAGATTTCAACCCTATTGTGCTGATGAAGGATGTCGTGTACATGGGCGTGAAAGCAGGGCATTGATGCCACCATCAACGCGACCATAACCAGGATGTGCTTTAAACTGTTCACGGGGCCTTACTAATTCATCCGGACAGAGGTTGCATCAAAAAACAGGAAAAAATAAGCCAGCGGTTCTGCAGACCTTCCGCCTGTTCATTTAGGCCGTGTATTCACTGCATATCGCTCAGGTGCAGCTCCAGGGCGCGGACGGAAATGATGATTTCGCGGACGGAAACGCCGAGCGAGCCGATGAGCAGCAGCAGGGCAATCCCGAAAACCGTCTCCGCAATGCTGATCCAGTTGACGTAGACGAGGAACATGCAGAGCACGCAGAGCAGCAGGCTGGAAATGCCGAGCACCTGCATCGCGCGGATCAGATAGAGCCGTTTGCGGAGGTTGGAAATCTGCCCGCGCAGAATATCGTCCGGCGTCGCCATATACTTGTCATGCAGTTGCCGCACCACATTGGCGTAGGAGAGAAAGCGGTTTGTATAGGCCAGCAGGATCAGCGAGATCGCCGAAAAGAGCAGGGCCGGTGTCGTCAGCGTCAGATGGTTCATACAGTTTCTCCTGTCTGCTGTGTGCGGTTATAGTTGCCGATATAACTTCCCGCAATTCAGGGCTGACCATAACCTTACGGCCTCCTGTTTCAACCTATTTCAAAACCGGCGTCTTCAATCATGCGCGTGTCGGTTTCATAATCCTGTCCGCCGGTGGTGAGATAGCCGGCGGTAAAGATCGAGTTGGCCGGATAAAACGCCAGCGCCTGCTGACCGCGCAGCACTTTTTCGCGTCCGCCGGCCACGCGAACCTCGGCTTTGCCGACCACGAAACGCATCATGCACAGCGCGCGCAGCGCGTCATTGGGCGTCATCGGGTTGGCTTTGCCGTAAAACGGGGTGCCGGGGCGCGGGTCGAGAAAGTTGACCGGCACGGAGTCGACCTTGAGATCGGCCAGCGCAAAGGCGAGGTCGACGCGGTCCTGCAGGCTTTCGCCCATGCCGTAGAGCCCGCCGCAGCAGAGGTCGAGCCCCACCTGTTTGGCAATCTTCGCGGTATTGATGCGTTCGGCAAAGTTGTGCGTGGTCACGACCTCCGGAAAATAGTTTTCGGAGGTTTCCAGGTTGTGGTTAAAGCGGTTGACGCCGGCGGCTTTGAGCTGCAGTGCTTTTTCTTCGGTCAGCAGGCCGAGCGAGGTGCAGATTTCCAGCTCCGGATATTTCTGCTTCACCAGGGCGGTTGCCTCGCAGATTGTTTCAAGTTCGTTGGGGCTGGGGGCGCGGCTGCTCGCCACCATACAGTAGCGCTTCGCATTGCGTTCGACGGCGGCGTCGGCGCCTTTCATGATGCGTTCAACGGGCTGCATCTCATAGCGCTCAACATCGTTGCGGGCGCGGCTGGATTGCGAGCAGAAGGTGCAGTCTTCCGGGCACTTTCCGCTCTTCACATTCTGCAGCAGATGGAGCGCGACGGTGTTCCCGAAATATTTTTTACGGATGCGGTAGGCGCCCTGCAGCAGCTCCAGCAGTTCGTTGTCCGAGGACTCCAGAATCGCCCGCGCCTCTTCGTTTGTAATCGTTCCGCCTTCGAGTACGCGGTTGCTCAACGTGTTCCAGTCCATCGCTTAAAACCTCCAGTGCTGCAAGTTGAGGACGGATAGTAGCGGAATGATCCGGCGATGCAAATTGATAGATGCGCAAATAATGATGGTATTGGTCATGTATAATTCAGCGCGGCGAACGGGGTGCTGTTTTTGCGGTGCTGATCCCGGGGCCTCGATGCAGTTCTACAGAGTTCGTTCGTAGTTGCCGCTGTAGCTGCCGGGGATGGGGTGGCCGTTCCTGACGCGGCGGATGGCTTCGGCCGCGTGTTGGGCATCGCGGATGCCGTAGCACAGGTCGATGCGGAAGTTGCAGGCGCCCGCGGCCCGAAGCTCGTCCAGATGCCGGGTCAGCGAAAACGGCTCTTCAAAAAGCAGCACATACTGGTCGCCATTATGCTCAATGTGCAGCGTGCGTTTCTGCCGATCGGAAAGGGTGTCGCCGGCGTCGGGCGGCGTGGCTGAAATCATGAGCGGCGTATGTTGGTAGACGGGGACGACTGCGCGGTGGCCGAGCACGCTCAGCAGCGCCTTCAGATTGTCGCCGGTATCCTCCGGCGACAGGACACATTGCCGAATGCCGAGCTCGCGCCACTGTTGCGCGGCTGCGCTGTTGAGCGTGTAGAGCGGCCAGTCGGACGTGAGGTCGGAACAGGCCCGGAGCTGTTGGAGTGCGCCGAGGTTGGCGGCTTCGAAACGGGATGCCGGATCCGGGAGGCAGGATTCAGGATCTCTTTGGATGATGGGGAGAGCGATGCGGGTTGGAGGGGCGGACGCTGTCCGCCCGTCGCTCGGCGAGCGACCCTCCAGCACCACTTCATCAATCTGTTTCAGCTCTTCGTCGGTCAGCTCATCGAGCAGCGCAAGGTCGCGCAGTTTGACGGACCAGCTCTCTTGCGCCTCCGCTTCCGCAGGCGGTTGAACCAATTCTTCCAAACGCTGAAAATGTTCCTGCTGTTTTTTGCTCTCTAAGTTGGAACTCATTTGCTCGAGTAGTTGGCGGCGCGCTTCGTTGAGCACGGAGGCCGGCGCAAAGAGTCCGTTATCGCGGATTTCCAGTGCGTGGAGCTTCCATTCCGTTCCGCCCGTTTTTTCAAAGCTCTTTCGGATCGCCGCTTCCGTTTTATCGGGGTTCCGCGCTTCGCCCAGCGGTTCGTCGATCCAAATCTTCGCGTCTTCCGCACGCACCGTAATGCCGGAGGGTGTCAGCTCAACCGTTGCCGCGAACGGCTTTTGCTGTCGATAGGTTCCCGGCCGCGGCGCGTCGAAGCGGTAGCGTTGGCGAACCTCCTGTGAGGCGGAGCAATACACGGTTTGGCCGACTTCGATGAAAGGATGCGACGCCGGCAACTGTACTTCGATTTCCGAGCCGGCCGGGATTTCAAATTGCAGCCGCTTTCTCCGGTCGTTGGAACGCCGCATTTCTTTGGCAAAAAAGTTAAAAGGTTCCTTGCCGCCGGTGGCTTCAATTTTCAGTCCGTCGTGCTTCATCAGGGCTCGATTGGTGTGGAATGCAATCCAGCGTTCGCCGCGCTCTGTAAAAATTCGTTCGACGGTGCCGATCTGCGCGCCGCGGTGCCCGTTGGTGGCGGGATCGATGGGGTTGGTGGCGGCCTCTTTCAGATAGAGTTCGGTG
>CAZABK010000035.1:0-29763 GCA_964483355.1 uncultured Verrucomicrobiota bacterium | reverse complement strand
TATCGCTTTTGGTGATCACCGAAATAATGCCTTCGGCGGCATTGACCGCGCCGCCGGGGGTGTCCATTTCAAAGATGATGGCCCGAGCCTCGTTGCGGACGGCTTCGTCGACGCCGCGCCGGACAACGTAGAGCAGGGCGGGCTCGATCATTTTCTTGATCGGAATGATGTAGACAATGGGGGCGGCGTTGGTGGTTGTTTGCGCGTGGGCTGTGCTGATCAGCAGGCCGCTCAGTAACGAGAAAAGGATTTTACGGATCATGGAATTCACTCCCTTTAAATGCAGGTTTATTTTTTGCCAGCCCCTGTAAAAAGGAAAGGCAAAACTTCCAATGTCTGAAAAATGTGCGTATTAAGGGTTCCATGATTCTGGAAGGGAAACGGGCATTGGTGACGGGCGGTGCGGTGCGCATCGGCAAGGCGATCACGCAGGCGCTTCAGGCGGCGGGTGCGGAGGTAACCGTGCACTACCGCAACTCGCGCGCCGAAGCCGAAGCGCTTTCGCCCTTCACGGTGCAGGCCGCCCTTCAGTCACCGGAGGAATGTAGTCGGCTGATCGAACAGGCCGGATCGATTGATATCCTGGTGAACAATGCGTCGAGCTTTACCAAGGATTCTCTGGTCGATGCGACTCCCGAACGCGTGCAACGCGAATTCCAGGCCAACCTGTTTGCGCCGATGGAGCTGACGCGGCAGTTTGCCGCGCAGGCGGAACAGGGTGCAGTGATTAATCTGCTGGATCGGCGGATTTGCTGTAACGACACCAGCTGCGTCCCTTATTCGATCAGCAAAAAGGGGCTGGCGGAGTTGACCAAGCTGTCTGCGCTGGAACTGGCGCCGCGCATCCGGGTAAACGCGGTTGCGCCGGGACCGGTGCTGCCGCCTGGCGGTTCCGCTCAAAGTGCCTGCGAGCTGGCGGGGACGATTCCGCTAACAGAGCTTCCGACTCCCGAACAGATTGCCGAGGCGGCGCTGTTTCTGCTTCGGGCGGATTCGGTGACGGGACAAATCATCTATGTAGACGGCGGGCAGCATCTTTTAGGAAACGGAGTGTAGGGATGGACAAAATTTTTATTCGCGATCTGGCGCTGCGCTGCATCATCGGAATCTTTCCGGAAGAGCGCCGCGAAAAGCAGGACGTGATCATTAATGTGGAGATGCACGTTGATCTGCGCAAAGCGGGGCGGTCGGATGACCTGAACGACACCGTCAACTATAAGTCGATCAAGAAGGCGATTTTGGCGCTCGTCGAAACGAGCCGCTTTCAGCTCATCGAGTCGCTGGCCGAAAATATTGCCGACATTGCGCTGGCCGACGAAAAGGTGCAGCAGGTGACCGTCACGATCGATAAGCCCGGCGCGCTGCGCTTTGCCCGCGCTTCCGCGGTTGAGATCACGCGTACACGGGCATAAAAAATCCCCGGCGGGTGCCGAGGATTTTGCACTTTTTGTAGGGCCGGGTTTAGCTAACCGCGCCTTCAAAGTTGCCCATGGCGCGGAATTTGTCGTAGCGGTCCTGCATCAGCTCCTCTTCCGACATTTTCGCGAGTTCGTCGAGGTGTTTGAGCAGGGCGCCTTTGAGGTTTTCCGCCGCCGCCGCATGGTCGACGTGTGCGCCGCCTTCGGGTTCGGGGATCACTTCGTCGGCGAGCTTGAGCTCCATGAGATCCTTGCCGGTAATCTTCAGGGCTTCGGCGGCCTTGTCGGAATAGGCGCGGTCTTTCCAGAGAATGGCGGCGCAGCCTTCCGGCGAGATGACAGAATAGTAGGCGTGTTCAAGAATCAGAATGCGGTTGCCGATACCGATGCCGAGCGCGCCGCCACTGCCGCCTTCACCGATGATGACGCAGATGATCGGCACCTTGATGTCGAAGGCTTCGCGCAGGTTGACGGCGATGGCTTCGGCAATGTGTCGTTCTTCGGATTCGAGGCCGGCATAGGCGCCCTTGGTGTCGATGAGCGTGACGATCGGTACGCCGAACTTGTCGGCCAGTTTCATGAGGCGCAGTGCCTTGCGGTAACCTTCCGGATGGGCGCAGCCAAAGTTGGTTTCGACGTTGGATTTGGTATCGCGGCCTTTCTGCGAGCCGATGACCATGACCTTCTGCCCGTCAATGCGGGCGAAGCCGCCAATGATGGCGCGGTCGTCGCGATGGATGCGGTCGCCGTGGATTTCGACAAAGTCGGTGGTCATGGCGTTGATGTAGTCCATGGTGTAGGGCCGGTTGGGATGGCGGGCGACCTGGACTTTCTGCCATGCGGTGAGGTTGGCGTAGATGTCGCTGCGGGTCTTCTCGATCTTTGCCTTCATGTTTTTGATTTCATGAGAGACATCGATGTCCTGCTCCTCGCTGAAGGTTTCGAGTTCCTTGAGCTTGGCTTTCAGTTCCACGATGGGACTTTCAAAGGGAAGGTTGAATTGTTCAGTCATATTGCTCCTCTTCTTTAAAAACTATTCGGTGATGATGACGGCGGTTTTGCGCGGAACCAGGTCGAAGAGTTCTTCGACGTCTTCGTTCAGCATGCGGACGCAGCCAGCGCTGGATTGCTTGCCGATGCTGTCGCGTTCCCAGGTGCCATGAATACCGTAGCCGGTGATTTCGGGATGGTCGGCCGATTTGAGCGCCATCCAGCGGGTGCCGAGCACGTTTTCGGGGTCGCCGTATTCAATCTGCTTATTGTCACGCGGGCGGGTCCACGGCGGCTCTACGATTTTGTCGTAAATGGTGAATGTGACTTCCGGCGTCTTGCCGAACTTGCCGGTGCCGACGGAGTAGCGTTTGAAGACCTTGCCGCCGGAGACGAGGTCGAGGGTGTTGCGGGTTTTGGAGACGCGAATGGTGAAGTCGCTGTTAAAGACGAGCAGGCGCGCGCCGCGGCGGATCACATCCGTCTCAATGCCGTTCATGGTTTTTATGAGCGTGATGGTGGTCTTGAACTTTTTGGCGATCTTGCTGAGGCTGTCGCCGGATTGAATCACATAATATTCCTTGCCGGGCATCATGATCGGCGACTTGAGCAGTTGCATGTTCACTTCGCCGAGCAGCTTGAGGGCGTCCGGGTCTTCGGCGACGCGCTCAAGCGCAATCTTGGCGTCGGCCAGCTGGCCCACTTCGACGGCGGACCGCGCGTCGGAAATGATGGCGCTGGTTTCCGGAGAGGGGGCCGGTGTCGGCGCGATGGCCAGCGTCGGTTCTGCCGGAGCCGGAACGGTGTCGGCGATCGGCATGGTCTCTTCAGTCGTCGTGTCTGCTTTTGAAAGATAGAGATAGATGCCGAATGCCACGAGGTGCAGCAAAACGATTACGATGAAGACCGTTTTCCACCGTCCGCGCCCGCGCCTTTTATATCCACCCAGTTCGTATGCCATAGTCAAAAAATCCTTTTTTGCTAAAAGTCCGGTATTTATGCCGAATCGGCTCCGGAGGTGCAATAATAATACGTTTGCAGATGGAAAATCGGCCGGTTTGCGGGTAGTTTGCCGAATCCGATTATGAAAATTTTACTGATTACACCACCTCTGCTGCAACCGAACACGCCGTATGCCGCCACGCCGCTGCTGACCGGATGGCTGCGCCGTGTCGGGCACGAGGCTGTGCAGGCCGATTTGTCGCTGGAACTGCTGTTGCGCCTCTTTTCCGAGGAGGGGTTGGAGGCGCTGGGACATGAGCTGGAAATTCCGGACGACGTGCTGGAGCCCTATCTCGAGACGATCGGGGCGGTAATCGCTTTTTTGCAGGATAAGGCTCCGGAGCTGACGGAGCAGATTGCGCAACGCGGCTGGCTGCCGGAAGGGCCGAATCTGGCACGCGCCTATGAGCAGGAAGAGCAGTTGGGTTGGGATTTTGGCGGTTTGGGGCTGTCCGACCGAGCCCGTTACCTAGCCAGCCTCTATCTCGACGACGTTGCCGAAGCCGCCGCCGAGCTGGATCCACATTTCGGCTTTTCGCGCTATGCTGAAAAGCTTTCGGCCAGTCTGGACTCCTTTGACGAGCTGCGCTCCGCGTTGGAAAACACCGACTCTCTTTTCGTCGATTGGCTTGAGGAGCTGACCGACCGGCAACTGGAAAACTACGCCCCGGAAATGGTGGTGCTCACGGTGCCGTTCCCCGGCTGTTTGCTCGGAGCGCTCATCATTGCCCGCCGTATTAAAGCGCTGCGCCCCGACGTCCGCATCGTCATGGGCGGCGGCTACGCCAATACCGAGCTGCGCGAACTTGCTGATCCCGCCATTTTTGACTATGTCGACTATGTCGTGCTCGACAGCGGATTTCTTCCGCTACAGCGCCTTGCAGAGGACGGCGAGCTGGTACGCACTTTTATTCGGGAAAATGACGCGGTGCGCTTTTGCACCGCGCCCGTGGAGGAGGTTGCGCACAACGATCTGCCGCCGCCGGATTTGGGCGGGCTGGAACTGGACCGCTATTTTGGAATGTTCGAGCAACTCAATCCGGTGACGCGCCTCTGGTCGGACGGCCGCTGGAACAAACTGGTGCTGGCGCACGGCTGCTGCTGGAGCCGCTGTGCTTTTTGCGACACCTCGATCGACTACATCAGTCGCTACGATCCGGCCGCCCCCCCAACCATTTGCGACTGGATTGAGCAGGTGATGAAGCAGACCGGCTTCAACGGATTCCATTTTGTGGACGAGGCTTTGCCGCCGGACCTGCTTGACGGACTTTGCGACGAAATACTCGCCCGCGGCCTCCACATTGAGTGGTGGGGGAATGTGCGGTTTGAAAAACGGTTTTCGGCCGCTTTGATTCATAAAATGGCCGAGGCCGGCTGTATTGCCGTGACCGGCGGCCTGGAAACGGGTGTAGACCGGACGCTGAAACTGATGCGCAAAGGCATCACGGTCGGTCACGCAACTCGAGTGCTGTCTGACTTTGCGGCGGCCGGCATTCTGACTCATGCCTATCTGATGTATGGTTTCCCGACACAGAAGCTGGACGAAACCCTTGATGCGCTGGAAACCGTGCGGGGGCTCTTTGATGCCGGCGTGCTCCATTCCGCCTATTGGCACCGCTTCGCGCTCACGGCCCACAGCGCAATCTCAGCCGATCCGGCCCACTATGGTATTCGATTGTGCCCGCATACCGAATCAACCTTTGCTGTTAACGAAATTCCGTTTGATGGTTACTTTGACTATGACGTGGAGTTAATCGGCCGCGCCCTGAAAACCGCGACCTACAACTTTTTGCTCGGGGCGGGGTTGGATTTGACTGCGCGCCAATGGGTTAAAGCGGTCGCGGTGAATAATTGATTAGTTTTGCAGTTCTCATTTGTGAAACTTCTGCTACATTCATGTGCTGTTAATCGGGAAGACATGCGACGGCAGGATAAGTGTCGGCATGGGGGAGTATGACGGTGATGAAAAGGCTATTATTTGCTTTTCTTTTTTTGTGTTTAAAAGCGGGTGTGCTTGCGCAAACCAATATTGCGCCAATGCTTGAGCTCGATTCGGTTGAAGAAACCGCAAACGCGGACGCGCAGGTTACGCGGGTTTATGGTGCGTCTTCCGTTAATTTGCTCCCGGCGCGCGACATCGAGACCGCCCGACGGCATTTGCGTCCGAACATTCGTGCTCCGCGCTCGCGCCCGGCTTTTGATCTGCCCGATGCGTTCTATTTTATCGGCGGTCCGATCTTTCTCCTCCTGTTTCTTCGGGTGCTGGTCATTTTTCTTAACGGTTTTGAAGAAAAGCGCCGGGAAGAGCAGCGGGCGGCGACTGCCACGGTGAAAAATGTTGCCGATCAGGCGGTTGATCAGATGCCTGTAGAAAAAGTCCCGTCCGAATAACGACAATTGCCTGCATCTGCGGGCTTGCCGTAGCCATCCGTTCTTTGGATACTCTCCTTCCATATGCTCAGAACGCTGAAAATCAAGAATCTTGCACTGGTGGACGATGTCCAGGTCGGCTTTAACGACGGCCTGAACGTGATCACAGGCGAAACCGGCGCCGGCAAATCGCTCATGATCGGCGCGTTGCGGCTGCTGCTCGGCGAACGAGCGGATAAATCGATGATCCGCACGGGCGAAACCTCCTGCTCGGTGTATGCCGAGTTCGGCCTCCACGACTCCAGTCCGGTCGATGCGGTCCTCGAGGATGTCGGCCTGGAGCCGTGCGACGGCGGGCTGCTGATCATCCGGCGCGTCATTACCGAATCGACCAATAAGACATTGGTGAACGATGAGTCGGTCACGCTGAATGTCCTCAAGCGGCTCGGCGAAGTGCTCGTCGATATGCATGGCCCTTACGACCATCAGTCGCTGCTCGACCAAAGCGTTCAGCTCGAAATTCTCGATGCCTTCGGGCAGCTCGATGCCGCAAAGACGGCTTATGCGGCGGAATACAAAAAATATCGCGACATTCAAATGCAGATCGACGCGCTCAACTCCGACCACGAAGAGGATCTCGAACGCCAGATTGAATTTCTCGACTATCGCGTAAACGAAATTGAAACCGCCAACCTTTCGGTGGACGAAGAAGCCGAGGTCGAGGAAGAGCACAGTGTAATCGCCAACTCGCAGCAGGTCATCGAACTCGCCAACGGCGCCGTCAATGCCCTGACCGAAGGGGAAGGGTGCGCCTTCGATGGACTCGTCTCCGCGCAGCAGGCGCTCAACCAGCTCATCAAAATGATTCCCGAAGCGCAGGAGTGGCACGACGAAATCGAGGGCGCCGTCACCTCCGTGCAGGAAGTGGTCCGCTCCATCGAAAATTCCGCCGCCGGTATCGACGCCAGTCCCGAGCGGATGCAGTGGCTCGACGATCGCCTCACCACCTACCAGACGCTCAAACGCAAATATGGCGCCACCGTCGAAGAGGTGCTCGAAAACGGCGAAGCGTGGAAGCAGCAACTAAAAGATTTGCGCGGACGCGATAAGCGGCGCGCCGAACTTCAGGGTGAGCTGGAAATCGTTCTGCAGAGCGTCGAAAAAGCGGGCGGCGAGCTGCGCACCCAGCGCGAAAATGTGGCCGACCAGCTTTCCGAAAGCATCACGCGTGAGCTGGTCGACATCGGTTTTGAGCACGGCTTCTTTGATGTACAGATCAATCCATGCACTCCCGGACTGTCCGGTATGGACGAGATTGAATTTGGCTTTGCGCCGAACGCCGGCGAGGATATGCGTCCGCTGCGGATGATTGCCTCCAGCGGCGAAATTTCCCGTGTTATGCTCGCCACAAAGGCGGTGCTGGCCAAGCAGGACCGGATTCCGGTACTGGTCTTCGACGAAATTGATGCCAACATTGGCGGCGAGGTCGGCGGCGCGGTCGGCCGCAAGTTGGCGCAGGTGGCCGAATGCCATCAGCTCATCTGCATCACCCATCTGCCGCAGGTTGCGGCGTGCGGCGGAACGCATCTGGCGGTCTCCAAGAAAGTCGAGGACGGCCGCACCTTTACCGAAGTTGAGCTGCTCGACGGCGAGTCGCGGCCCGAAGAGCTCGCCCGCATGCTCGGCGGCAAAGATTCCACCAACGTCACCCTCCAGCACGCCAGGGAAATGCTCGAACAGCAGACGCTCGGTATTTAGCCGGCGACGAGCGCAATCAGCTCTTTGAGCATGGGCGTGGGTTTTTCGGCTGACAGAATGGGGTGGCGGCCGGCAAAGGTGCGGTATTCTTTTTCCTTCGAGAGCATGACCTGGCTGTTACGAACAATGACGGATTTTAATCCCTGGTCGGCGGCGACAATGCGCAGTTCGGCAATAAGCATGAGGCGCTGTACTTCGGCGGGCAGTTTGCCGAAGCGGTCCTTGATCTCGCGTTTCATCATCGTGATTTCCGATTTGGTGGCGAGCGCGGAGATGCGCTGGTAGAGCCGCAGCCGCAGGTTTTCATCTTCGATATATTCGTAGGGAATGTAGGCGCCGTTGGTGCCGCGGCCGGTGGCGGGCGAGAGGTCGAGGAAGTCGAGCTTGACGGCGACGTCCATCAGCGGCGGCGGTTTTTTACCCTGCAGGATGGCGATGGTGCGTTTGAGCAGCTGGCAGTAGAGATCGAAGCCGACGGCGGAAATATGGCCGCTCTGTTTGGCGCCGAGCATATTGCCGGCACCGCGCAGTTCGAGGTCGCGCAGGGCGAGGCGAAAGCCGGAGCCGAGGCCGGTATAGCGCTGGATGGCATTCATGCGGTCGCGCGCGGCATCAATCAGATCGCCGCCGGGCGAAAGCATGAGAAAGGCGAAGGCCTTGTGGTTCGAGCGGCCGACGCGTCCGCGCAGCTGATAGAGATCGGAGAGGCCGAAGCGTTCGGCGTTTTCGACAATCAGCGTGTTGCAGTTGGGAATATCGACGCCGCTTTCGATGATGGTGGTGCAGAGCAGAACGTCGAAGCGGCCTTCGACAAAGGCGTGCATGATTTCGGAAAGTTCCCTTTCGCCCATCTGCCCGTGGGCAACGGCGATCCGCGCTTCGGGAACGAGCGCGCGCAGTTTATTGTCGACGAGGTGGATGGTTTTGACCCGGTTATGCAGATAAAAAACCTGACCGCCGCGGTGCAGCTCGGCGCGGATCGCTTCGGCAATGATCTCTTCGTCGTAGGGAATCACGTTGGTATCGATCGGCTGACGTTCCTGCGGCGCGGTCTTGATGGTGCTGAGGTCGCGCACGCCGGTGAGGCTCATGTAGAGCGTGCGCGGAATCGGCGTGGCGGACATGGTGATGACATCGACCTGTTTGCGCAGCTCTTTAAGGTGTTCCTTGGCGGTGACGCCAAAACGCTGTTCTTCGTCGATGATGACGAGGCCGAGGTTTTTAAAGTTTATATCCTTGGACAGGATGCGGTGGGTGCCGATCAGAATGTCGACCTCGCCGTCGAGCGTTTGGGCAATGGTTTTATTCTGCTGGGCGCGGGTGCGGAAGCGGCTGACCATATCGACGCGGATGGGGAAGGCGGCCATACGTTCGATGAAGGTATCGAAATGCTGCTGGGCCAGCACGGTGGTCGGAACGAGTACGGCGACCTGCATCCCGTCCATGGCGGCCTTGAAGGCGGCGCGCATGGCGACCTCGGTTTTGCCGAAGCCGACGTCGCCGCAGAGGAGCCGGTCCATCGGACGCAGTTTTTCCATGTCGCGCTTGAGTTCGTCGACGGCGGAAAGCTGGTCGGCGGTTTCGGTGTAGGGGAAGGCAGCTTCGAACTCGGCCTGCATGGCGTTGTCCTTGGAAAAGCGGTAGCCGCGCTTGGCCTGCCGCTCGGCCTGCGTCTGGAGCAGCTTGGCGGCGAGATCCTGCACGGCCTCTTCCGCGCCGGCTTTGTCGTTGCGCCACTTGCGGCCGCCGAGCGTGTGCGGCTTGGGCGCGTTTTTGCCCATGCCTTTGTAGCGCGTGAGCAGGTGGGCCTGCGTGACGGGCAGATAAACCTTTTCGCTCTTGGCATATTCGATGGCGAGCACCTCCATGCTTTTGCCGCTGAAGGAGGTCTCGACGATGCCGAGATATTTGCCGACGCCGTGTTCGACATGCACGACAAAGTCGCCGGGCTGAATGTCGGCGGCTTCGGAGACGCGTTCCTGTTTCTGGAAGCGCCGGGCGCTGCGGGCATGGTCGCTTCGGGCATGGTCGCTGCGGTTGGTGTGGTAGGCGTAAAAATCGCTCTCGGTGACGATCAGGATTTTGCGGGCATGGTCGATGGCGCTTTCGTGGAGGACGCCGTGGTGCAGTGCCAGCGCAGCAAAACCTTCCAGTTCCGCATAGAGTTCCTGGAAGCGCGCGAGTGTTCCTTCGGTTTCAAAAAAGAAGTGGACGGTCCAACCGCTGGCGGCGTCGGCGCATCGCTGATCGACAAAGCGGCGGCGCGCGGCTTCGGCCTCCTTGGGGTGGGTGTCGTAGGAGACGGCGACCAGGTTGGTGTCATAAAAACCAAATCCAGTGCTGATTTGATTTCTCGCTGAGGCGCGGAGTTCGCAGAGCTTCTGATTTTCTTTGCGTTCTCTGCGGCTCTGCGAGGAGTCATTCGGATTGATGAGCAGTGTGTTGTCGGGGAGGAGATCGGACAGGCTGCAGGTTTCTTCGCCGGCGAAACCGAAGTCCATCTGCGGGAGCTGGATGGAGGCAATCTTTTCGATGGAGCATTGGGTCTGGTCGTCAAAGTAGCGGATGGAGTCGATTTCATCGCCGAAAAATTCGATGCGGACGGGGCGGGGCGATCCCGCCGGCCAGCAGTCGAGGATGCCGCCGCGCAGGGCGGCTTCGCCCTGCGCATAGACTTCGACGCCGAATTCATAGCCGGCGTCGCTCATCCATTCGGCTAGGCGTGCGGGATTGTGTTCTTCGCTGACGGTGAGTGTCTGAACGGCCTGTTCCGATTTTCCGGCGAGCGGAACCTCCTGCTCCATGGCCTGCGGGCAGGTGATGATGATGAACGGTTTGTGGCCGGAAAGGTGTTGGACCAGCTTGAGGTGCTCGCCGAAGACGGCGGGATCTTTTTCCATCGGCTGGAACAGGAGCAGGCTGGAAGCCTGCGGTACGGTATCGCCGACATCTTGTCGGCCTTGCAACGTTTGAATTGATTCGTGGAGGCGTTCCATCTCGCGGACGTCGGCGGCGACCCAGACCAGATTGGTGGTTTGGGCGAGGTCGCGGCAGAGCAGGGCCTGGGCGCTGATGGGGGCGTCGGCCACCTGCGCCGTTCCGGGCATAACGTCCTTGAGCACCTCCCCGTTTATCCGGAGGGTGCTCGGGTTCGTGTCGTCGAATTTCATGCGGAAGAATGTAGGCGAAGAAATCTAATATGGGAAGGGTGGACTTTGTGCCGCCGCGCGCTATTATGACCGGATTGTTGAGAAGGGAACCGATATGGCTGCTTTAAAAAAACTGAGTGATATTTCGTGGCGCGATCTCAATGCGCTGCCGTTGTCAGAAAAGGGAGAATATTTTCAGGACGCGACGCTGCATACCCTGATTGCGCAGCAGTTTTCGCGCGAACAGCTGCAGGAGCTCTGTGCGTTGGCGACGCGGATCAAGCGGATCAATAAACGCCGTGAAGGGGCTAATTTCCTGAAGTCGCTGCTGTCGGACAAGCGGGCGATGCTCTATTTTGCGCAGCCGTCGAGCCGCACCTATCTGTCATTCCAGGCGGCCTGCCAGATTCTGGGGCTGGATACGATGGATGTGCGCGACTCCAAAACCTCGAGCGAGGTGAAGGGCGAGTCGCCGGAGGATACGGTCCGGACCTTCAGTTCTTATGCGGATCTGATCATTATGCGCCATCCGGTGGGCGGCTTTGCCGAGCGTGTGGCGTGGATGCTTTCACACACCAAGCGTGCGGTGCCGGTGCTGAATGCCGGGTCCGGCGCGGACCAGCATCCGACCCAGGCGCTGCTCGATATTTATACGCTGGAGCGCAGCTTTGAGAAAAACGGCGGCGTGGACGGCAAAAACGTCGTGTTTGTGGGCGACCTGATGCGCGGCCGCACAGTGCGTTCGCTCGCGTGGATGCTGACACTTTATAAGGATGTGACGCTCTATTTTGTGGCGCCGGAGCAGTTGCAGATCGGGCAGGATATTCTCGACCTGCTCGATGAGGCCGGCACGAAATATGTCGTGACGCAGGATTTTGCCTCCGCGATGCCGATTGCCGATGCCATCTATATGACCCGCATTCAGGATGAATGGGATGAAGAGGGGGGGGAGAGCACCACGGAGTCCTCCGAATTCCGCATCGGTGCCGAGCACATGGATGTCATTAAGGATACCACCGTCATTATGCATCCGCTGCCGCGCCGCAAGGAGATCAGCACCGATATCGACAATGATCCGCGCGCGGTTTACTGGCGTCAGATGCGCAACGGCATGTGGATCCGCGCCGCGCTCATTCTGACCACCTTCGGGCGGCAGGACGAGGTGAATCAATATTACGACGACTACAAACCGGAAAATTGATGAGTGAACCGTGAGGCTTGATTGCCTTTCACGAATCAAACGTCACTTATCACGAGGAAAAAACATGGAACATCTGATTTCGCTTAAGCAATGGAGCCCCGAAAAGATTCGCGCCGTGCTGGATCTGGCCCGGGACGTAAAGGAACGCCCGGAAAAGTATCATGATGCGATGGCGCGCAAGACGCTGCTGATGATTTTTGAAAAGCCGAGCCTGCGCACGCGCCTCTCGTTCGAGGCGGGCATGACCCAGATGGGCGGTCACGCCATCTATTACCACACCGGCAATTCGCCGATGGGCAGCGGCAAGGAGAGCATCAGCGATTCGGTCAAAACCGCCTCGCGTTTTGTTGACGTCATTATGGCGCGCCTGTTCAAGCATGGCGATCTGCTGGAAATGGCCGAGTACGCGACGGTGCCGGTGATTAACGCGCTGACCGACGATAGCCATCCCTGCCAGATTCTGGCCGACCTGCAGGCGATTGAAGAAAAGAAGGGTTCGCTCGCTGGCCTCAAGCTGGCCTATCTCGGCGACGGCTTCAACAATGTGACGCATTCGCTGATGTTTGGCGGAACCAAAATGGGCATGCACGTCAGCGTCGGCTCGCCGGCGGGCGACGAATTTTCGCCGCGCGCCGATGTGGTGGCCGACTGTTCAACCTTTGCGGCCGAATCGGGTGGATCCGTTTCCGTGACCGACGATCCGGTCGAGGCGATCAAGGATGCCGATGTGGTCTATACCGATTCGTGGATGAGCTACCATATTCCGAAGGATCAGGAAGAGGCGCGCATCGCCAAGTTTATGCCGTATCAGGTGAACGCCGAGCTGATGGCGCACGCGAAGCCGGACGCCATCTTTATGAACTGCCTGCCGGCGATTCGCGGTTGCGAGCAGACGGCAGAGGTGATTGACGGTCCGCAATCGATTGTGTTCGACGAGGCCGAAAACCGGCTGCACGCCCAGAAGGCGGTTATTCTGACACTCTGCAACGCGGTTTAGGAGGTTGGGGCGATGAAGTTCGGGGACTACGAAGCATTTATTCTGGACCTGGATGGCACTCTAATCGATTCGGGTAAATACCATGCTCAGGCGTTTGCCGACGCGGTGCTGGCGCAAAGCGGCTATAGCCTCAAGCCCAGCGAGCACCATGAATTTTTTGCCACGCACAGCACCTGGTTTGCTCAATCCCTGAATGAGCGCTACGGATTGTCGCTGAATCCGGAGCAGGTGCTGGCGTATAAGCGGGAGCGGGTTCAGGAAATTTTTGTGGCGGAGCTTTTTGAGGGCGCCCGCGAATTCCTTGAACGGTGGTATGGAAAAAAGCCGATGGCGTTGGCGACCAATTCGCCGATGAAATTTGTCCGGCCGGCACTGGAAGAGGCGGATATTCTGAAATATTTTGACTGCATCACGACGGCCAGCGATGTGACGCACCGTAAGCCCAACCCGGAAATTATTGAAATCTCCGTGCAAAAGCTACAGGTCGATCCCCTGCAAACGCTGGTCTTTGAGGATCAGCTGATCGGGATTGAGGCGGCCCGTTCTGCCGGAGCCCAGGTGGTCGGGATCGATAATGGGCAGCCGGTAGACTATCCCGCCGATGTGGCGGTTTACACCTGGCCGGAACTGCTCAAACTTTCGGAGAAGGAATGATGGATTCTCAGCTTTTGATATTTGATTTGGACGGAACCCTGATTGACGCGCGCGGCGACCTGACTGCGGCCGTAAACCGCATGCGGGCCCATTACGGACTCGGTGAGCTCTCGCTGGAAACCGTCAGCGGTTACATCGGGAACGGGATGCGCAAGCTGGTTGAGCGCTCTTTGCAGGGCTCGGACGTTCCGCTCGACGATGCGATGCAGATTTATCCGGAGCTCTATTATTCGAACCTGACGACGCACACGTTTCTCTATGACGGGGTTGCGGAGGGGATTCCGGCGCTGGTTGCGGCCGGGCATAAAGTGGCGCTGCTGACCAATAAGCCGGGCGATCCGAGCCGGAAAATCCTAGCACACTTCGGGCTCGATTCCTGTTTCAGTGCGATCATCGGCGGCGGCGATGTGCCGAATTTGAAGCCTGAGCCGGACGGTATTTATGAATGCCTGGAAATTGCAGAGATCGAAAAATGCAGTACCTGGATGATCGGCGATCATTACACCGATCTGGCCGTGGCGGAAAATGCCGGCGTAAAAAGCGCCTTGGTCCAGTATGGGTTCGGCGACGAGCGAGACTATAAACCGGATCTATATTTTGCTTCGTTTCCGGAGCTGGTCGATTACTTTCTCTAAACGATGAAAACATACCTTTCCGAAATATTCAGTTCGATTCAGGGCGAGGGCCCCTATGTGGGCGAACGTCACCTTTTCGTGCGCTTTTGCGGCTGCCATCGTGATTGTATCTACTGCGACACGCCCACCGAGCGCTCGGAAACGGTCCTGGTTGAAACGGATCCCGGTTCCGGCAACTTTGAGCAGGTGCCGAACCCGCTGACCGTCGAGCAGGTGATGGAATTGATTCGGAAGGTTGATTCCAAGCAAACCAACCGCCGCATTTCGCTCACTGGCGGCGCGCCGCTTCTACAGGCGCACTATCTGCGCGAACTGCTGCCGCATCTCTGTGGTGATGACTACAGTATCTATCTCGAAACCGCCGGCGACCTGCCGCAGCAGCTCAAATCGGTGATCGAGTGGATTGATGTCGTGGCCATGGATGTGAAGCTTTCGAGCGTTAGCCACGAGAAGAATTCGTTTCCGGCCCACTGGCAATTCCTGAAAACCTGTCGCGATTTTGACGTGGAGGTATTTGCCAAGCTGGTGCTTTCCGCCGAAACCCACGAAGGCGAACTGATGGAAGCGGCCAAGAGCATCAAAAAGGTCGGCGGCGAAGATACACTGGTGGTCATTCAGCCCATGACGAAAGCTGAACAAACCGATGCAGTTCCGACCGGCGCGCAGCTGCTCCGCTGGCAGGACAAGGTTTCCAGCGTGCTCTCCAATGTGCGCGTCATTCCGCAAACCCATAAAATGATGGAAGTGCTCTAATGAAAAAAGCAGTGGTTCTCTTGAGCGGCGGCCTTGATTCCGCCACCGCAATGGCGATGGCGCAGGCCGAAGGGTTCGAAATTTATGCCATGTCGTTTAGCTATGGACAGCGCCATTGCGTCGAACTTGACTGCGCCGCCGAGCAGGCCGGCGCCGTTGCCCAAGAGCACCGGACGGTGAAAATTGATCTGCGCGCGTTCGGCGGCTCGGCACTGACGGCTGATATAGACGTTCCCAAGCATGATGATGTGGATGAACTTTCCGACGAAATCCCCGTCACCTACGTGCCCGCCCGCAACACCGTTTTTCTCTCCTATGCACTGGCGTGGGCGGAAGTGCTCGGCGCCAACGATATCTTTATCGGCGTCAATGCGCTCGACTACAGCGGCTATCCCGACTGCCGCCCCGAATTTGTTGCGGCCTATGAAAAGATGGCCAATCTCGCCACCGTTGCCGGTGTGCAGGGGCAGAAACTAACCATTCACACGCCGCTGATCGATCTGACCAAGGCCGAAATTATTCAACGCGGGCTGGACTTGGGCGTCGATTACGCTAAAACCACGAGCTGCTACGACCCCGCACCGGATGGGCGTTCCTGCGGGCACTGCGATTCCTGTCTGCTGCGGCAAAAAGGATTCAGCGATGCGGGAACAACCGATCCGCGCCCTTATGTTGAGGATTAGACCATGCCGAAAATGAGAATCTATAAAGAGTTTAAGTTTGATTCAGCCCACTGGCTGCCCAACGTTCCGCAGGGACACAAGTGCGCCAATATGCACGGGCACACCTATACCGTCGAGGTTCATGCCGAGGGCGAGCTTGATCCGACGCTCGGCTGGGTGATCGACTTTAACGATGTGCGCCGTGTGGTGGATCCGCTCATCGATCAGCTTGATCACAAGATCCTCAACGAAATCGCCGGTTTGGAAAATCCGACGGCCGAATTTATCGCGCTGTGGTTCTGGAACCGGATCAAACCCGAGTTGCCGCAGCTTGCGCAGATTGTTGTGAAGGAAAACCCCTCCAACGTCTGCATCTATTCCGGCGAATAACGCAAAGACCATCTAGAAGCAGGACGCTTCGCCCAGCGGTTTTTGCGGCTTGCAATGTGACCAGTTGGGTTCTATTTTTCACCTGTTGTCAGGGCTTATAAGTAAGGTTTTTGGCGAGGTGTCGGAACCGGCCCTGGCGAATGGAGGGTACGACGATGGAAAAATGGTTGAGCTTCCTGGTTCTGACGATGTTAGCCCTGTCTCTGAGTCTGATGGCCGGTTGCAGGCAGGAGGAATCATCCCCCGAGCATCCTGAACACCCCGAGGCCGAAGCAGTGGAAGAGCAGGCCCCTAAAGATCACCCGGCGCACTGATCCTGAGAGAGGCAGTTCTCATTCTGAGAGCTGCCTTTTCTTTTTGTTGGAGGTTGTCATGAAAATTTATTGCTCGAAGAAGTTCTGTATTACGCTTCAGGCCGTGCTGTTTTTATTCGCGGTCGGCTGCAAAATGGAGGAACGGTTTGCGGATGAACCGGAAGCGGAAGGCTATGTGCCGCCGATCGTGACCGGTGATATCAAGGCGGGTATTGAAAAGCACATTGCCGAGGAGACGGCGAAGGGCGACGGCTATTTTATTGTGCCGTTCGAAGGGGTAGAGCTTAAACTCCAGCTCGTTCGGGTGCATGTGGAGTATCTGGCCTCATTGGCGCCCCGGCGTCATTTTGCCTGCGTGGATATGGCGAGTGCTGATGGCCAATTTTATGACATTGATTTTTTCCTGCACGGCGATCCGGGCAATATGACTGTAACCGAAACGACGGTACACAAACTAAATGGCAAGCCGTATTATGTCTGGAAGCAAAATAGAGCCAAGCGCTGGGTGCGAGCCCCGGTGGATGGCGCCTCAAAGGATCTGATCGGGATTATCACCGGTTATGACCAGTTTGAATTTCGTTATCAGGCCATTGTTCCGGAGCTCAGCGGGCCGGCCCGCTGCTGGATTCCGCTGGCAGGAACGGATTCGTTCCAGCAGGTTGAAATAAAGTCGATTAAGGCGCCCGGCAGGCAGATGACGTTAGTCGACAGCGCCCACAGCAACTCGGTGCTTTTTCTGGAGCTGGAACCGCAGCACAGCGGCGAGTTCATTGAAATTGTCTATAACGTGCTTCGTCACGAAAAGGGATCCTATGCGGATGCTCCCGAGCTCGCCGCGCAGCACCTGAAACCCGAGCGTATGGTTCCGCAGCATGATGCCATTACGGCGACGGCCCGCAAAACGGCGGAAGGGCTCGACAGTGAACTGATGCAGGCCCGGGCGCTTTATGACCATGTGCTGGACCAGATGAAATATAAGAAGTTCGGCGAGGGCTGGGGGAAGGGTGATGCTATTTATGCCTGCAATGCGCTCTCCGGCAACTGTACCGACTATCACGCCTACTTTATTGCGTTGGCTCGGTCGGTCGGGATCCCTGCCCGTTTTGCGATCGGGGCGGCGATTCCGTCCCAGCGAAACGATGGCGGAACCGATGGCTACCACTGTTGGGCGGAGTTTTATGCCGACGGTAAATGGTGGCCGGTGGATATCAGCGAGGCGGATAAGTTCAGCGCGCTGAGCATGTATTACTTTGGCCATCACCCGGCAAATCGGCTGGAATTTTCCCGCGGCCGTGATCTGGTGCTGGACCCGGGGCCCGTTTCCGGCCCGATTAACTTTCTGGCCTACCCGGTGCTTGAGGAGGGGGGCGTGCCGCGCCCAATGAAACCCCTGCTTCTGTTCCGGCGTACCGGCTGTGCCGCCCAGTAAGATGGAATGCACTGTGCCGTCTAAGGAGAAATTACTATGCCTCGGCCGAATCGATCTTTACCGATGAGGTGATGCCGCCACGCGCGGTAAAGTCGCCGTTGACCACCAGACGTTTCGGTTTCAGCTGCTCTTCGAGATCGCTGTAGATACGGTTGACGATTTCTTCGTAGAAGGTGCCGGTCTGGCGGAACGAGAAGAGATAGAGCTTCAGCGACTTGCTTTCCACGCACAGCTCGCCCGGAATATATTCGATCGTGATTGTCGCAAAGTCCGGCTGGCCGGTGATGGGGCAAAGCGAGGTAAACTCGGATGTCTGAAAGTTGATCCAATAGTTCCGCTGCTTATTGGCGTTTTCAAAGGTTTCCAGCTTGGCCTCGTCCGGCGAGGTCGGATAGCGGGTTTCCCCCTGTTTCAGCAGCGTCAGTCCAGTCAGTTTGGTTTCGTCGGTCATAATCTCATTCCTTCAAAAATTCGCGCGTCATCATATCCATGCTTGGGAAATGGGCAAGCCCGATATTCAACTCTGCGCGGAATAGCCAGGATTAAATTTTCACCACAGAAGAACACAGAGGCTAATCTCTGTGAGCTCTAGCGAAGCGGCTGGTAAAATGGTTCAACACATGCCGGTTTGCGTCTCCTGCACTTGACCGCGCAGGGCGCTTGCGGTCTACTTGTCATGATTTTGAAAGGAAGCCATGGATTATTATGAACCTCGCGACATCGGCAGTATGCGCGGCATCACGCCGTCGGTTAAATTTCTGCTGATTCTGAACGTCGCCGTCTTTTTGCTCGAAGCCCTGTTCCGTATCCCGCTGTCCGGCCTGTTTGCATTGCCGGCGCACTGGTGGAACACCTGGTCGTTCGGCCAGCTGTTCACCTACATGTTTGTCCACGGAAGCTTTTCGCACATTCTGATGAACATGTTGGGGCTCTTTTTCATCGGCCCGACCATGGAGCGCACGCTCGGCTCCTACCGCTTTTTCATTCTCTACTATCTCAGCGGCGTTCTCGGCGGACTGGGCTGGTCGCTGCTGGCGCAGCAAGGACACTATTGCGTCGGAGCATCCGGCGCGGTGATGGGTATTCTCGGTGCATTCGCGGCGTTGTATCCGAATGCCCGCGTCGTGCTGATCTTTCTGCCGTTCTTTCCCATTAAGGCGTGGATTCTGGTTTCCGTGCTGATCGGGCTGGAATTTTTCCAGACCTTTGTCCATCCGATCTTTGGCGGCATTGCCAATGCCGCGCATCTGATGGGCGCCGTCGCCGGCTTCGCCTATGCCTTTTCGCTCAAGCATCCGCACGTGATTGCCGAGCTTAAAGCAAAGTTGGGCAAGGCCCCCAAGGCGAAGCCGCGTCCGGCACCTCGCCCCCAAACCCTCTCCAAAGAGGAGGTTGATGCCATCCTCGACAAGATTGGCAAGGAGGGCATGGGCGCACTAACACCGCAGGAACGCGAAAAGCTCAAACGCGCTACGCGCGGATAGAGTTTTTAAAACACAAAGGCGCGAAGTTCACTAAGGTTGAATTCTTCGAGTCCTTTGTGTCTTCGTGTTTAATCCCCGGATTTTAGTTCTTTGATCTGGTCGCGGAGGGTGGCGGCGCGCTCAAATTCCAACGCTTCGGCCGCTTCGAGCATTTCCTGTTCGAGTTGATGGATGGTTTCGCTGACGCTGTATTCCACGCCTTCTTCGGCGACGGCGAGTTCGACCGTTTCCTCGGCGGTTTCGTAGATCGTCTTCAGGCTTTCCTGAATTTCCTTTTTGATCGCCTGCGGGACAATGCCGTGCTCCTCGTTGTAGGTGCGCTGCTTCTGGCGGCGGTGGTCGCACTTGTCGAGCATGCGCTGCATCGAGTCGGTAATCTTTTCGGCATACATGATGACGAGGCCGTCAATGTGGCGCGCGGCGCGTCCGGCGGTCTGGATGAGCGCGGTTTCGGAGCGCAGGAAGCCTTCCTTGTCGGCGTCGAGAATGGCAACGAGCGACACTTCCGGCAGATCGAGACCTTCGCGCAGCAGGTTGATGCCGATGAGGCAGTCGACCTTGCCGCTACGCAGTTCGCGCAGAATATCAACGCGTTCGAGCGCATCGATGTCGGAATGGAGGTATTGCACCTTCAGTCCGGTCTTTTCGAGATATTCGGTCAGGTCTTCCGCCGTGCGTTTGGTGAGCGTCGTCACCAGCGTGCGCTCGCCGCGTTCGGCGCGGACACGGATCTCTTCCATCAGATCGTCGATTTGGTTTTTGAGCGGGCGCAGTTCGACGGGCGGGTCGACGATGCCGGTCGGGCGGATAATCTGTTCGACGGGCACACCGCCGTGTTCAAGCTCGTACGGCCCCGGCGTGGCGGAGAGAAAGATCACTTCGTTGGTGACGTCCGTAAATTCGCCAAAATCCATCGGGCGGTTGTCGAGCGCCGAGGGCAGGCGGAAGCCGTGTTCGACGAGCGTGCGTTTGCGGGCCTGGTCGCCGTTATACATGCCGCGCACCTGCGGCAGCGTGACGTGCGACTCGTCGATGATCGTCAGGAAGTTGCCTACAAAATAGTCGAGCAGACATTCGGGGCGCTGGCCGGCGGCGCGGCCGGCGAGGTGGCGCGAATAGTTTTCGATGCCGCCGCAAAAGCCGATCTCTTTGAGCATTTCGAGATCATATTCGGTACGCATCTTGATCCGCTGCGCTTCGATCAGCCGGTTTTCGCGCTCAAATTTTGCAACCTGCTCTTCCATCTCCTTGCGGATGGCGACGAGCGCGGCATCGATTTTGGTCTGCGGCATCACAAAGTGCTTCGCCGGCGAAACCATGATGTGTTCGAAGGTTTCGAGCGTTTCGGCCGTGAGCGGATCAATCTTTTTGATCGCGTCGATTTCATCGCCCCAGAATTCGAGGCGGATGGCATAGTCTTTGGCGTAGGAGGGAAAGATGTCGAGCGTGTCGCCGCGCACACGGAAGCGGCCGGGGCCGGGTTCATAGTCGTTGCGCTCATACTGAATGTCGACCAGCTTTTTGAGCACGGCATCGCGGTCGGCGGTTTCGCCGACGTCGGCACTGACGATCATTTCCTTATAGTCTTCCGGAGAGCCGAGGCCATAGATGCAGGAGACGGAGGCAACGATGATAACGTCGTCGCGGTTGAGCAGGGCGTCGGTGGCGGCGAGCCGCAGTCGCTCGATCTCTTCGTTGATGGAGGAATCTTTTTCGATAAAGGTGTCGGTCTGCGGAATGTAGGCCTCGGGCTGATAATAGTCGTAGTAGGAGATAAAATATTCGACGGCGTTGTGTGGAAAGAAGGCTTTGAGCTCGGCATAGAGCTGCGCCGCCAGCGTTTTGTTGTGCGAGAGCACGAGGGCGGGGCGGCCGTGGCGCGCAATAGTATTGGCGATCGTGAAGGTTTTGCCGGAGCCGGTTACACCTTCGAGCGTCTGAAACTTACGGCCTTTGGAAAGGCCGGTGCACAGGCGGTCGATCGCCTCCGGTTGGTCACCCGTCGGCTCAAAATCCGCAACAAGCTGGAATGTTTTGTCCATTGGTGCGAAAGTATACACGTCTTAGGTTAAAATCCAACCAAAGGGGAATCGATGAAACGGGCTATTTCTCCTAGTCGCGACAAATGTTATTTTGGTCAAAAGGAGTGAGCTTTTAGAAGATTTTTCTTTGAAAGAGGCGATGGATTTTCTTTGATTCCAATATCGTTAACTGACTGCTTAATCTCACGAAAGGGAAATAATATGAAACCAATTGCACTGCTGCTACTTCTTAGTGTTCTTTTATTTGGTTGCGCAACACCGTATCAGCCAATTGGTGGAAACGGTGGCTATTATCACAAGCGCCTTGCAGAGGATGTATATTCCATTACTTTTAGCGGAAATGGGTTTACCTCACATAATAGGGCTTACGACTTCTCGCTATTGCGAGCCTGTGAGATTGGGAACAGACTGGGGTTTGTTTATTTTGCTCTTTGGGGTCAGGAGGATCATTCGAGTTCAGAAACAATCAATCTGGGGGCTACGAGTTACACCACTGGGTCAGCATATAGCACAGGCTACGGAACTGCTTTTTATTCAGGCAATACCAGTACATATCAAAATAATACGACGATTTACCGACCTAAAGTTCAGCTGATTGTAAAATATTTCCAAGCCCCTCCTCAGGAGAAGTATTTAGAACTATTCAAAATAGATGCTGTTCTGCATCATCTCAGGTCAAAATACTACATGAGTTCAGCTAGCATGGCATCTCAGAATAGCTCCACTGCTCTGCCACAGTCCAACGTTTCATATACTCCAGAGGAACTGTTGGAATTGAATCAAATTCTCGAGGCGCGCCCAAGAAAGATTCCTGCAGCCGATGAAAAAGAGGAAATGACCAGTTTTATCAACGAATTATGATGCGCTCCGCACGCGACTAAATTATTGCATCGGATTCACCCAAACCTCATCGTCGTTTCCGTCCAGTTTGGCGGCGTAGCGGGCGAGGACGAAGAGCGTGTCGGAGAGCCGGTTAAAGTAGGCGAGCAATACACTGTTCACTTCCATGCTTTCGCGCAGGGTGACGAGTCGGCGTTCCACTTTGCGCGAAGCGGCGCGGGCAACGTGCAGGTGCGCGGAGGCTTTTCCACCGGCCGGGAGGATAAAGCTTGTGAGCGGTTCGAGCTCTTCCTCGATATCATCAATCAGCGTTTCCATCTGGGTGATGTTGTCGTCAGAGATAAAGGGCAGGCGGTCGTTGTGCCCGACGTTGGTCACTTCCGATCCGGCAACCAGCAGCTGGCCCTGAAATTTTTTAAGGATGGTGCTGAACACCTCATCATCCACATAGGCTCGTGCCAGGCCGATTGCAGAATTGCATTCGTCGATCGCGCCGTTGACTTCGATCAACGGATCATCTTTCGGCACGCGGCTTCCGTCAAAGCGTCCCGTCTCGCCTTTGTCGCCGGTCTTGGTGAAGATTTTTGACATTCGCTATTTCCCGATGAGCTTGAGGAATTCGTTGCGGGTGGACTGTTCGCTACGGAAACTACCGAGCATAGCGGAGGTGGTCATGCAGGAATTTTGTTTTTCGACGCCGCGCATCATCATACAGAGGTGCTTGGCTTCGATCACGACGCCGACGCCTTCGGGCGCAACGGTTTCCATAAGCGTATTGGCGACCTGGTTGGTAAGGCGCTCCTGAATCTGCAGGCGGCGCGCGAAGAGGTCGACGATGCGGGCAAGCTTGCTGACGCCGAGTACCTTGCCTTCAGGAATATAGCCAATGTGGCATTTGCCGAAGAAGGGGAGCATGTGGTGTTCGCAGAGGCTGTAGAGCTCGATGTCCTTGACGATGATCATGTGGTTGTCTTCGACGGTAAAGACAGCGTCGTTGATGACATCCTCCAGGTTTCGGCGGTAGCCCTGGGTGAGGAATTCCATCGCCTGGGCGGCGCGGGCGGGGGTGTCGAGCAGGCCTTCGCGCTCGGGATCTTCGCCGATTTTAACAAGCAGGTCTTTATAAAGGTTGTTCATTGGGTTCTCCGTTGGATTGGCGAGAATCTATGCTTTCCGGCGCAGGCGGGCAAGAACGATGACGCCTTCGATCATCATCCAGCCCTGCAGCGCGGTAATGATGGCGCCGATGCTGAAGAGCAGCCATTTGTCTTGGGTATAAAAATTGATCAGGTTGATTTTCATGGCCCAGCCGGTCATGGCGACCATGAAGACCATCGGAACGGCGGTGACCCAGATGGGAATATTTTTGCGGGCGAGCCAGACGGTGATGACGAGCAGGGCGAGGCCGCCGAGCAGCTGGTTGACGGCGCCGAAGAGCGGCCAGAGCGCGAGCGCGCCCTTGCCGTCGCCGCCGCTGGAAAAGGCGAGGAGCAGCGCGGTAAAGACGGCGATGAAGGTGGCGGGATGTTTTTTGCCGAGGACGGGAATTCGGCAGCTATGGGCGATTTCGGAAACGATGTAGCGCTGCAGCCGAGTAGCGGTGTCGAGCGTGGTGGCGGCAAAGGAGGCGACGAAGACGCCCATGAGCGTGAGCACGACGCTGGAGGGCAGGCCGAGACCGGCAATCATGTTGGAGGCGCCGGTAACGAAGGCGGCGATTTTGGCGCCGAGTCCTTTGGCTGAGGCCCAGCTGGCATATTGCTGGTTAAAGGCTTCGACGCCGAAAAGAAGCGTGCCGTCTTTTTCGAGGCCGAGGCCGATTCCCGCGCCGCAGGCGATGATGACGATGACGGCGAGCATCCCTTCGAGCAGCATGCCGCCATAGCTGATGGGGCGTGCGCTGGTTTCGACATCGCACTGTTTGGAGGAGGTGCCGGAGGAGACGAGGCAGTGAAAGCCGGAGATGGCGCCGCAGGCGACGGTGATGAATAGGAGGGGGATCAGCGCGGGCGCGCCTTCGGGAGCGGGATTCAAGGCCGGCGCGACCATCGGCGGGTGGGTGACGAGGATGCCGAGCAGGAGCAGGATCATGGCGATGCAGAGCTGGAAGGCGTTGATGTAGTCGCGCGGCTGCAGCAGCACGGTGACGGGCAGCGTGGAGGCGATGTAGGCGTAGATCAATAGGAGAATGACCCAGCCGCCGACGGGTGAGAGGCTGCCGATGGCGGGGAGCGCAACGGGCTTCCAGGCGCCGAGCAGGATAGTGGCATACATCAGGCCGGTGGCGATCAGGCCGTAGGTGATGTGCGCCTTTTTGCGTTGGTAGACCATGAACCCGAGCCAGATGGCGATGGGCAGCTGGAGCCAGACGGGAATGACGGATTCCGGGAAAATACTGAAGACCGAGGCAATGACGACGCCGAAGATGGCCACCACGATCCAGAGCGCGAAAAAGATGATCAGCAGGAAGAGCGATTTGACGCGCGGGCTGATGACGATGCCGGCGATGTCGCCGATGCTGCGGCCTTCATGGCGCAGGGAGATGACCATTGAGCCAAAGTCGTGCACGGCCCCCATGAAGATGGAGCCGACCAGAATCCAGATCAGCGCCGGAAGCCATCCCCAGATGATGGCAATGGCGGGGCCGACGATGGGGCCGGTGCCGGCGATGGAGGTGAAGTGGTGGCCGAAGAGAACGGTTTTATCGGTGGCGACAAAATCAATGCCATCATGATGCGTTTGGCTGGGGCACGGGGCCCGATGGTCGATCTTGAAAATGTTACGGGCGAGAAAGCGACCGTAGGTGTGATAAGCGATGAGATAGAGTGCAGCGGCCGCGAGGGCGATGAGCAGGGAGTTCATGTTATTTCTCTTTTATTGGGGCGGGGAGTTTTTCACACCTTAAATGGGTGTGTCCGCCGGGGCCGGAAGAATAGCCGACTATGGCGCCGACGCTTTGGGCCCGCTGTTTCATGAGCTGAATGCCCATTCCTTCATTTACCGATTCGGGGAGCGGGAGGCCATCGTTGATTACGGTGAGCTGCCAGGAGTCATCCGATACCTCGAGCTCGATAAAAATGTGTTTGGCTTTGCCGTGGCGCATAGCATTGGTGACGGCTTCGTTGGTGATGCGGAAGAGAATGGCGCGGGTTGCCGGCGGAATTTCGCGGTGGCGATGGGAAAGGTCGACCGAAAGATGGGTGGAGGTGGTGTCGCGATAAAACTGCGCCAGCTCGAAGATCATCTGGTCGAGCCCTTGGGGGGTAAACTTTTCATTGGTGAGATGGCGGGTCAGGTGCTGAATGAATTCGATGCTTTTCTGGGCGGTGTCAATCAGGGGTTGTGTTGCCTTTTCCTGGGGGAGCTGTTCTTGGGCCAGCAGGCTTTGCAGGGTTTCGCTTTCCCGGCGCAGACGTGTGATGCGGACAGTGACGTTGGACACGAGCTTTTCCGCCAAGCGGGTCTGCTCGCTCTCGGCATGATTGGACAGCAGGTCGGATACTTCTCGCAGGTCGTCGGCACACTCGTTGATTTTCTGTTCGAGCTTCTGGTTCAGCATTCTGGCCGTGCAAAGGTTTTTGGATAGTACCGCGATGCAGCCGATGGCAATCAGCTGCGCTAGAATGCCGCCGATTTCGATTGCCGCTTTCCAGCCGTCAAGGCTGTTGAGCAGATACATCAACATCAGCATGTGATATGGATGCGAAAGGAGGGCGGTCAGCAGGCCGATTCGGTAGTTATAGAGCCAGGTGGCGATGCCGCAGAGCGGAATGCTGAGGAGCATGACGGAGTCGCCGGCCATGGAATAGGCGGTGAGGGTGAAGATGATGTAGACCAGCCAGGCCAGGCTGAGCAGCGGGAGACGACGGTGACGCTTCATGCGTGCTCCTCCCCTTTCGGCCAGCTGCAGGTCAGGCGAATGCTGGAGTCGCCGGTTTTTTGTGTGGCTAATGTGCCTCGGATGCTGTCAGCGCGGTATTGCATTAGTTTCGAAATATAATGCGTTTCCGGCGATACGGTTTGGATGGATTCCTGTGCATGAACCGACAAGACATACTGCGGTTCGGAGGCGGAAAGGACAATTTCGATTCTTTTGGGTTGGGTATATTCCAGAATATAGCAGAGCGCCTCCTGGAGGATTCGATAGAGCTGGAGCGAGGTGGTTCTGGGGAGGACAGCATCGTTCCGTTCTATCCGCAGCTTAAACCGTATTACCGAACTCTGTTCGAAATAATCAACCATTTCCCGTACGGCCGACTCGAAGCCGGAATGGTTCAGGTGGTTGGGCAGGAAAGAGCGGGCGAGTTTGCGCACAAGGAGCAGGTCGCTTTGGCAATGTTCCCGGATCTGTTCCGCCATTTTGGCTTCCGGTCGGTTCAATTCTTTGAGTTGGCTCGCCAGGGCCTCGCTGTGCAGAAGCATGCCGGTGAGCAGCTGGCCGATTCCGTCGTGCAACTCCTGCCCAATGCGGATGCGGTCGTTTTCATCCTTGGCAATAAGCTGCTGCACGCGCTCGCGGAGTTCCTCTGTTTCTTCTTCAACGCGCATTGAGAGCGTATTGCGCAGCCGCTTTAGCTGGTCTCCAGACTCTTTGAGCGCCCCTGTTATCATTGTGCCACCCATACCTACAATGATTCCAAGCGGGTCGTAGGTCATCAGGATGTCGTATAGATCTCCGGAAACATGGCAAAGAATTGCCGTGTTGAGCAGGATGAAGAATATGACGGATGCAAGCCCGATTCTGATGCCATACAGCCAACCAGCTAAACTTACAAGTGCGACAGAGAATATCGGAAGGGTGTTATAATGGGTATCAAACGTTGCAATGAAAGCAACGGTGTAAGTAATAACTATTAAGACAAAAATAAGGTGCTTGTTCATGGATTATAAAATATCATAATAAACAAGTAGGCCACTCGGTTCATTTTGAGTCATGAAGGTTAAGAGCCTGTATGCCCACGCAGCTTGCCGCATTGGTCCCACACGCTGATGAAAAGGTGAATAGCCATAAAATACCGTACAATTATTCATACTAATTTTAGCATAAGAACATGTCGTGGCAATGCGGAATGAGTAGAGGCGCGAGGAAATTCCATTTGCGGCCGGCGGGGCGATTACTTATAGTTTTCAAGTTATGAAAAAAACACCGCTGCATGGGCAGCATCACGAACTGGGCGCACGCATGGGCGAATTTGGCGGCTGGGATATGCCGATCCAATATGCCGGCATCCTGCAGGAGCACGAACAGACCCGCACCAAGGCTTCCGTTTTTGATATCTGCCACATGGGCGAGTTCGAGCTTTCCGGTCCAACCGCTCTGCGCGATCTCGAAAAGCTGCTCACCTGCAATGTCGAATCGCTGGCCGTCGGGCAGGTGCGCTACGGCTTCATGCTCAACGCCGCCGGCGGAACCATCGACGACCTGACCTGCTACCGCCTCGCCGCCGACCGCTTTATGCTCGTCGTCAACGCCGGCACCGCCGAAAAGGATGCCGAATGGATCCGCAAAAATATTTCCGCTGAAACCGTCTTCACCGATCTTTCCGCCGGCATGGCCAAGCTCGATCTGCAGGGGCCGGCGTCGCGCAAAGTGCTCGAAGAGGTGCTGGGGCACGATATTCCCGACCTCGGCTATTTCCGCTTCGCCGAATTCAACGACTGCCTCCTGAGTCGCACCGGCTATACCGGCGAGTGGGGCTATGAAATCTATCTGCCCAACGCCGACGCCGTCGTGCTGTGGGATCAGCTCGTCGCGCATGACCTCTGCGAACCCGGCGGCCTTGGCGCACGCGACACGCTCCGGCTCGAAATGGGCTACCCGCTCTACGGCCACGAGCTTTCCGAAGCGCGTACGCCGGCAACCGTTTCGCGCGGCCTCTTCATCGATATGAACACCGATTTTATCGGCAAGGAAAAGGTCGCGGCCGACCTCGCCGATCCCGAGCTGCTGCTCGTCGGTCTGCGGTTTGATTCCAAGCGCGCCGCACGCGAACACGATAAAATCTATTCCGGAGAAACCGAACTCGGCGAAGTTACCAGCGGTTCCGTCGCGCCCAGCCTCGGCGTCGCCGTCGCCATGGCCTTCGTTAAACCCGAATTTGCCGAACCCGGCCAGACGCTCGAAGTTCAGATCCGCAACAAGCGCTTCTCCGCCGAAGTTGTCGACCTCCCGTTTTATAAAAAAGGAACCGCCCGAAAATAATTCCTCGCAGAGGCGCTGAGTACGCAGAGAAATCCTTTGCGGTCTCTGCGTCTCTGCGAGGGAAAATTAAAGTCAGGACAGAAAATGAAAAAGACCCCGTTTTGTGCAACGAGTGAACAGGATCAGGAGGCAATGTTCGAATTCCTCGGAATCGACGGCTTCGACGATCTGTTTGCCGCCATTCCCGACGAGCTGCGCGCCGGCGAGCTCGATATTCCCGAGGGCCTCTCCGAAATGGAGATGATGCAGCATATCCGCAAGGTCGCCGCGAAAAACTCCACCGAGCTGGTCAATTTTTGCGGTGCCGGTTTTTACGACCATTATATTCCTTCCGCCGTCAACGCGCTTTCGAGCCGCGGCGAGTTTTACACCGCTTACACGCCGTATCAGCCGGAAGCTTCGCAGGGAACCCTGCAGGCCGCGTTTGAATATCAGACCGCCATCTGCCGCCTCACCGGCATGGAGGTCGCCAACGCATCGCTGTTCGACGGCGGTACCGCGCTGATCGAAGGCGTTCTGATGGCACTGCGCCAGACGCGCCGCAACAAGGTGCTCGTCGATGAGGGCGTCAACCCGATCTATCGCGAAATGCTCCGCTGCTACACGCAAAACCTCGCGGTCGACTATCAGGAGGTGTCGCTCTCCCAAACCGGCATCGCCGATCGCGCGGCCTATGCTGACGCGCTCGACGATTCCGTCGGTGCGGTCGTGTTGCAGAATCCCAACTTTTTCGGCTGTCTCGATAATCTGAAGGAGCTGATCGATTCGATTCATGAGATCAAGGCGCTCGCGATTCTTTCCTCCTATCCGATGGCGCTTTCGCTCATCGAAACGCCCGCCGCGATGGGTGCCGATATCGTCACCGGGGAAGGGCAGAGCCTCGGCCTGCCGCTCAACTTTGGCGGACCCTATCTCGGCTTCATGGCCACGAAGAAAAAATATGTCCGCAAAATGCCCGGCCGCATCGTCGGCGAAACCGAGGACGCCCTGGGACGCCGCGGCTATGTACTGACGCTGCAGGCGCGCGAGCAGCATATCCGCCGCGAAAAAGCGACCTCGAACATTTGCTCCAACGTTCAGCTCTGCGCGCTGCGTGCGATCATCTATCTCTCGCTCGTTGGCCGCGAAGGTTTTCTTGACGTCGGCCGCGAGTGTATGGATCGCGCCTCCTACGCCTGGCACAAACTCGTGCAGATTGACGGCGTCGAACCCGCTTTTAACCGCCGCTTCTTCAACGAGTTTGCCGTCCGGCTTCCGAAGGACGCGACCGAAGTGGTCAGCGCGCTCGTCGACCAGGGCATCGCCGCCGGCTTCCCGGTCGGCCGCTACTATGAAGGGATGGAAAACGTCCTGCTGCTCGCTTTCACCGAAAAGCGCACCAAGGAAGAGATCGATATTCTGGTAGCCAAACTTGAAAGCGCGCTTAACTAATTTTCACCACGGAGGGAAGGGGATTTGGAGGGCGAGGCTCTG
>CAZABK010000034.1:11165-29835 GCA_964483355.1 uncultured Verrucomicrobiota bacterium | reverse complement strand
GATGAATTCCTGCGCCTCGGACTCGGTGATTGTTCCATCCGCCAGATCGCGCTCGATGTAAATGTCGAAGAAGGTGGAAACGCGGCCGAGCGACATGGCGGCACCGTTCTGTTCCTTGGTGGCGGCGAGGTAGGCGAGGTAGGTCCACTGGATGGCTTCCTGCGCGGTTTCCGCCGGACGGGACAGATCGAAGCCGTAGGATTCGCCCATCTGCCGGAGCTCGGCAAACGCGCGCAGCTGCTCGGAAAACTCTTCGCGGGCGCGGATAACCTCCTCGGTCATCGGCGCATAATCGGTTTCGGCTTTCTGCCCGAGCTTATCCGCAACCAGATGGTCGATGCCGTAGAGCGCCACGCGGCGGTAGTCGCCGATGACCCGGCCGCGGCCATAGGCATCCGGCAGGCCGGTCACAACGCCGGAGGAGCGCGCGGCACGCATTTCGGGGGTGTAGGCATCGAAGACGCCGTCGTTGTGGGTCTTGCGGTATTTCGTGTAAAAATCATTTACCTGATCATCAAACTTGTAGCCGTAGGCTTCGAGCCCGACCTCCACCATGCGGCGACCGCCGTTGGGCATGATGGCGCGTTTGAGCGGGGCATCGGTCTGCAGGCCGACGATCGTTTCGAGGGCCTTTTCAATGTAGCCCGGCGCGTGGGAGATGATGGTGGACGGCAGCTCCGTATCCGCATCGAGTACGCCCTTTTCGCGCTCCTTTTTCATCAGTTCCGACACCTTTTCCCACAGCGTCGTGGTGGCCTCGGTTGCCGGCGCCAGAAACGCCGCATCGCCCTCGTAGGGGGTATAGTTGCTCTGGATAAAATCCCGAACATCCACCGTTCCTTTCCAGTCATTACTCCGGAACCCGTTCCATGCTTTTTCTGTTGTCATTGCTCTGCGTTCTCCTTTGGTTTCAAGTGTTGTTCTTCCCCGGATTAGAACACCCTTGTCCCCGGCTATGCCATCTGGCTTTCCATCGCCAGTGGCAGCGTTTTTCGTTTCGAACGAATATCGAGCACCATCAGCAGGCTGATCACCATGGCAACGGCGAACAGGCCTGCAAAAATATAAAGCGTGTTGGCGTAATATGCGGCCGCATCATCCGAGTGGGTCAGCGACTTGACAAAGGTCACCAGCTGCGGGCCGACCACCCCGGCCGCCGCCCAGGCGGTGAGCGTGTATCCGTGAATGGCGCCCAGCTGCTTTGTACCGAACAGATCGCCGAGAAAAGCGGGAACCGAGGAAAATCCTCCTCCGTAGCAGGTCAGGATCAGGAAAATCACCGCCTGAAAAAATATCGCGTGGGAGACCTGCGGCAGCAGGGTGAAGGCAAATATCTGGATGACAAAAAACAGGATATACGTTATCGGCCGGCCAATGTGGTCGGAAACCGAGGCCCAGCCGATACGGCCCGCACCGTTGAACAGGCCCATCAGGCCGACCATGAAGCCGGCCTGGATTTCGGACAGCCCGGCCACTTCCTGCGCCATGGGCGAGGCGACTGAAATCACCGCGATGCCGCAGGTGATGTTAATGAAGAGCATCAGCCACATGTAGTAGAAGCGGCGGGTTTTCACCGCTTCGTTTGCCGTCAACTGGGCGAGATCCGGCACCTTCTTCACGGTGCCCTCATCCGTTTTCGCGTTCGGGTCGAACCCTTTCGGAAGCCATCCCTTCGGCGGGGCTTCGAGATACTGCGCCGAAGCAAAAATTACCGCGAGATAAACCGCGCCCAGAATATAAAACGTGCGCGACACCGATGCCGCAGTGTGCAGCACATGCCCGTCCGCATCCACTCCGGCCATAAACATTTTCGACATCAGCGGCCCGAAAATCATCGAAGCAAAGCCGAAGCCCATAATGGCCAGCCCCGTCGCCAATCCACGCTTGTCGGGAAACCACTTCACCAGCGTTGAAACCGGCGTGATATAGCCGACGCCTAGGCCGATGCCGCCCATCACGCCATAGGTCACATAAAACAGCGGCATGGATTTCAGCGCCACGGCCAGCCCGGTGCCGATGATGCCCAACCCGTAAAAACCGGCGGCCAGCATGCCCGCCTTGCGCGGACCATGTTTTTCAACAAAGTGTCCAAGGAACGCGGCCGCCAGCCCCAGGAAAAAGATGGCCACGGAAAAGGCTATCTTCACCTTGCTGTAGTCACAGCCCATAATGTCTGCCACCGGCTTCGTCATCACCGAGTAGGCATAAATGGATCCGATTGAAATATGAATGCCCACCGCTGACGCAGCAATGAGCCACCTGTTTTTTACCCGTTCTTCTGCCATCTGTATCTCGTCCTCTGCCCTGCGCGGAATTATGAAAACCCGCGCGCGCTATTTATACAAAATCTAATTAACGCAAGCGAGCGAGCCTTGTACGCCACATGGAAAATGGACGCAACCCCTTTCGATAACTTTTTATCGACTATTGGAGCAACCCGCTCATTGCGCGGGTTTTAGGCGCGCCTAATTTTTATAAGTTCTCCCTGTAAACAAGGGCCGTTCACGCTACTATCCAGACCGCATTGAACCCTGCTTAGGAGAATCGTTTTGAAAAAATGGATGAAACTGAATGGTATCGCGACCTTCGCTTTCGTATGGGGAGCCCTAGCGGGAGAGCCGCTCCGGAACATACGTGTCAGCGCCCCGGCGGAAGGTCTGCTGGCCCTGCCCGTGCTGCACATGGTTGAAACCCAGCCGCTGAAAGAACAGGGAATGCAGATCGAATTTGTGCCGTGGAAAACCCCGGAACAAATGCGTGCGATCATCCTCAGCGAAAAGGCGGACGCCGTCGGCATGCACACCGTCGGGGCCGTGACCATGAATTCCAAAGGCGTGCCACTCAGAATGATCGGCCTTTCGCTCGGCAACGTGCTGCATGTGCTCAGCTCCAATCCCGAAATCCAAACACTGGCGGACCTGAAAGGCAAAACCGTCGCCGTGCCCTTTAAAGGCGAAATGCCCGACCTGCTCTTCCGCAGCGTCATTGAAAAAACGTCGAACCTCTCCGCCGCCGACCTCACCTTCCGCTATGCCGCCAGCTCACGCGATGCCGCCAACCTGTTGGCCGGCGGGCGGGTCGAGGCCGCGCTCGTCGCCGATCCGCACGGCTCCATCCTCCTTCAGAAATCCGGTAAGAACGGAATCCCCAAACTCTACGACGCCGTCAACCTGCAGGATGCGTGGAACGCCGACGTAGGTAAAGAATCGCCCCTGCCCATTGCAGGCGTTGCAGCCATCGGAAAATTTTCCAAAGACGAAGCCACGCTGAAGGCTTTCTGGCAAGCCTATGCCGCCGCCGTCCAGTGGTGCATAAAAGATCCCGCCGAAGCCGCGCTGCGGCAAGATTCCGCCCGCAACAATCCTGCCGTTGCCGCCGGCATAAAAGCCGCCGCACAGCGAAGCTATATCGCCCCGCGCACTGCCGCTGAAGCCCGCCCGCAGATCGAACAGTTCATCCAACTGCTGCGCGAAGCCGATCCCCAAACCTACGGCGACGTCCAGCCCAACTCCGCCTTCTACTGGCCATCCAGCCATTGATTGAAACCGCGAAAGAACGTAAGGAACGCAAAGACCACTCGACATGATCATTTTTCGTGTTCTCCGCGTTCTTTTGCGGTTAATTATCCATTCATGAACAAAACTCTACCTATCTGGATCGTGGCTGGGCTTATCCTGTTGCTGGCGCTTTGGCAGGGCGTTGCCGGCGCTGTCGGCCCGCTGGTACTCGCCACCCCCGCCGCCACCTTTAAAGCGCTCGGCACCATGATTGCGGAACCGGCATCCCGGCAGCATCTCGGCATCAGCCTGCTGCGACTCGGCCTGATGCTTGCACTGGCCGCGCCCGTCGGCATGGCCCTCGCGCTGCCCGCCGCCTTTGAGCGCCGCATCGAACAGCTTCTCGAACCGCTCCGCTGGCTCTGCATGAGCGTTCCGCCCGTGATCGTTGTTGTTATTCTGATGTATGCGCTCGGCATGGGCACGCCGATGATCGTCCTCTTCGGCGCACTGATCCTCTGGCCGGTCATGTATATCAATGTGCTCAAAGGCTGCGCCGCCATTGATGCCGACCTGCTCGAAATGGCCCGCCTCTATCAGCTCCGCCGCAGCGCCCGCCTGCGGCACCTGATCCTGCCCGCCGTCATGCCCGCCATCCTCGCCGGCGCCGCCCAGATCGGCTGCGGGGCGGTGCGCGTGGTGATTCTTGCCGAAGTGTTCGGCGCCAATGCCGGCATCGGCGCCGCGCTCTCCAACAGTGCGCGCAGCCTCGAAACCGCCCGCATGACCGCCTGGGCGCTGCTCGCCCTCCTGCTCGCCGTTACCCTCGAATTTGCCGTGCTGCGCCCGCTGCAGAAACGCGCCTACCGCTGGAAAACTTAAACAGAACAATTAGGACAGAATGATTGGGATGCAGTTGGAGCAGGAAATAATCCTGTCATCCAATGATCCGGTCAAAAATTCCAATGAAACCTTCTATCGAATTAACGAATGTCAGCCACAGCTTCAACGGTCGCACCGTGCTCGATGGCGTAAGTCTACGGGCGGAGGCTGGGGAAGTTATTGCCATCGACGGCCCCAGCGGTGTCGGCAAAACCACGCTGCTGCGGATTGTGGCCGGACTGCTTCAGCCGCAGCACGGAACCGTGGAATGCAACGCAAGATGCATCGGCATGGCTTTTCAGCAGCCGCGCCTGCTGCCGTGGCGCACCGCGCTGCAGAACATTCTGATTCCTCTGGAAAATCTAGGCCTCGGCAAGCCGGCGGCGGCAAAACAGGCCCGTTGCTATCTTGAAAAGCTCGGCCTTTCCGATGCCGCCGACGCCTGGCCCGGCGAGCTGTCCGGCGGCATGGCACACCGTGTTTCGCTCGCCCGCGCGCTGGCGGTTGAGCCCGACCTGCTGCTGCTCGATGAACCGATGACCGGCCTCGATCGCGCCGCAAAAGCACAGGCCCTGCAGCTGCTCCATACAGAACTCAAAGCGCGGCCGACCCTGTGTCTCTACATCAGCCACCACGCCGGAGAAACCGAAGCCCTTTCAACCCGAACCCTGAACTTAACGAATAATCCGTGACGAATGGCTCAATACAATTAAACCCATTTGCGGCAGCTTGATCCATATCAAGGCCGGGCGGCCATCTTTCTGTTTAATCTCACACGCAACTGAGAAAAACAGAGTCAGCAACCCGGCAACACAAAGGACAACGACATGCAGAACACTCCCGACTGGTTAGAGCGCAAGGACGAATTTGAAATCCAGGATGTACGGCAACTGAAAGGAAACTTTCTGCCCGCCATCCTGAAAAAAGCGCAGAACAAAGCTGCGGGCGAAGGGCTTTGCGTGGTGCAGAGCTTTGAGCCGATTCCGCTCTATTCCGCGCTGGCCGATATGGGCTACGAACATCACACGGATAAAGCTTCCAAAACCGAATACCGCGTTTACTTTTTCCGCCAAACGGTTGCGGAGCCGGATCTGCCCGGCGGCATGGACATGCCGCTCAAGCCGACGGCGATCGTCAACTTTAACCGCGTCGATCCCAAGATGGCCGACGTGGCCGTCAACTTTTGGGAACTGATCTGGGGACAGGAAAACCCGGCGCTCGACATGAAGACGCGGCTGCTGCTTTCGCTGGCCAACGGGGTCGGCGCCGGGCGGATGCGGCAGGCGGTGCGCGAGCTGGTCAAGGCCTATTCCATCGGTGTAACGATTGCCGAATTCGACGAGCTGTTTGAGCTCTTGGCCTGGAATCAGGGCATCGGTCACTTTGCCTCCGAGATCGGTCCGTCCGCCCTTTTCGCCGCCTACCAGTTTGCGAAAGACCAGGAAGCGCGCGGCGTGGAGCGCGGCAAAATTGCCCGCCAGCTCGCCGAGCGCTTCGGCGAAAAGAATCCCGAGGTTGCCACCATGTTTAAGCCAAAGAAATAGGAGCACGGAAAACCATGTTTACCGGCGAAGATAAAATCGCGGACATCGTCAACACCCATCCGCACATCAAGGAACAGCTGATCCGGCGTAACCGCGTGTTCGCAAACCTCAACAATCCCGTCGTCTTTAACACCGTCGGCAAATATGCCCGCCTCAAGGATGTCGCCCGAGCCTCCGACGAAAGCCTTGAAGAGCTGGTCGCCTTCATCAACGCACAGGTTGCCGGCAACAGCTGACCCCACCGGAGCCGGCACAAACTGGAACCACCTGAGCCATCTGATGCTTACAACACCAGCGGCTCTATCTGATCCGCGCGATGCAGATTCTCGGGATCTCCAGTCTGCTGCTCATCGGCTCGCTCGGCGTTTCCACCCGCGAAATCATTATTTCCGTTCGGGCGCTGGAGCTGCACCTGAACGATCTGCAATAAGCAGGCTTACAGTTCCGCACCCGTACAGCGATTGACTTCCACCGACATATGGGCAAAGGAGCCGACGGCTGCCAGGCGCTCTTTGTATTCCTGCGGAGCCAGCGGATTGAGCGCAACAACGGAAAGCAGTACCGCGGAATGCTGCGGGCTGACATTCCAGATGTGCAGGTCTGCAACCATCGCATCGCCGTCGGACTCGATGGACTCCTTTACAGCCTGGCGCTGCGCCTCGTTGGCGCTGCCGTCAAGCAGGATGCGGCTGCTCTGCTTCATCAGGCCGACCGCCCATTTCATAATGACCAGCGCGCCGACAATCCCCATCGCCGGATCGGGCCATTGCCACCCCAGCCACTTGCCGATCAGCAGTGCGGCAATTGCAAGAAGTGAAGTCAGTGCATCGGCCAGCACATGGAAATAGGCTGCCATCAGATTGTGATCATGATGGTGATGATGCTCATCATGGTCATGATGATGTTCGTGCCCGAGGTCATGGCCATGGTGGTCGTGCAGCAGGAAGACGCTTGCGCCGTTCACAATCAGTCCGACCACGGCCACCATGATCGCCTGATCAAACTGGATTTCGAGCGGCGAAAAGAAGCGCTCGATCGACTCCATCACCATCATCAGCGCAACGGTCCCGAGCGCCACCGCGCTGGCGAAGCCGCCGAGCACGCCGACCTTGCCGGTGCTGAAGCTGTAGTCCGGATTATCTTTATGCTTCCGGGCAAAGGAATAGGCAAAGAGCGTAATAGCAAAGGCAGCGACATGCGTCATCATGTGCCATCCATCAGCCAGCAGCGCCATGGAGCCGAAGATCGTGCCCGCGATAATCTCGACCACCATCGTAACCGCGGTCAAACCAAGCACAATTTTCGACCGGCGCTCGCCCATCGAGTGGTCCACCGTAAAATCGTGGCTCGTCTTCCACCGCTCTATCGAGTGTCTATGCATCAATCACTGGAAACCTGAATGACGCTTCTTTAGGCTTCCACCTTGGTGCGTTCCATTTTTCCCAGGAGGCTGAGGCCGCCGTAGGTCACGCTGAGAACGGCTATTGAAGCGACGATAAACAGCGGGTTGTGTCCTTCAGCGACCTGATAAAACAGTGTGGAAACCCCCCAGGCGAGCAGGGTGGAATAGGTCGCCATGATCCCGGCGAAGAAGCCGCCCATCTCTTTGCGCGCAGCTCCGATTACGGCGAGGCACGGGAAATACATCAGCACGAAGAGCAGGTATGCAAAGGCGGAGACCTTGCTGAATCGCTGGGCGATGTTTGCGTAGACGCGGTCATCGGCACCGATCTCTTCCTGAATGGTTTCCGCGTCTTCGGAAATCAAGCCGAGTCCGAGCAGGTCGATGGAAGCAAAAAGTCCGGCAACTCCGTCCCGGATCGTACCGAATGCTTCGATCACGGCTCCTTTAATATCGAGTCCACCCTCCTCTTCGCCTTCCTCTTCTGCGGCCGCCGCATCGTCCATGGAGGCATACAGCGAGTTGAGTGTTCCAACAATGGCCTCTTTCGCGAAGAGGCCGGTGAAGAGGGCGACGGAGGCCGGCCAGTTGTCGTTGGAGATACCCATCGGCTCAAAGACCGGGCTGACGGATTTGCCGGTGTGAGCCAGGAGGCTGCTTTCCGGTGTCGTGTCTCCAAAACTAACCTTTTTGTCTTCGATGCCGATGGAGTCGAGCAGCGTCAATACACAGACTGCAACCACCACAATGGAGCCGGCTTTTTTTACAAAGCTGCTCAGGCGCAGCCAGGCATAGCGGAAGATGGCTGAAGGGCGCGGCGCATGGTAGAGCGGCAGGTCCATCACAAAATAGGAGGGCGTTCCTTTGAACAGGGTTCCCTTCAAGGTCAGGCCGGTGAGGATTGCCATGAACAGACCGGAGAGGTAGATCAGGAATACCATCAGGGCCGAGCCCTCTTTGAACAACGCCGCGCAGAACAGGGCATACACCGGCAGACGCGCGCCGCACGACATAAACGGCGCCATGAAAATGGTCATGAACCGGTCGCGTCGGGTCGTCAGGGTCCGGGCGGCCATGACCGCAGGTACGGTGCAGCCGAAGCCGGTAATCATTGGAATAAATGCCGTTCCGGGCAGACCGAGTTTGCGCATGAAGCGGTCGGCCACCACGCTGACGCGCGCCATGTAGCCGAGATCCTCAAGAATGGCCAGAGCCAGAAACATAAAGAAGACCACGGGGACAAAAGTCGCCACCGTCTGCGCACCCGCTCCAACGGCGCCGATAAAGGTCAGCAGCCAGTTTGGTGCATTAACAGCCTCAAGCGCAGCAGCCGGAATGTCGACAAACAGCAGTCCGCCGATGATGTCGAAGAAATCGATGAAGGCCGAGCCCATGCCGATCGCGAGCCAGAACATGAGGAACATCGCGAGCAGGAAGATGGGAACCGCCGCAAATTTGTTCAGCACGATCCGGTCAACTTTGCTGGTCACACTGGCGCGACGGTCGGTTTGTTCGTCAACGGCCTGCGAACAGAGATCGTCGATGTGCGCATATTTCGCGACGGTATCCATGACCTCCGTTTGGGAGAGGTGTTCGCTGTGCGGCGGCAGCTTGGTTTTTTGCAGTTTTCTGACGGCGGCCTGCACGCTTTCTTTGTCGATCGCGGAAACCGGAATAATGGTCAGGCCGAGCTTCTTTTCGAGGTGCTCGATGTTGATTTCCAGCCCCTCTTTTTCGGCCACGTCCACCATATTCAACAGCACCACGATCTGGTTGGTGCGCTCTTTCAGGTCGAGCGTCAGGTAGAGATTGCGCTCCAGGTGGCTCGCATCGACTACGTTCAGAATCAGGTCGAATTCGCCGTCGCGGATAACGCGTTCAGCCACTTTCTGATCTTCGGTGTCCGGGCTCAGGTTGTGGGTGCCCGGCAGGTCGGCCACGATGACTTTTTGCCCGTTCAGCTCCATCGCGCCTTCGACTTTTTCAACCGTTACGCCCGGCCAGTTGCCCACGCGCTGCGAGCTTCCGGTCAGGGCGTTAAACAGTGTGGTCTTGCCGGAGTTCGGGATTCCGGCAATGGCAATGTTTTTGATATCGTGGCTCATTAGACTTCCTCCACGAGAATTGCTTTGGACTCATTTTTCCGCAGGGCAACCCGCCCGCCGCGAACAAAGAAAAGCAACGGATCATGGGATGCTCCCTGGATCTGTTCAATCGACGTCCCCGGAATAAAGCCCATGCGGCGCAATTTGTCGGCATACGCGGAGGTTGGGTCTTCGAAGCCAACAATTCGGTAGATTTTGCTGATGTCGGTGTCAGCCAGGGTTACTGTTTTCATGTTAAGTCCTTTAAGCTATTCCGCCTGCCCACTCCAGAAGGTTCCCGGCGGCAGCTCTGGTCGTCCGTATCAAATTTAGTAACGACCCCTGCTTCGCCTTTTTTAAGTTCCTTGAGCTTCAGGCCAATCCTTCTTTTCCAATTAAAATTCCAAAGTGAGCTGAACCGTCACGAGGTCGGTATCATCCTCACTCTTGTCTTCCGGCTGCAGCCGCATATATTCCAAACCAACGGCTGCATTTTCGTGGAAGCCGTAAAAGATCACGGCACCGCAGCCGGCTTCGTACAGGTCGATATCTTCAGATTCTTCGTATTTGATCCCGGCAGTCCAGTCATTCATAAAACCGACAGATGCTTCGAGATTATATGCCATCGGCGTTTTGCCGGCGGAGACTTCATCCAGAGCAGTCACAAGTTCAGCGTTAAACATGGCCGGTCCGACAAAGACATTCAGATAGGCGCCGGCACCGCCCTGCTTTTCATAGTCGGCTTCCATGCTGAAGCCGCTTTCAGACAACGTGTCGGTTTCAAGAATGTCCGACAGATAATAGGCGCCGAGCTGGACCATTTCCGACGGAGCAAAGTTGATGGCGGCATAACAATCTTCAATAACCGTATTGGTCGCTCCGCCATCAACATCGCCCTTAAACGCGCCAACGCTGACATCAAACCACTCATTTGCGTAGCCGACCATAACCGAGCTCTTATTGATCTCCGCCAGCTCCAGCGTCAACGGATCAGAGAGAAACGCGGACTCAAAGTTGCCAACCGGCAGATAAAAGCGGCCGGCCTGAGCATAAAATGCGTTACCAACTGTAATGAACGCTTCGTCGAGATTATTTTCCTCGGTATCGTCCTCTTCCCAGAGCAGGCCGACATGGCCGCTGAGCCAATCGTTCACCGCCGCATCCATGGTAAATTCAACCGTGGCGAGCACCAGATCGCTCCCGCTGTCACCGCCCGTCTCGGCATAAGCGCCTTCGGCCTCCAGCAGCAACCCCCACTCCAGACTGTCGAGTCCGGCGTGTGCCCACTGCTTCAGCTGTTCCGCATCGCTCATCTCATCAACTCGGGCCGCCGCGACGTACGTTCCCGCAAGCAGCCATATAGCTAACACTGCACAGCGCTTGATGCTGTGCGCCCAAACTTTTCCCATAGCACCGTTCCCCCACAGAACCGGAACCATTCCTGATTCACCCATTGTTGTTCAGGCCCCGGGCTCCTCCCGGCGGCATTTACCTTCGGTACTTAAGTGCCGAAAGTTGCGATTAATCTAGATATTATCTAAATTAGGTCAATGCCCTTCGGCAAAAAACTTTGGGTGAACTAACATTCTACACAGGGCATAATTCGGGGTATTCGAGACTTAAAGCCCGGCCAGCTGGAACCGTCCTTTCGCAGCAAGCTGGAACTCCGGATCAGCGAACACCGATATGGATGGCGTCGGCGTTGATGATGAAGGCTTCCGGCGAGGAGTTTGGGGCCACAGTTCCGGCAACGGTTACGCGGCTGAGTTCAGCCAGCCCATTGACGCCTTTCAGTCCAGTGCGCAACGGCTTTCCATCATCACCCAGAACCTGAACCGTGACCGTTCCGGCAGCTTTGACATCGCCCGGATCGCAGCAGTTATCCCAAGGTGCCGGGCAATGATCATCGCCTTTCATGTCACAGGGAACCAGCGATCCTTCATCGCCAAGAACAAAAACCGCGCGGCCTTCCACAAACGGATGGGGAACACCCATAATAAGGCCCGTCAGTATGACCTTTTCGCCCGCCTTGAATTGGGTACGGGCTTCGGGAATGGGCACAGGGGTTCCATCGATGGGCTGCAAAACAAATACCGGCGGGACGTCAACTGCAGACGCCTCTTTTGTTTCGGTCTGTTTTCCGCAGCCCGACAGAACGGCCATTGCTGCTAACGTGAGTATCGTTGTTTTATTCATTTTCATTCCTTTGTCTTTTCCGTTTTCCGCGATCAGGGGTCGCGGCTACACAATCTTCTTTCTGTAGCCGAGCTCCATGAGCTCGGAGTATTAGATTATCCCGACGAGCGCAGCGCACTCGGCAAGGGCGGCAGCAGGCAGCGCAGCCCGGGCGGAAGAGCCCCGATCAGCCCAAGCCCAAGCCCGGTCAACAGTCCGGCCGCGGCCACCGAGGGGGATACCCGCAGAATAAAACTGCCGATCGAAAACGAAACCGCAATCCCGTCGAGCAACCCGATAGCCGCCAGCGATGCAACCACCGCACCGCACAGGCTGGCGATGGTGGATTCCTGCACCAGCGAAAACAGGATGGCGCGCCGGCCATAGCCTATCGCCTGCAGGGTGGCGATTTCGCGGATGCGCGGCGCAAAAGCGGCATACAGCGTATTGAGTCCGCCGAGCAGTGCACCGACCGCAATCAGCAGCGCCGTCATCCAGGTCATGCCGCGAATCGGCGCGTAAAAGGCGGCAATCCGCGCAAAGTATTCGCTCTCCAGCAAGGCCGATAGTTCAAGGTCCAGCCGCTGCTTGGTAAAGAGATCAACGTCGGCAAAATCGCCGTCATCCAGCCGCAGCACAACACAACTCAGGTGCTCGCGCAGGCTCAGCGAACGCACGTCATTAATATCCATCCAGATTTCGGATTCCATCACCGTTCCCGGAGCGGAAAAGATGCCGGCAATTTTCATGCGAACGTCTTCGATCCATATTTCCTTTCCGGGCTGCAGGGCTTCTTCCGGCAGTCCTAAACGCCGCCAGGCCAGCCGGCCTACCATGATGTGGCCCGGCCTTAAAAAGCTACCGGACATGACTGAAACGCGTTCATGCACCATCAGTGAGTGGTTGGTTACCCCGCGAATAAACGCCTGCTTCTGATCGTCGGCATCAATGCCCAGCAGAATCATCTGGTGGATTTCCGGAGAGACCGCGCGGATGCCGGCCACCTCCTTGAGCCCGGTCAGGCTGGTTTCGGCAATGCCTGCGGTGCGGTCGGAAATTTCGCTTCGCAACACACTCTCTTCACTTCCCGCACCGAGCAGAATAACGTTCTCATCGGAACCCGAAGCCGAGAGCACGCCGGTCATTCCGTTATTGATGGCTGCCGCCACCATAACCATCAGCACAACAAGCGCACTGCCCAGTACGGCCCGCACAAGCCGCGACGGATCGCGCAGCAGATTTCGAATGGCATATCCAAAAGGTAACATATTTTTTTATTCCTTTATTATCGGGATCAGTTAATTAACCGCGAAAGAACGCATAGAGCGCAAAATGGCTACGGAGGACTCCTGCCCGACCTTTGCGTTCCTTGCGTTCTTTTGCGGTTTCAAACATTTCATCCTCTCAAGCTTTCTACAATGGGACGATGCATTGCGGTCCAGGCCGGAACCAGCGAGGCCACCATGCCGAGCAGGAGCGCCAGGCCCATTCCGGTAAAGATAATGGAAGCATCCGGCAGCAAGGCCATAACCTGCCCTTCGTTGCCGAAGGATAGTCCGCGCAGCTGTAAAAACAGCGAGGCCAGCCCGACACCGAGCACGCTGCCTCCAATACCGAGCAGGGCGCCTTCGCAGACCACCAGATAGCCCACTGCCACGCCGGGAAATCCGACCGTCTGCAGGATGGCGTTTTCCCGAACACGGCCCCGCACAATCAGGAGAACGGCATTTCCGATCAGCCCGAGCACAGCCACCACCGCTCCGAGTCCGATCCAGCGGGTAAAGCCGATCAGGTCAATCAGCTCGCGCGCGGTCTGGGCAAAGAAAGCTTTTTCCGGCTGCGTTGAAGTCGGTTCCGTTTCACTGCGGAACCGTTCGTCAATCGCCTTCGATACGGCTTCGAGGTCTTCGCCGGCATGTACGCGCACATTAAACTGCGTCACGATACCAAGGCCGTGTTTGGTGGTTTGCTGCAGGAACGGAAGGTGGACATACGCCACGCTGTTATCCTGCGGCAGCGGCGAATCGACAATGCCGCACACCACCACACGAACGCCGGCGGCCTCAAACGCATCACCCGGCTTGAGTCCGCGTTTGGCGGCCAGCTCTTTTCCGACCAGCGCACCGTCATCGCGCTTGCGCCAGGCGTCGAACGATCCATCCACCATCTGCATTTCGGGCGCATAGTTTGACAGGCGCTCTTCGGGGACTCCCCGGAACGTAATCACGTCGAGGCTCGCGCCGCAGTTACTGACGTTGATTTTGATCGGAATCACTTCACGCACTCCGGGGATGCGCATGATTTCGTCCAGGTAATACTCCGGCAGTCGGCTGGTTTCCGGGCAGAACCGGTTTTCCCGGTACACCACCAGCGTGGTATCCGACGCGCGCAGACGGGTGGCCTTATCGAGCGACCGCTGCATAGTCTGCACCGTGGTAAACAGAAACATGCCCGACGCAACACCCAGCAGAGTCAGCAGAGTGCGAACGCGGTGCCGGATCAACTGCTTGGCAGCAAGTGCTAACAATCGAAATAGTTTTGGGATCATTTGAGTTCTCCAGTTAGCACTTGCTGCCAAGAATATCGAATAACGAACATGGAACCGCAGATCGCCGAAGGAAATTCCTTCGAAATTCGTCATTCCCTGTTCGGAGTTCATCATTCACGTGAAATCTCGATTTCATGTTGCCTCCGCTTCGAGGAGCCGCCCTTTTTCAAGATGAAGCAGGCGGTCCGCTTTTTCAGCCGCGCGCGGATCGTGCGTGACCATAACGATGGTTTTGCCGAATTCGTTTACCAGCCGGTGCAGCAGATCCAATACGGCGTTGGCCGCTTCCCGGTCCAGATCGCCGGTCGGTTCGTCGGCCACCAGCAGTCCGGGCGAAGCCACCAGCGCGCGCGCGATCGCCACGCGCTGTTCCTGTCCGCCGGAAAGTTCGCGCGGATAGTGATGCATCCGCTCCCCCAGCCCGACCAGGGCCAATGTATTTTCCACGCGCTCTCGCCGATCCCGGCGCGACATATCGCTCAGCAGCAGCGGAAGCTCCACATTTTCGAAGGCCGTCAAAACCGGCACGAGATGGTAGAGCTGGAAAATATATCCAACATGCTCCGCCCGCCACCTCGCCAGCCGGCTGCGCGACAGGGTGCTGATATCTTCACCGCAGACCTCCAACAGGCCCTCGCTGGGCTGATCAATGCCGGCCACCAGATTCAACAGCGTAGTTTTTCCGGAGCCGGACGGGCCCATCAGGGCCAGGAAATCACCACGCTTTACATCGAGGTCAAGGTCCGCCAGTGGCGTAACGGTCTGGATACCTTTTTTATAATGCTTCGAAAGCTTCCTGCAGCGGATGATTACATCGTTCATTGGGTGACCTCTTTCACGCGTGCGCCTTCTTCAAGCGCTCCTTTTCCTGTTAAAACAATCACTTCATTTGCCCGCACGCCCTCGGCGACCTGCCGGAATCCGGCGCGGACCGATGAAGTCAGTTCTACACTCCGTTTGTGCGCGGTGTGGGTCAGCGGGTCGACCACCCAGATCTCCTGCTCCAGTGCATCGGACTGCAGCGCTCCGACCGGAATCCACAGCGCGTGACTGCCTGACGAAGCGGTGCCGGCGTCTATCGCGGACGCCGCCTTCCAGAATTCCACCCGGCAGAGCACGTCCGGACGCAGCCGCACATCCGGATCATCAATTTTAACTTTTGCCTGCAGGGTATTCCGCTGCAGGTCGGCTTCACCGATAATTCCCGTGACGCGTCCCTCGAAGATCTGTCCCGGCAGCATGGCCGTGGTAATGCGACAGGGTTGGCCGACGGTCATTTTGCCCGCTTCAGCAATTGGAACATCCACACGTACCTGCAGTTGTTCCGGATCGTAGATGGAGACGATGTCACTGCTGTGTGCATCATCCGCACCGGTCATGCGCTTGTCACCGGGGTTGGCATACCTGCGCAGAACAATGCCGCTCATGGGCGCCCGAACCGTCGTCCGGTCCAGTGCAAGCCGGGCGGCATCACGCTCGACTATGGCCACGTTAAGGGTGGCGCGGGCGACCTGTTCTTCAGCTTCGGCTTCGAGAAAAACCTGCTTCGCCTTTTCGCGTTCGTTGAGCGCGATGGCATTCGGATCGGTTTTAGAATAGCGCTCCCACGTGTCCCGCCGGCCGGTGAGGCGGGCGGTGGCGGCAACCAGTTTTTTCTGTGCTGCCTGAACCCGGCTTTCGGCGGCGGCCAGTTCAAATTGCGCGTCGGCCGGATCGAGCGTGGCAACAATCTGTCCGTTGGTAACCACTTCACCTTCTTTGACGAACACCTGCTCGACAAAGCCACTGACTTTAAAAGCCAGATCAATCTGCCATGGGCTGGGCTCTACCCAGCCCGAAGCCTGAAACATCATTTCCGCCGCGCCCGCCTGTGCGCCGGATGAAACAGTGCCCTCCTGTTCAAGCAGGATCACACGACCGGTTTCAACCGGCACCGCATGCACCAGCTGCTCCCGAAACACAAACCAAAGCACCGCGATCAATCCAAGCGGAACCGCGACCGCCAGTAAAACGGGCTTCCACCGGCCCGGCCCTTTTTTCTTTTGTCGGGCGGAAGGAATATCCGCCACCGTTTTTGATAAATCAGCCATAATGAAATCCTTTAATTGATTCCTTCCTGTAAAAACCGGGTAATTTCGGCCCTCACCTGATGGGCCGATTTAAGAGCTTCGATGCGGCGCACACGGATTTCCGTGAGGTACTGTTGGGTACTGATCAGCTCGAGCCATGAAAAACGTCCGGCGTCATAGCCGGCCTTACTCAGCTCGTAGGCCTTCTCCGCCCGGGGAATCAGTCGGTCGCGCGTCATTTCCGCTTCGCGCTTCGCGCGTTGATAGACAGCGGCCAGCACCGAAAGCTCCTCCTGCAGCTTCCGGCGGAGCTCTTTGTATTGCGTCGTCAGCGCATCGACTCGGGTCAGCGCGGCAGTCTGGGCCGCCTTTCCGCTCCGCACAAAAACGAGCGGCATAGAGACACCAAACATAAAGGAACCGGTCTCGTCGCCCGCATCATGCTTGTATCCGGCTCCCAGTGTAATATCGGCGGCGTCGGTCGACTTCGCCCAGGCGGCCCGCGCGCGCTCCGCCGCAATCGCGGCATTCAGCCGCCGCAACGCCGGGTGCGTATCGGCGACAACCGCATCTTCAACCACCGGGAGGATATAGTAATCGCCGGTCAGCTCGTCCATTTCCGGTTCCGGAATCCCGATAAGCGAAGCCAGCCGAATACGCGCGGCCTCCAAATCACCGAAGCACTTGGTCTGGAAAAGCTTGATTTCCTCCAACGCCAGTTCGGCCTCCACCAGATCCAGTTCGGAACTGCGCCCCGCTTCGAACCGGCGTTTGGCCACCTCGACAAAGGTGCGTCCCAGCTGCTCCTGCTCCGCCCGCACCGTTTCGGTTTCCTGCTGGGCCAGCACTTCGATGAAGGCCTGATGGACTTCCGCCAGCAGCGCCAGCTCCTTCCCGGCCTGCTCATGGAAAGCGATACCCACCGATTCTTCGGCCACCAACCGGGCATGTCTGCGTTTACCGCCACGCTCAAAGGTCTGCCTCAACATGGCGGAATAATTGGCACTCTCAGTGCCCTCATAATCGCCGCCGATTTTTTCGCTCTTCAAATCCAGCACGGGATTTTTCCAGCGCCCGACTGCATACACCGCCTCTCCGGCCGCCTGCGCCTGCAGATGCGCGGCCTTGAGTTCCGGCGAATATTCCCGGGCCAGCACAAGCGCCTGATCGAGGGTGAGTTTGGGTTTTTCGGAGGAACCTAGATTGGATGGCTCCCCATATTCCTGTGCTGATGCGGACAGCAGCGTGCCGCACAACAGCCATACTATTTTTTTCATCGATACTCCTGATTGATTTACAACACCTGAAGAACCGCGCGGGAACGCAACATCGTTCGCGCGGCAAGCCATCGGGGCTGCGGAATCAAATCAGAAGGATTTCTAAACGGAGGTATACGGGAGGACCGTTCGCCGCACCCGCAACGAGGTGCGGACTGCGGTCAAACAGAAAGTTTGCATTGGGCGGCGCGATACGCTCAACAAGTACAGCAACCTGTTTCAGCATTTTAAACTGGCTTTCCGAATCAGACCGGGGAAGCAGGAAATCCGAAAGGTCAGTTAAGCCGCACGTAGAATCCGGCTCATGGGAACAACAGCAGTTACGGACCGGTTCTCCCACAGGCGCACAAGACGCGCAACACCCGCTGTTCTCGGCAACGATCTGTTGCACTGGCCCATCCTGCCCAAGACGGTCTCCGCAGTACGGGCCACAGACACAACTGAAAAAGAGCGCGCCCATAAAGACCGCCAGCACCAGCAGCGACATCCGCACCCGCAATGGGTGGAATCGCAACGTTTTGAATGGACTGGCATTATTCATACTTCATCTAAGTACCACATCTGATCGCTTTTTCAAGCCAACGTTCACTTTGCCATGCGGCGGAGCTGATCGAGGTAGCGGCCGACATGAGACTGATCGCGGAACGTCAGGGCGGCTTCGAGCAGGGTAACCGTGGTGCGGCTTTTGTCGTCTTCGAAAACAATATCACCAGCCGTGCTGATGGAAGCAGAGGTTGTGTCATCCATATTTTCGACGGCCACTTCCCGCTCACCACCGGATTCGGAGGGATTGCGGGAAATCACATTCATCACACCAGCTATCGCGCCGGAACCACCCCGACTAGTATTAATCCTTCAATCAGCTCCCGGAACTATCGACGACATAGCGGTATTGCTTGCCGCAATGGACGATCACTTCCGTCTGACCCTTTTTCAGAATCCTGAAGTCAATCTTCATTTCGCCATAGTCGTCATGCTCAACCAGCATATCGTAGAGCGCATCAATCCGTTTTCTAACCTGTTCGTGGCGATCCGCCATTTGTTAGTCCCTGCTAAAAATCGCGGACAATTTAGACTTTATCTCACCTAGGTCAACCCCATTCGCCACCGATGCCGTGCCTAACTTGGGGGATAAAGCTGGGAACTGGGAACTGGGAACTGGGAACTGGGAACTGGGAACTGGGAACTGGGA
>CAZABK010000034.1:0-11065 GCA_964483355.1 uncultured Verrucomicrobiota bacterium | reverse complement strand
CTGGGAACTGGGAACTGGGAACTGGGAACTGGGAACTGGGAACTGGGAACTGGGACGATTTTACAAGCTCACGCTCGCGCGCAACCATTCAGCCCAACAAAATCCTGAATCACGAATCGGGCAGGCGGCAGGTTTTGCAGCGCGCTTGGTCTTCCCCCTGCGCCCTGCAGAAATAGCCCTCGGCACTTTCCTGCCAGCTGGCATTAAAGCTCGGGCATTTTTCGGTGTATTCAACAAAGCAAACAAAGCGCTCGAGAATATGGTCCGGAATCGAGTGCTCCATCGAGCAGGCAAACTCCTCCGCCTCGGCGACATCGATGCCCAGCACCTGCGTAAAGAAACGCAGCAGCGTCTCATGCTTCACGGCAATCTTGCCGGCAATCTCGCGCCCCTTTTCCGTGAGCGTCACCGAGGCATAGGGGGCATAATTGACCAGCCCCTTCTCCGCTAGCGCCCTCAGCGCGCCGGTCACCGAAGCCGCGCGCACCTTCATGCGTTCGGCAATATCCTTCGGACGCGCACTTCCCGCCTTCTGCGAAAGAAAGAAAATCGTTTCCAGGTAGTCCTCAAGACTGGCGCTTAGTTCCGGTGTGCTCATGTCTTGTTTATATCAGACCGCGCAAACCAATCACAACACCGTTGCCCGCGAATTTTGCGGTACGGTTTCGCTTTGCACAATACCAGGAATCAACAACACTGCTCCTGATTTGGAGAACCTATTATGAGCAAACCACCAGTCGTTTTTATCGCCGGAGAACGCCAGCACGCCGGCAAAACCGTCACCAGTCTCGGCGTTATTTCGGCCATCAGCAAGATCATTGACCCGAAAGACATCGGCTACTTCAAGCCGGTCGGACAGGAGATGATCACGTTGCCCACCGGCGAACGGATCGATAAGGACGTACGCATTGTGAAGGAGTTTACCGGCCTGGAAATGCCGGACATGGGTATGCTCTCGCCGGTGCGCGTCGTTTCCGGGGTTACCAAGGAATTTATCCAGAGCAACAACCCGCGTGCCATCACCGAACAGTTTGAGCGGAACATCTGCAAGACGATGGAAGAACTGTCGGATAAGAAAATCATCATCGCCGAAGGCACCGGCCATCCCGGCGTCGGCGCCGTGGTTGGGCTTTCCAATGCGCGCGTCGCCAATATGATTGGCGCCAGGATTCTTTATCTGGTGGGCGGCGGGCTGGGCCGTCCACTCGATGAGCTGGAAGTGGACATGTCCTACTTTTATCACAGTAACAGCCAAGTGCTCGGGTTTCTGTTCAACAAGGTACTGCCCTCCAAAGTGGACATGATGAAAGAAGTGCTGACCGAAGAGGCGCTCGGGCGTATTTTCCCGGAGTGGGATCCGGCGCTCAAGGTGTTCGGCTATATGCCGCAGGTTAAATATCTGAACAATCCCTCCATGCATCTGATCAGCAAAAGCTTCAAGGAACACCGCACCCTGAGATGCGGGAAGTGCGCCAACGCCTGGCACATCGCCTGCCGCAAGGTGAAGATCGTTTCACAAGGCTACGAAACCTTCGCCCCGGAGAACAGCCTGCAGCCACGCGACATTGCCATCCTCGGCGCAGGTTCGCACCGGCGAGTACGACGAATCATCGAATTTAATGATTCCCTGCCGAGCGAAAAGCTGGGCGGGATCATCCTCACCTGCGCAACCGATACGATGCCAGACACCGAAACCCTGTCGATGCTCGCCAATAGCTGCCTGCCGGCCATTGCCGTTCCGCAGGATACCGCCGACACCGACATGACGCTGCACAAGTGCTTCACCAATACCAAGCTCCAGCTCTACGACAAGCTCAAGCACCAGCGCATTGTCGAACTCTTCGCCGAACATTTCGACGCCGAGCGCTTCATCAAATCCTTCGGACTCTAGCGCGCTTCCAGAATGTAGCCCACGCCGCGCACTGTGTGGATGAGCTTGGTCGGGAAGGGTTTGTCCACCTTACTGCGCAGGTGGTGAATACGGACCTCCACCATATTGGAGCTGGGCTCTTCGCTGCTCGAATCCCAGATTTTATCCATAATCACTGCTCGGGATAAGGTCTGGCCAACATTGCGCACAAAATATTCCAGCAGCTGAAACTCCAGCGGCTGGAGCGTGATTTCAGTTTCACCGCGATAGGCCTTGCGCTTTACCAGATCCAGCCGCAGATCGGCCACTTGCAGCTCTTCGGGCTGTGAAAGCGATTGATCGCTGCGGCGCAACAATGCCTCGATCCGCGCCAACAGTTCGGAAAAGGAGAAGGGTTTAACAAGATAATCATCCGCGCCCGCGGTCAGACCGGTTACCCGGTCTTCGACCCGGTCGCGCGCACTGAGAAACAGAACCGGAAGCCCCGGATGGGTCGTTCGCAGTTTTTTCACCAGCAGGATACCGTTCAAATCCGGCAGCATCACATCACACACCACCAAATCATACGTCCCGCTCTTTGCGCATGAAAGGCCTTCCTCCCCGGACATAACATGATCGACCACATAACCCTCACGCTGCAACCCTTTCACCACAAATGCCGATGTCACGGCATTATCCTCTATCACCAACAACTTCATAGCCATATCTCTCCAAATCATTTGAAAGAAATTATTACTGGATAATGGACAAGACACATGGAAACGAACAGAAATTTTATGGGTTTTATGCGGGTTTCTGAAGAGACGACAAAACATGTTTACCGAGTGTAATCATTTCCCGGGCCTGCAGATTACCGCGCTCCCGCAGCACAATCGGCATCAACGCCACTCATGCTTCGGGTAGCGCCCCTTCAGCTCTTTTTTAAGCAGCGGATAGGCATTGGCCCAGAATGACTGCATATCCTGCGTCTTTTGCTGCGGACGCTGGTTCGGCGCAAGCGCCTCCACCATTACCGGGATCTGGCCGAAACCGATCTTCGGCACTTCCTTGAGGTCATAGAGCTTTTGAATCGTCGCTGAAAGCACCGGCGGCTCGCCCGCCTCATAGCGCACCTTTGCATTAAGACCGCTCGGCAGTTTGATCCGCTCCGGCGCCTGTTTATCGAGCATCTCCAGCTGCATGGGCGAGAGCCACGACTTTACCGTCTTCCAGACCGGCCGATCCTTCAGGTCGCGCTTGCACACCGCGCCGAGGCAGATTTCCTGCACCATTGCCCGCCGCGCCTCCTCGTCGATCGCCGGAATGCCGTAATCCGGGCATCCTTCCGCCAGGCAGTTGACCCGCGCGATCCACCTTTCAACCTGATCATCCCACTTATAAAGTTCAAGCCGCCCGGCCAGCACCTCCTCGGCAATCAGCTCCGCCGCCTGCTGCCCGTCGACCTCCTGCACCAGCTTGGCGTGCAGCTCCAGCCCGCGGAACGACTTTGACCGCTTCGTCGCCACCCGCTTCAACACCGGATCAAAAACCGCTTCGGACCTTTCCTCCACATCCTCCGGAAACAGCTCTTCGAGCCACGCCTCGGAAACCGCCGTACAGAGGTTGAGCCGCACATTCAGGTCGCGCCCCTCAATCTCCCGAATCTCGGCCGCCGCCACCAGCTCGGCATCGCGCACCACCGATTCGCGGTCCAGCTCGCCGGAACGGCCATGCACCACCGCGCAGTGCAGCGTGCCCCGTTCCCGCCGCTTCGCCACCTGATCCGAAAACGCCAGCAGAATGCACTTCTGCAAATCTTCATCGAGCGGCGCGCGTTTATTAACCGGCAGCCCCTCCTTTTCAGCAATCCGCAGAAAACGCTCATACAGCGGCTTCACCTGCCGCGCCGCGCCGCCATGCACCCCGATCTTGCCGCAGGCATCGGCGCGGTAACCGTTTTGATCCGCAAAGCTCCACGCGCGCATCAACCGTTTAAAATCCGACACATCATCCTCGCCGAGCATATCGTCGCGCTGGCCGCGTGTCTGCTTGCCCTTGTTGCGCTGGAGGATCGAGCGCCCCTGCGTCAGCGCCGCAATCAGGCAGGCCTGCCGCACGCAGCCATATTCCTCGCCGGCGAGCAGCATGCGCGCATAGCGCGGATGCATCGGAAACGAAACCATCTTCTGTCCGACCGGTGTCAATCCGCCGTCATGATCAATCGCCCCCAAATCCGTCAGTAGCGTGAGGGTTCGCGCCAGCGACTTGGGATCGGGCGGCTCAAACCACGGAAAGTTTTCCACATCGACAATGCCGCCCGCCTTGAGCGTCAGCACCACCTCCGCCAGATCGTGGCGTAAAATTTCCGGCAGCTCCTGCATCGGCCGCGCCACATGCTCCTGCTCGGTCCAGAGGCGGTGGCAGCTGCCCGGCGCAGTACGGCCGGCACGGCCCGTGCGCTGAGCGGCGGACGCGCGGCTGATCCGCTCCACCAGCAGCGTATCGATGCCGCGGTTGGGGTCGTAACGCGCAATGCGCGCCAGCCCGGAATCAATCACAACCCGAACGCCGTCGATCGTGATCGACGTCTCCGCCACATTCGTAGAAACGACGCACTTGCGACGGTCGCATTCGCCGACGGCGGCATCCTGCTCGCGCGGTGGCAGCTCGCCGTGCAGCGGCAATACGGCAAAATCGCGCGCACAGCGGCGGCTACGAATCGCTTCAACCGTGCGCGAAATTTCATAGCCGCCCGGCATAAAGACCAGCACGTCGCCTTCGGCGCCGGATTCAATCGCCTGCTCAAACGCGTCGGCGGCCGCCTCCCAGACCGGATGGTGGCGGAAGTCGATCCGCTTCGGCGCATAGTTGATTTCGACCGGAAACATGCGGCCCTCGCTCTTGAGCTCGCGACACGGCGCGAGATATTCGCGCAACGGGCCGGCGTCGAGCGTCGCCGACATCACGATAATTTTCAGGTCCGGCCGCATCTGCTGGAGCCGGAGCGCGCGGGCGAGCGTGATGTCGCCATAAATGTGCCGCTCGTGAAACTCGTCAAAGATGATCGTCGAAACACCGCGCAGCTCCGGATCAGAGAGAAACTGGCGAAGCAGGATGCCTTCGGTCACATAGCGAATCTGCGTCTTTGCCGAAACCGCCGCCTCCATGCGCACCTGATAACCCACCACACCGCCGAGCAGTTCGCCGCGCTCGTATGCCACGCGCTTGGCCAGCAGCCGCGCCGCCAGCCGCCGCGGCTGGAGCACGACCACTTCGCCGGGTCCGGCGTTGCCGCAGTCGAGCACGATCTGCGGAACCTGGGTCGATTTGCCCGAACCGGTCGGCGCTTCGATGATGATGCGGTTTTCGGTTTCGAGCGCATTCGCCAGCGCGGCGCGGAGTTCATAGATGGGCAGTTGTTTCGGATCCATAGGCGCGCGGTTATAGCGCAAACGGCGCTCCGTTTCCAAATGCTTTTACTCCGGGGCGCACTCCGAAAAAACTCTTACGCACTCCGAATGAGTGCTTGCAACGCAAATATTGCTTTCATATACTTTCGCCATTGATTGGCAGTCATAGCACGGGTGGTTGCTGCAAGGAGGGTTCTATGGCGGAAGAATTAGTCTATGGCAACGGTTGCATCCTGGTGGTTGATGACGAAGATGTCATCCGCGAAACCGCGCAGACCATTCTGGAAAAACTGGGCTACTCCGTACTGCTGGCCAACGATGGGGCAGAAGCGATTGAACAATATACGAAACACGACGGCGTCATTGATCTGGTGCTGCTGGATATGATCATGCCGCGCATGAATGGACGCGAGTGCTATGAAGAGCTCAAAAGGATTAACCCCGAAGTCCGCATCGTGCTCTGCTCCGGCTACCTGCACGAAGAAGTCCTTCAGGAGTTGCTGGAGAATGGACTCAACGGCTTTCTCAGCAAACCGTTCCGCAGTCATGAGCTGAGCAAAACCATTCATGAGGCCCTAACAGCCTGATGCCCCCAAACCTGCAGGGTCCATTGCCGACGGATCCTGCTTTGTCATCCGCCTTCCAGCCAAGGCTGATTCAGGCGACCTCCCGGCTCCAGATCGTTTTGCCGTTTTTGCGGACCACGCGGATGCGGTGGAACGGGATCGTGACGATCTCGCCCTCGATGCAAACCGTGAACGAAAAAGGGTTGCCCTTTTCCAGCGTCAGCTTTTCCAGCGGCTGAAATTCGACAACACCTTTAACGCGGTCATAAATGCCGACCGCAAAATCGCCCCGCCCAAACTCTTCATCCCAGTGGATGCGGCTCAACAGCTGGTGAATCGTTTCCATGACGGAATACTAGCCGCGAAAGAGCGCAAAGAAACGCAAAAAGGCCGGCGAAAAAACTTCCCCGCCGACCTTCGATTCTCTCCAGAATCGAAATGATTTAGGCATGCATTTCGATCAAGAGGCCGGGAACCGCCTTGATGGCATCGGCCACCTTGGAGCCGTCCTTGCCGCCGGCCTGCGCCTTGTCGGGCTTGCCGCCGCCTCCGCCGCCGGCGAGTTTGGCGACCGCGCCGATCAGCTTGCCGGCGTGGATACCTTCGCCGACGAGGTCTTCGCTGACCGAGCACATGAAGCAGGCTTTGCCGCCGGCGTGGCTGCCGAGAATAATCACGCCGCTCTCAAGCTTCTGCCGCAGGCGGTCCATCAGCTCGCGCAGCGCATCCATCGGCACTTCGCCGGCGGTTGCGGCCAGCAGCGGCATATTGTCGATCTTGTCGGTGAGCGTGAGCGTTTCAACCTTTTCGAGCAGCGCTTCGATGCCGTGCATCGCGGCCTGCATACGAACTTCCTTAAGTTCCTTTTCGGCCGTCTTAACCGATTCGGCCATCGCCTTGACGCGCTCGGGCAGATCGGCCGGCTTGACGCTGAGGCTCTGGCTGAGGCCGGTGAGCAGATCATGCTCTTCGGCGGCCCACTCAAAGGCGGCGAGGCCGGTAACGGCTTCGATGCGGCGGATGCCGGCGGCGACAGAGGATTCGGAAACGATGCGGAACTGGCCGATCTGTCCGGTGGTATCCACATGCGTTCCGCCGCAAAGCTCTTTGCTGAAGTCGCCGACAGAGACCACGCGAACCGTGTCGCCATATTTGTCGTCAAAGACGGCCTGAATATCATCGGCCTTCTGGACGTCGGTGAGCGACATTTCAACGGTTTCAACGGTGGTGTTTTTCAGAATCTCTTTGTTTACCAGCCGCTCGATCTCGCGGAGCTGTTCGGGCTTGACGGCTTCGAAATAGTTAAAGTCAAAACGAAGGTAGTCGGAAGCCACCATGGAGCCGGCCTGCTTGATGGTGCTGTCGACCGCTTCGCGCAGCGCTTCGTTGAGCAGATGGGTCGAAGTGTGGTTGCGGCGGATTTTGTCGCGGCGCTCGGCATCGACATCCAGCAGGACGCCTTCGCCCGGCTCCGGCGCGCGGCCGCTGACCAGCCTGGCGCTGTGAACAAAGAGGTCGCCCTGCTTCTGGGTGTCGGTCACCTTCAGCTCGCCAATGGTCTCTTCTTTCGCAACAACGCGCAGCGTTCCGGTGTCGCCGATCTGCCCGCCCATTTCGGGATAGAACGGGGTCTTGTCAAGAATGATGCTGTATTCACCGTTTTCGCCGGGTGTGACCGCCTCGACCAGCGCTTCAGCTTCGAGCTCGTCATAGCCGATAAATTCGCTCGGTTTAACGTCCAGCCCTTCGGTCTCGGCCACGACCACCGATTTCTTGGCGGCGTGGTCGGCACGGGCGCGCTCGCGCTGTTCGTTCATCAGCTTTTCAAAACCTTCAGCGTCGACTTCGATGCCGCGCTCGCGCGCCATCACCTGGGTGAGATCGAGCGGGAAACCGTAGGTGTCGTACAGCTTGAAGGCTTCATCGGCCGGGAACGTTTTATCGGCCAGCCCGCCGGCCACCTGATCGAACAGTTCAATGCCGCGGTCGAGGGTGCGGTTGAAGGAATCCTCTTCGGCCTTGAGCGTTTTGGTGATGCGGTCTTTGTTTTCGCGCACCTCCGGGAAGGCGTCGCCATAGTGGTCGGCAATGGTGTCGGCCAGCTTATAGAAGAAGGGTTCTTTAAAGCCGAGCGTACGGCCGGTGCGGACGGCGCGGCGCAGGATGCGGCGCAGCACATAGCCGCGGCCTTCATTCGACGGAATGATGCCGTCGGCAATGGAAAAGGCGAGGCAGCGGATGTGGTCGGCAATAACGCGGAAGGCGATGTCGGCCGGATCGGTCATGGAGCTGCCGTAGCTCTTGCCGCTCATCTCCTCCAGCGTGCGGAAGATCGGCGTGAAGACATCGGTCTCATAGTTGGAGATGACGCCGGAAAAGTCGGTAAAGTTGTTGGTGCACTGGATGATCGAACAGGCGCGCTCAAAGCCCATGCCGGTGTCGACGTGCTGCGCGGGCAGCGGACTGAAGGTGCCGTCGGGATTGGCATTAAACTGGATAAAGACGAGGTTCCAGATTTCGATGCAGTCAGCGCTGTCGGCATTCACCATTTCGGCGCCGCAGTCGCCGTTGGGCGTGAGATCGACGTGCAGCTCGGAACACGGGCCGCACGGGCCGGTGTCGCCCATCATCCAGAAATTGTCTTTGCGGTTGCCGGGCACGACGCGTTCGGCGGGCAGATGCTTGAGCCACATTTCCTTGGCTTCGAGGTCGGCTTCCGACTTTTCGTCGCCGCCGAAGTAGGTGGCGTAGAGGCGCTCTTTCGGAAATTTCCAAACCTCGGTCAGCAGCTCCCAGGCCCAGTCGATCGCCTCCTGCTTGAAATAGTCGCCGAACGACCAGTTGCCGAGCATTTCAAAAAAAGTGTGGTGATAGGTGTCGGCGCCGACGTCCTCGAGGTCGTTATGCTTGCCGCCGGCGCGGATGCATTTCTGGGTGTCGGCGGCGCGGCCGGGCGTGTAGGGGCAGTCGGCCTGGCCGAGGAAAATCGGAACGAACTGGTTCATGCCCGCGTTGGTGAAAAGCAGGTTCGGCGCGTCCGGCAGCAGGCTGGCGGATTTTACAATAGTGTGTTGCTTCGATTCAAAAAAATCGAAAAACGATTGGCGGATTTCATTCGATGTCATTTTCACAACCTACTTTCCATAAAAAGGGGTTCGTAGTTCCGCATTGACTGCGTCTCGCTACGCGCCAGGCGGTTTCTCATGCAGGATCTACTGCAGAATTCCGCCTAAAGGCGGGCCCACAAGCTCTTAAAACAAGCGGGTTTTATATCGGGATTGCCCCCGCGATGCAAGGATTCAACCCTCGACAAATCGGGGCCGCAAAACTAAATTACCAGTGTAAAGGGAGGTGGTTGAAATGATCACGGCAAAACAGTGCAAAGAAGTTTCCGTCCGCGTCCTGAACGACATCGGCATTCTCGCCCAGCTGACCAAGATTGTAGCCGAAAAGGGTGTGAATATCCGTGCCGCCGCGGCGTGGGTCGAGGACGAAAACCGCGGGGTTGTCCGGCTCGTAACCGACGACAACCTCAGAGCAGTCGACGCCTTGCGCGCCCATAACTATGCCCCCGAAGAGATCGACTCGGTCGAGGTGCTCCTGCACCACACCCCCGGCATGCTCAACAGCGTGTGCGAAAAGATCGGAAGCGGAGGAATCAACATTACCTATCTGTATGCCAGCGCACCGGTTTCCGACGAAACCTGCCTCGTTGTGCTGTCCACCAGCGACAACGCACGCGCGCTTGTGCTGCTGAATGATTAGCGGACAGCTCAGCTCCAGCCTTTGTACTCGGCGCAAAAGGCCGCCAGATGTTCGGCCGACAGCTGCTCCGGGAACCAGGGCATGGAATCGGCAATGTGTTTCCACTCTTCGGAAAGCACATAGACGGAAGCCTTTACTTGGCCGATGCTAACTGCGATCCGGTCATATTCCTCGCCCTCGAAAGCATCCAGCCGCTCAAACTCCGCCGCGGTCAGACCGCAATACACAATCCCCTCCACCGCATCCCCTGCGGAGCGGACAATCACCGGATAATGCTCACCCTTCACCCGCAGTCGCCGATAGCCGGGCAGCATTGCCGGCTCGCCCGCTGGACAGCGTCCGATCACCGCCGTGATCACTTCCGGCCACATCAAGGTTCCATAAGCAAAAAGGTTCATCCATATTTCCTGTATTATTCTTCGTGCGCTTCGTCTCTTCGTGGTTAACATGATTTCTTATGCGAGGAAAAGAAATCCAACCCGATTATTGGCGCTATGAACTGCCCGGCGGCTTTGAAGCCCTGGCTGGAAAAACCGATGCCGACAACGACCTGCTCAGCCTGAAGGTCGCCAAAGCCAACGACCTGTGGTTTCACGTACACGGCATGCCCGGCAGCCATGTGATCCTGCGCCATCCCGAGGGCGACAAGCCCGACAATACCACCATCAAGCAGGCCGCCGCCATCGCCGCCTGGCACTCCAAAGCGCGCAATGCCGGCACCGTTCCCGTCAGCTGCACCGAAGCCAAACATGTCGGCAAACCGCGCGGCGCCAAACCCGGCTCCGTCACCATCAAGCGCCAGAAAACCATCAAGGTCCGTCCCGCCCTGCCGTAACGTTTGCGGACATTTATTTCTCACGCAGAGGCGCAAAAATAAACACGAGATCTTCCGGTGGTTTTGATTTAAAAGAACTGTCAATCCACAACCGACAATGTGGCTTTTAATTCGTTCCCCGAGGTGGTTTTGATTTCAAAGAACTGTCAATCCACAACAAGTTTCGATCTCTGCAATGCGAGGGGGTGATGGGGTAGATCGCAGCCACACTGTCAATCCACAACAAGTTTCGATCTCTGCAATGAACAGCTTGCGCTCTTTCGCGGCTAAATGCGCTGTGATTCATTTCGAAGAACTGTCAATCCACAACACGTCGTTTAAGCAGTACTCCCTTCCGACCGCTGTGATTCATTTCGAAGAACTGTCAATCCACAACCGGGATCCCCTGGCGGGGTGGGGGAGGGGTGCTGTGATTCATTTCGAAGAACTGTCAATCCACAACCCAACTCATGCCAGGCATTCCCATTTATTCGCTGTGATTCATTTCGAAGAACTGTCAATCCACAACCATTGGCTTTCCCTTCGATGTAGTCTTTACGCTGTGATTCATTTCGAAGAACTGTCAATCCACAACGGCTCGGCGGTTGTCAGCACTTCATACGTGGCTGTGATTCATTTCGAAGAACTGTCAATCCACAAC
>CAZABK010000033.1:0-29887 GCA_964483355.1 uncultured Verrucomicrobiota bacterium | reverse complement strand
CCGATTTTACCAATGCGGTTACGTTTAAAATTGTGATGGATACCAGCGGTACAGACTGGGTAACAACGTATTACGTCGATGATGTTTTGAAGAAAACATTTTCCTTGAGTGAAAACCCGGAGGTACAGGGGATTTTCCTTTCATCCTCGGGCGGAGCGGGCGGCACAATTGATAATGTGACTTTAACGGATGACAGCGCTGATAATCCTCCAACGGGCGGGCCGGTGATTGTTTATGATACATTCAGCCGGGTTGGCGATTTGGACGGGTCTTCTCCAGACGTTTCAGCTTATACATGGATTGTTCCGGCGATGGCGGACGAGCCGGATACAGATGGATCTGTGTTGAATATGTCGACGGATGCAGGTGGGGATAAGCGGCTTAATATGCCTTTTAATATGGTGACTGGGCGGGTTTATACTTTGACGGTTGATGTCGATGTGGATGATGGAGAGGGAACCGGATGGATGGCTGCCGGGTTTACCACCGATACATCACTCTCCACGCTCACGGACAGTTCTCTGTTGTCGTGGATGCATATTCGCAGTGAGGAAAACGGAACCAGCGATGGAGTGGCTTTCGGTGGATATGGAACTGGAAATGGAACGCATTACGATATCCCCGATTTTACAAATGCGGTTACGTTTAAAATTGTATTGGATACCAGCCTGCCGCAATGGGAAACGACTTACTATGTGGATGATGTCCTCAAGAAGGCGTTTTCGTACGGTCATGAAAAACCTGAAATTGCCGGATTCTTCTTGTCCAGTTCGGACGGGGTAGGCGGTACGGTTGACAATGTTTTGCTGATGGATGATACCCTTGATCCGAACCCGACCAATGTTACTGTCGAAGTTCTCAGCGCTTCACTTTCCAGCGAAACGGTGATGGAACTGACTATCAGCACGGATTACCCGGAATACTGTTTCCCGAAAACGAAAACGGCACTGACGGATGAAGCCTGGAGTTCTGTTGGACATTCCAGTGATGGATCCGAGCCGTTTATTGTAACCAACCTGGAATATTCTTCCGCATCAGGAACCAACTATGTCATCTATGTGGATGCTTCTGATACGAAGAAGTTCTTCAAAATAGGTGCAGAGTAGACCGTATGAGGCCCTAACGTGGTTAGGGCCTCTGTTTTAGGGCACTGTCCGGTGAGTATAAAGGCAGTTTTGATTCGTTTGGAGAGGAAGTTGCTTCGTTCCTGCACATTTTTCAAGAAGCCGGTTGTTCAGGGTGTATTCTTGTCATGCGCCTCAGGTGCAGCTGGTCGCATCGATAATTTGATGGTGGAGGCTTCGGATAAGTAAACATTTTTCTGAGTGAGGTTGACATTTCTCTTGGCTATTGTATTATTGTATTTCTCTTCAGTCGGGTTGTGTAGGCCCGGCTGTGGTGAAAATAAATGAAGGGCGTGGTATGAAAGCAAAAGTACTAAGTATGTTGGTGGCTGTTCTGTGTGTGGTCAGTGTGCAGGCATCGGTTGTTATTTCTGACTCGTTTGATCGTACGGGCAATTTGTCGGGATCTTCGCCCGATGTGGGTACGGGTACGTGGATTGTTCCGACGATGGCGGATGTGCCGGATACAGACGGCAGTGTTTTGAATATGTCTGAAGATGGCGGTGGAACCAAGCGTCTCAATCTGGATTTTGATTTTGTGGCGGGACGGATTTATACACTGACGGTTGATATGAATGTTGAGGATGGTGCAGGAACTGGCTGGCTGGCTGCCGGATTTACCACTGATACGTCCCTATACACGCTCACGGACAGCTCTGTGTTGTCGTGGATGCATATTCGCAGTGAAGAAACTGCTAACTCTGACGGGGTAGCTTTTGGCGGATATGCGACTGGGAATGCAACGCATTACGAGCTTGATACGTGGAGTAATGACGCATCTTTTAAAATTGTGTTGGATACCAGTGTCGCCGAATGGACAACGACTTATTATGTGGATGATCAGTTGGTGAAAACATTCGATTGGGGCGAAACACCTGCGATTGAAGGGGTTTTCGTTTCCGGGTCCGATGGGGTTGGCGGAACGGTTGATAATTTGCTGCTGGTTGATGATGTTATTCCGGAACCGGCTACGATTTCTCTTCTGCTTATGTCGAGCTCGCTGTTGTTGGGAATGCGTCGGCTTCGTATATAACTGAGGATTTATGCATTAAGGCTGCGCATGTGTTCTTGCGCAGCTTTTTTATTGACTGTATCACCCTGGGTTGGGGGACAAGCGAGGTTTTTATGGGTAGAAATGTGTTTATATGCTGTGTGATGTTGGCTATGGCGGGTAGAGCTGTCGCCGGTGGGGAGCTGTTGGATTTGACGGAATCGCCTCGTTGGTGGGGTGTTATGCTGAATGGGCGTTATCAGGAGCCGGTTGAGCAGGAGGCGTCTCCATGGACGGTTGGAACGGAAGGGTTTAAGCCCGGGGCTGTGGTTCAGGATCCGACGGGTGCGGGGTGCGGCGGTGTTTATGCCGACACCGATGAGTGGCCGATTCAGCCCAGCCGCATTCAATGGGCTGCCGCATCGAAACCTGTGCAGGCGGTCGAAGCGGCCATGACTGTTTCCGGTAAATTGCATTCAGACTGGCCGCTGGCCAATCATATCTACCTCGGCTCTGCCGCGGTCGGAATTGCCGGGGATCGTCTTGCATGGGGGCAGGTGGATTCCTCTGAACGTTCCGGGCCCAAAACATTTAATAAAACATCCCATCGAATCCAGGCAAATACCTGGGTTCAGGTGCGGCTGAGTGTGTCCTCGCGTCCCGGTGCTGTGGATGCCTTTTTCCGCAGGGGGGGAACAAACGACTGGATTCGTCTGGGGACTGTGGAAAATGCGCTTCCGGAAAACGGAGTCAGCCTGCAGATGTTTTCGCAGGGCGAGCGGCAGGGATTGATCGATGACGTTCGCATTTTTTCCGATGTGCCGGCGGTGGAAACCTTTGACCGCTATCCGGATACTTCGCAATGGATTTTTCTGCCTTGCGCGCAGCCGAATGTTGCTCGCGGAAACTTTCGGATAAAGAGCGGTCCGGATGGAACCAAATTGATTTATGACGGCGACCTCCCGGCGGGGAATCATGTTGTCCGTTTCGAGATGCTGCCGCAGTCAGGAAGCGAACGTGTTGTCAAAGAACTGATTTACAACGTTCCGGAAACCGCGGACTCCCAAACCCTTTCCATCAACGGTCTGACTGCTCCTGAGGAACTGGCGGGCGGGTGGGCGCTGCGCGGTCTGCAATCCCGTTCAGAGCCATGGCCGACGCCGGACTCTGTTGCGTCCGGTCTTCCGGAGCAGGCCGATGCCGAAGTGCCCGGCAACTGGCACCGGCAGTTTGCTCAGACTTTTCCGGAGGGATACCGGTCCGAGCAGAAACAGAAAGGCTCCTATTGGTATGAGCGCAATCCGATACCCTGGTATACGCAGGGCTGGTACTACCGCTCATTCGATACCCCGGCGCGTCAGGCCGGAGGGCGCGTTTTTATTCGCTTCAATTCGGTGGCGTATCATTCGCGGATTTTTGTGAATGGCCATCTGGCTGGAGAGCATAAGGGGAGTTTTGATCGGTTCGGCGTAGACGTCACGCCCTATTTGAAGCCAGCTGACGAGACGAATGAGCTTGCGGTTTGGGTTCAGAATGATTTCGGAGAAAGCCCGCCGCTTCATGCGTATGGTTCCATGTTCAGCTATCGCCACAACCACGGCGGTATTACCGGGCCGGTTTATCTGGAAGTTTCTCCGCCGGTGGAGTTCAGGGATATTCTGATTGATCCGGACCTGTCCGGGCAGAAGGTTCGTGTGCGTGCGTCCGTTTCCTGTGCGCGGCTGGATGTTCGGTATGAAGCTCTGGTTACGGATCTGAAGGGGAACCGCCGAAGTGACGCGATCAGCCTGCAGATTGCGGATGGAAAATTGACCGGGAGCATTCCTGCCGGCCAGCTCGAAAAATGGAGCACGACAAATCCAAAGCAGTATGCCCTGCATATTCGCGCGATTGCCGGGAATGAGGTGGTCGGTCATGAAGCCGATGTGTTCGGATATCGTCAGTTTGAAATTAAGGGCAGCCGTTTTTATCTGAACGGAGAGCGGGTTCGCATGACGATGGGGAATATCATTACCTCGGGGCACACGCGCGATATTCAAAGCTATCTTCACCTTAAGGGCTGGTTGTCGCGTCAACAGCAGCAGGGGGTGAATACGATTCGCTATCACATAACCGGGGAGCAGGCTCCGTTTACGCTTTCTGATGAGCTGGGGCTAATGGTGTATGCCGAATCGCCGATTTTTCATCGAGTATATTCAGGCATAGATGACGCCGCAGCGCGCGCAAATTCTCTGGATCATGCCGGTGCAGAAGTCGAGCGCTTTATGGTGAACAGCTACAATCATCCGAGCTTGATGCTGTGGTCGTTGTCGAATGAGGTTTGGCACAATAACCTGAAGGATGTCTATGAAGGCCTGTATACCAGGGCCTCCGCGATTGAGCAGGGAACCCGCCCGAAGCTTCCAACCAGCGGACTCACCAGCCATGGTACACCGAATTATGCGGTTTCAACGGACTGGTTTGATGATCACAATTATGTGATGAATAAAACATTCTGTCCGGGTTACTTCCCGCGGGCGATTGAAAATCGACTGGCCTTTGTTGCGGCTGTCTATGGAGCGATCGACCGTCCGTGGATTGTGTCCGAGTTTGATTGGACCCGACCGAAACGTCCCCGTTTAAAAGCGGATGCGTCCTATGCGGAAAATTACAAAGCGAATAAGGACAGTTTTACGATCCGCCGCATTGGATTGGAGGCAGCGTCGAAGCCAGATTATATCCAGACGGAACTGCAGCGGTTTTCGCGCCAGATTCATGAAGTTTTGCGGATGACACCTGAATTCCAGGGGTGTCACCCGTGGCTGGAAGACCGGAACCAGCTTCCTGCGTATTATCCTTCTGTGGCGGGGCCGTATTCTGTGCTGCTGGATCCCTTGAACCGCGTTAGCCATGGAGTGGCCGGGCAGCAGGCGGCGTTGCAGGTTGTGCTGGTTAAAGATCCGGAAACGGTGTTGCCATTCGACCTTCAGGTGCAGGTGGGTGATTCTGCGTCTGCCACACTTTCTGGCGAGATGGGTGCGGATCAGGAATATTGGCGCGCAGCAGTTAATGTGCAACTCCCGGAGGAGTCAGGCTGTTATAAGGTACGGTTGTCGGTTATCGGAAAAGATTCCCGGATCTGCACCAATGAGTATGAATTTTGGGTGGTTGATCCGGTGGAAAAAATCTCAGCGCCCGCTCATCCGATTGGGATTGTCGGAGAAAACGAACAGGCTCTTGCCGGTTTGGAGCGTTGTTTTGCTTCGGGCGTTTCGTGGAAAAAGATTGGATCCGAGTCCGACCTGACCTCACTGCAGGAGGTAATCGTCCTGCCGGGTGGAACGTCTTCGTCTGATTTGCGGCAGGGTGCGCTGGACCGGTGGGTGCGTGATGGCGGTTCTTTGCTGATTCTGGAGCAGACGGATATGAATGCGGACATGTCTGAAGAGCGCTCAGTTTCTGGCGGGTATACGTTGCTGGCGGCGCCGCAGACGGCCAATAACTTTGTGGATATTCTTATGCCGGAGCATCCTGCATTTAATGGCATTGAGCGTGTTCATATGTGGAACCTTGCCGGTTATTCCAATCTCGTCGTGGAATCGGTTCTCAGTGAATTCGGTGACGGTGCCGGAGTTGTGGCTGCGGCTGGTCAATATCCGGTTTTGCTGGATGGACACCTTGGTGGCGGACGTTTGTGCATCAGTCAGATCATTGCCTGTTGCCGTGTGGATCAGGATCCGGTGGCTCATCGTTATTTAACGAACCTGTTGCGGGAGTTTTTTACGGAACGTTCCTGGGAAAAGCTCGTTTCCGTTGCAAAGAAAAAAGAAAAAAGTCCATTGGTATTTGCTGCGGAAACAATTTGGAATCCGCTGGATATTCAGCCGTTGTACAACCGTCGGACAGCTGACAGTACGGCCGCGGGAGAAATAGGCTTTCTGGATTTGGGGTCCATGGATCTGAGTCATATGGCGGTCGGCACGCTGACCGTGGATGGTATTCCATTTGCGGTGAAGTCGCCTGAAAATCCGAATGTAATTGTGTTAAAAGGCGGGCAACTGCCGGATCTCCCGGCGGAAACAGAGCCGCTTGCGGTCGGGCGGAAGCTCGATTATCTGGCGGTGCTTCATACGGCATGGTATTGCGGAAAAACAGCGGTTGTGTCGTATGTTTTCCAGTATGACGACGGAAGTACAGTTGCTGTGGAATGTGTTGGCGGCGAGCGGATCGGCGACTGGTACGAGCCGAAACCACTTCCGCAGGCCGCAGTTGGGTGGGCCAAGCCGCACCCAGCTAATCTGGTGCGTCTGGGTTGTTATGCCGCGGTGCTTCCCAATCCTCATCCGGAGAAAGTCGTGCGTGCGGTGCGTATTGTTTCGGCGGAGGGACCGGCGGTTCCGGTTGTTCTCTCCATAACCGGTGGTTCAATCGGCCGATAGATGGTTGGGCCTGGCATAGGGTGGAACGTATGAGATTAAGAAGAGTCATAGCTATATTGGGAGCTGTGTGTTTGGCGGTTCGGGCACCGGCATTTCTTTTGATGATGCTGACGCCCGAGGCAGAGGTGCCTGTATCGGTTTTGATTTCAGACAGCTTCAGCCGGAGCGGCGACTTGAATGGATCAAGCCCGGATGTGGCAACCGGCACCTGGGTTGTTCCCGGCAGTCCGCCAAACAGCGAACCGCAGATGACAAACGGGGTTTTGAATGCGCATGCCGACAGTTCGAACGACAAGCGTATGAACCTGCCGTTTGAATTCGAGTCCGGCGCTGTTTACGAGTTGAGCGTGGATGTGGATGTAGAGGATGGTTCGGGCACCTCCTGGCTCGGTGTCGGTTTTACCGATGATACTGCGGCGGATGCCAGTGCCGGGGAAGGGCTTTATGCCTGGATGCACCTGCGCAGTGATGTGAGTGGTTCTGATGACGGACGGACGTTCACCGGGCTGAATACCGCGGGAGGAACCGCCTACAGTGCGTCAACCAATGCCGGAACGCTGAAGATCGTTCTGGACACCTCCGGAACGGCCTGGAGTGCGGAGTTTTATTACAATGACGAATGCGTACGCACTGAAACGCTCTCTGTGACTCCATCCCTGACCGGTGTGTTTCTCGCATCGTCCTCCGGCGTCGGCGGAACGTTTGACAACCTGTTGCTGCTGGGTTCCTCGGATGATGTTCCCTCGATTACGATTCTTTCCGATAACGGCGGGGCGCGAATTTCTCCGCTGATTGCCGGCTCCAACCTGAAAAACAATGATTGCCGGGGCCTGTTGAATACCAACACGATGCTGCTCAATACCAACAATATCGATTCGCTGGTTGCGCCGATGAACGTCAGCACGTATCGGTTCCCGGGGGGGGCAAAAGCCAGCAGCTATCACTGGGCGGATGCCGTCGGTCCGGTGGAGGAACGGGGCGGATCCACGATTGCCTATCTGTTTGGAACGGCCGAATATGTTGAGTTTTGCAGATATGTCGGTGCGGAGCCGATCATCACGGTTAACTGGGCGAGCGGCACAACTCAGGAGGCGGCAGCCTGGGTGGAATACTGTAATGGATCCACCAATACCGCAATGGGCGCGCTGCGTGCAGAACACGGATATCCGGATCCGTTTGATGTAACCTGGTGGGAGGTCGGGAATGAAACTTATTATGTAACCAATGTGCAGGCTTATGCAGAATCGTTCCTGGACTATGTTGATGCAATGAAGGCTGTGGATGCCGATATCCAGATTGGGGCCGTGGCCACACAGCTCGAAAATATGAAGGGAGCTGGTGATTCGGTGAATTGGAATGAAACACTGTTCAACCAGCTCGGAACGGCTCCCGACTTTTACATTCAGCACTATTACGCGTGGTTGAATTACAGTATCGGGCTGGATGAATTCGATGAAAACGCCGCATTTGTTGCCGGAATGACCTCATTCGGCTCCGAACGCCTGTTGGCGGATGTGATAACGGCTCAGGAAATTTTTTCCGATGGTGATACAGAGGTTCCGGTATTTATAACAGAGTATAATGCTCATTATGGTGAGGCCGGGATGAGCCCCTATCTTGAATCCACTCTCAACGGTGTACTGGTCGGTGGTATGTTAAATACTTTTATTAAGTGTAGGATCCCAGAAGCTGCGCATTGGACCGCATTTACGGACGGCTTTTCAAAGTTTGCCAGTGTGGCGATGTGCAGTGGATACACTCCCCGGTTGCGTGGATCAGCACGGGTGATCCCGATGTATGAAGAATATGCAAAAGGCCGGGTGATTCCCTGTCAGGTGACCTGCCCGCTGCAGACGCATCAGGATCATAAAATTTTTGAGGATGGAATTATAACAGAGTTGGAGGATGCTCCTGTTCTGGATGCTCTGGCCACGGTCAGCAGCAACCGGCTTTCGCTGTTTGTTCTCAACCGGTCATTGCTCGATCTGACCGGGCTGGACGTGGATATCGTCGGGCTGGATGTGACCGGAAGTCCGACCATTGAAGTCTATCGGGGTGATGATGCATTCGGCTCGTCACACGAAGTCATTGAGGTGGCGACCAATGAATTGGACGGGCTTGAGTCGTGTTCGATTACGATGCTGTCGTGGCCGATTGAGCAGCCGGAAGCTGATACCGGCGGCAACACCGTTCTTCAGAAGCAGTGGGATTTTTCCACACTCGATGAAATCCAGTTTACAACGTATGTCAGCACCAATGATATTATTGTCTATTCCACCGACGGGGCGCAGGTTGCGGGAGAAATTCTGAACGACTGCAGCTGTCCCGGCGGAACCGGGGCTCTGCAGCTTGATATCCAGCAGGCTCCTGCGACAGCTGCGCAGAATAAAATATCCATTTCGTTCCGCTGCTTTGAAACGCTCTATCCCGATACCGAATATAAGGTGAGTTTTGATGTGAAAACCTCGCAGAATTCTACGTTTTCAGCCGAACTGCTTGAGGACACATCTCCGTGGGGGCGGGTTGGGACCAGCGCGCAGTCTGTCACTGCTATTAATACAACCGCCGGAAGCTGGCAAAGCGTGGAGATGATCGTTCAGCCGACCAGTGAACTGAGTGCCACCCGTCTTCCGGTTCTGTACCTGGGTGCCCTGGACACGCAAACTGTTCACGTTGCAAATGTGAAAATCGAAGAAGTGATTCGGGAGGAGAATGATCTTCAGATTTGCGGAAACTTTGCGGATGAGAGTTCCCTGGATTATTTCAGCTTCTACACGTCTGACGGAGCAGTTCTGGATTCTTCAACGGATCCGGATGCAGAGTTCCCGGGCGGCAAAGGAGTGCTGAACGTAACGCTGTCCACAGCGCCTTCATCAGGCTCAGCGAACAGCGTGCAGGCTTCCTGCCTGAGTTCGAACGCGGTTGTCAGTGGCGATACATACCTGATCAGTTTCTGGGTCCGGACAACCGGCGACAATGTTACAGATACCGATTGTTTTACGGCAGAAGTGATTCAGCGGACCAGTCCCTGGGCGTATATCGGGGATGAAGATCAGTGTGTTCAGGAGATTGATTGTTCTGCGCGCTGGGAAAAAGTCATGCTGTTTGTTGAGGCAACCGCAAGCTTCAGCGACACTCGCATGCCGATATTTTATCTGGGCAGCCTGCCGGAAGGAACCACCGTTTCAATCGCGGATCTGCGGGTTGTTAAAGTGGATGGCTCCCTGATGAGCACGCTTTCCTGGTAAGGAGCCGGGCGGATGCAAACGGATCCCGCCGTTTCCAGGGTTTGGAAAAACGCGGGCTAATCACACCTTCGAAGGTGTAATTATTTCCAACCCCTGGAAAAGAAAAGGATGTTCCGCCGCCGTCGGTTCCAATGCCGGAAGAGCTGGAGTGAAGGCTATAGAGTCCGCATATTTACGGATTGGAAATCAATGCAGTCCAGTGGGATTTTCGGATAGGTTTTATTGAAGTAGGCATACGATGAGGGGCGAAAAGCCGCGGCCGAAAATTTGGCCTCATACGCTTTGTGTGTTCCTCTGCCCGAGTCGATAATGAAGTCAACTTCCTGCTTTTTCTGCGTGCGCCAATATCGGATTTTTTTCGCCTGATGGCGGTCTTTTAAGAGGAGGTAGACATAGTTTTCAAAAAGAGCGCCCTTATCCTCCCGCATTCCGATCGGAGTGAAATTGTCCAGAAGTGAATTGCGAAGTCCGAGATCGGAAAAATAAACCTTGGGCATTTTGCGCAGTTCAGTTGCCTTTGCGGAGAAGTACGGTTTCAGCACATCAATGTGGAATGATTTTCGCATCACCCAGGTGTACTGATTGATGGTATTGCCGGAGAGCGCAAGGTCGGCGGCCAGATCATTGATGTTGAGCAGGGAACCGGTGCGGTCTGCCAGAACGCAAAGCAGACGTTCATATATATCCGGACGGCTCAGATTGGCTTCAAGAGCATCTTTTTTCGCGTACGACTCCCAGAGATCAATCAGCAGTTCCTGTTTTTCCTCAAACGATTCCGCCAGTACCACATCCGGATATCCTCCGTACAGCAGGTATTCATTAAATACTCTGTTGATTTCATCGCGTTGAATGATGGGGACATTTCCGCTGTTCAGAGCTGCCGCCAGATCATCTCGCTGTTTAAAATGCAGCATTTCGCGTAAGGACAGGGGGGAGAGCTCAAAGATTCGTTTTCGCCCGGCCAGCGAATCTCGAAATTTTTTATCAATGTAAAAACTCGATGAGCCGGATACGGTAAATTTAATTTGCTGATGGGACTCATCATAGTGGTATTTCAGAAAGTTTGATGGATTTGCGAGGTATTGAACCTCGTCAATGAACAGGTAAAGACGGGTGTGTGTCTGCAGTGGAGGAATAAAGTTAAACAGGTTTTTGGGGGACTCATTCAGGGCCTGGAGGATTTCAGAATCTTCCATTGTTAAAAAATGAGTTCGTTCCCCCCGTTTCCGCAGAGCCTGTTCCAGTTGCCGCATCAGGGTCGTTTTCCCAACCTGTCTGGCCCCAAGGATCAGCGAGATCTGTTTGCGGGGCAGATGCTGTTCAATTTGATCGTATAAAAACCGTTTGAATTTCATATCGCTGAGAAAATATTCCATATTCTGAGCATTATCAATGAGAAAATATTCTTTCAGGTGATGTTTTTGCTGAGAAAATATTCCTCGCGATCTGTTGTTTCCGCGCGGATGCGCCCAATGCGCAGCGGGGCAGATGCAGCTGTGTTTACCCGAAGAATGAGGGGAACGGATCCCGCCGTTTCCAGGGTTTGGAAAAACGCGGGCTAATCACACCTCCGAAGGTGTGATTATTTTCACGCCTTGGAAAAGAAAAGGTTGTTCCGGCGCAGTCGGTTCCTAAAATACGGAATATCGCAAAATGATCCGGATTGTTTTGCGACGTATCGTAAAATCATCTTGTTACTGATCGTGCCGGCGCCAGGGGACGGTTTCGGTGTGGTCAACCTCATATCCCCATTGGCGGACATAGTCCAGTCCGTGCAAAAAGGCATCATTCTGTTCCTGAAGCTTTTGTTTTAACTGCCGGTCAAGTTGTTGCTGCAGTTCGGAACAGTCGGTCTGATTAATCAGGTTGTTGAGCTGATATGGATCCTGCTCGTTGTCGTACAGCAGCCAGGGGCCGTTGAGATCCCGTACGTAGGTGTAGCGTTGTGTGCGCAGTCCGCGGAACTCTTTGCCGTTGTGATCATAGCGGTTCCACTGTCCGAACGGGTGCGGGCAGGTCAGCAGAACCGACCCGCCGGCCGGGTCGTCGCCGCCGGAAATGTGTTCCGAAAAATCGAGCCCTTCGACGCTGTTCGGAATGTCGATGTCGCAGAGGCCCAGCAGGGTGGGCATGATGTCGGCCGCACTGATCGGTGCCGGAGTTTCGCGCGGTGTCCAGTCGGGCAGGTTGGGGTAGCGCAGCAGGAAGGGCACCCGGATGGATTCGTCCCATGGCCGCTGCTTTTTTGTTTCGTCCTGCGACCCCAGCATGTCGCCGTGATCGGACGTGAAGACCAGAATGGTATCGTCGGTCATTGCGCATTCGTCGATGGTTTTCAGCAAACTGCCGAGGCAGGTGTCGAGTGCGCTGCAGTGGGCGTAATAGCCGTGGAGCCATTCCCGAGCTTCTTTTTCCATCGTTTCCGGAACATTGGGGCGCAACGCGATCTGTTCCGGGCGGTACATTTGCCGGAATTCTTCCGGCGCAGTTTCATAGGGTTCATGCGGCGGACCCCAGGAAAGCACCATGAAGAAGGGGCGCTCGTCGTTGCGGCTGCGGATATAATTTTCTGCGCAGCGTGTCTGTGCCGCGGCATCATATCCTTCCCATAGTTTCTGTTCGTCGCAATTTCCCGAATAGTAGGGCGAACGGTTGTAGTCGTGCGTGCATTCAAGCACGTTCCAGTAATCAAATCCCTGGCGGCGCTCCGGCGGAATGTATTTGCTTCGCCCATGTCCGTCGACGTGCCACTTGCCGATGTAGGCGGTGTCGTACTCTGCTTTTGTGAACGCGTCCGCAATGCTAGGACTTTTATGTTCCAGATAGACGTCATTCATAAAAACGCCATGCGTCAGCGGTCGCTGCCCAGTCAGCAGGCTGGCGCGGTACGGGCAGCAGACCGGGCATTCTGAAACAGCATGTGTAAAATGAACGCTCTCTTTGGCCAATGCGTCGAGAACGGGTGTTTTGACGGTTGGGTTGCCTGCAAAGCCGGTCGCCTGCTGTCGCCACTGGTCAGCAAACACAAAAATGACATTTGGTTTTTTCATCATCGGTTCCGTTTGGTGTTAGGGCTTGAATAATACAGATAAAAAGTTGTTGGTCAACATGGTGTATTATTGTATTTCTTGTGGCTGGGGGAATTTTTTATGAGCATTTTTCGTGAAAAAGTAATGGGCTGCTGGCTGGGAAAGGCCGTCGGCGGAACACTGGGCATGCCGTTCGAAGGAATGGACGGCCCGTTTGATTTTGATTTTTACCATCCGGTTCCAACCGGCATGGTGCCCAACGATGATCTCGACCTGCAGGTGGTCTGGGCCTGTTTGCTCGACCAGATGGAGACGCCGGAGGTGAGCCGCACGCTTTTTTCCAAGGCTTGGAAAAACAATATCGATTTCCCGTGGGACGAATACGGCGTCTGCATCCGCAACCTGCGCGAAGGCATCGAGCCGCCGTTGAGCGGATCGTACGACAACTGGTTTATCAACGGCATGGGCGCGGCGATCCGCAGCGAAATCTGGGCCTGCCTCGCGCCGGGAAATCCAAAGCTCGCCGCCGCCTACGCCTACGAAGACGCCTGCCTCGATCATGCGGAGCAGGGACTCTGGGCCGAGGTGTGGCTGGCGGCCATGCAGTCCGCCGCTTTCGTTGAAACCGATATCAAAAAAATTGTGCAGATCGGTTTTGAGCACATTCCGGCCGACGCCGAAATCCGCGCGGCGATTGAGGACACCTATGACTGGTGGAACGTTTCCAGGGATTGGAAAAAAGTCCGGTTGCAGATCCTTTCCAAATACGGCCACGAAAACTTTACCAACGTCACCGAAAATATGGCCTTCACGCTGCTGGCTTTGCTCGATGGCGACGGCGACTTCTCGCGCTCGATCTGTACCGCCAACAACTGCGGCAAAGACACCGACTGCACCGCTGCCACCGTCGGTGCGCTGCTCGGCATTCTCAACCCCGACGGCATTGAGGAGCGCTGGCTTGCACCCATCGGCCGCGACCTGATCCTTTCACCCGAAATTACCGGCATCACGCCGCCGGATTCGCTCGACGCATTTACCGACCTCGTGCTCGACCTGCGCGAGCGGCTCGACGGGTGCTTCCCGCCGCCGGCAGAGCACACGGCACGTCCGATTCGCCATGTGCCCGTAAAAGTAGGTTTCGGTGAAACCCCGTGGTTCGGGCAGGGCTGGCAGTTTAATGCGCCGATGAAACTCGACCTGCCGGACATGAAACCGGTTCAGTTTGCCGGCACGGTTGCGACATTCAACAGCGCCGACTTTGAAGCCGGGATGATGTTTGTGGAGTACAGCTTTGAGCTGACGCGCGAAACCAATGCGCGGGTCTTTTTCAACACCAACGAAAACTGCCGCGTGTTCCTGAACGGCGAATATGTTTTCGGCCGCGAATGCGGGCGCGTTGCGCCGTCGCCGCACCGATTGCCGCTTCATCAGGGGGCTGATGTTCCCCTGCCTGCGGGGCGGCACACACTGGTTGCTGTCATCGCAAAACCGGCGGAGGAAAAAGTGATTGAATGGATTGTGGGCGTCGCTGACCGCGACGACAACGATCAGTGGATTCCCGGCCTTTTCGGGGCGGAGGCATAAATTGAATAGCGGGTTAGAGTGGTTTTTAGTGAAGATGTGCGTATGATTGTATTCATCAGTTAATTCAATCTTACGGAGAAGACTATGGCTTTAAATGCAGAGACAGGGCGCAGAAAAAATCTGGCGTTTCATGTGGCGAAAACGATTCGCGGGCGAATTCGGCAGGGGGAATACCAGCCGGAAGAGGCGTTGCCGTCGGTTCGTGAGCTGGGTGAAGAGTTTGATGTGAGCCTGAATGTGATTCAGCGGGCGCTGCTGCAGCTGAAAAACGAAAATGTGGTTACGACCCAGCAGGGGCGCGGCACCCGCGTTGTATCCGTCGATCCGTGCAGCCAGACGGCTCTGCTGTTCGGGATGGTGATTCCGTACGGCCCGAAGGACACGTTCGGGCACATGGTTTTGATGCGTGCGGAACAGGCGTTCAGCCAGCGGAACAATTTTCTGGTGCTGCGTTCGTCCGAGCACAGCTGGCAGAAAGAACGGGAAATTACACAGCAGTTTGAACACAACGGCGTGGACGGCCTGTTGGTTTGGCCGGTCGTGAACGATGTGAACGCATCGTTTTTGAAAAAGCTGGCGGAGGATATTCCCGTGGTTTTGGTGGACCGTCCGCTTCCCAACTCCGGGTTGCCGTGTGTGTATATGGACTGGAAGGATGCCGCCCGCCGCATGGTTCATGAGTTTATGTCCGCCAGCAGCGAAAACCGGCTGCTGCTGGTTGAGGATGATCAGAAAGTTCCCGGATATCAGGATTTTGAAGAAGGGGTGCGCGATGCCCTTGCAGAGCTGCAGTGTGCAGATCGGGTGTCCATTGAATATTTTCCGATTGCGCAGGCAATTCGCAAGTGGGGACATGGTGATTTCAGCGGTCTGGACGCGCTGCGGGAGCACTTCTTTGTGCTGGTTGAAGCCCGGGATGTGAACTGCATTTTCAGTCCGCACTCCGACTTCCTGGATTATGTGGTGGCGCAGAGTGAGGAGCATCGGGAGCGCGTTCAGAGCCTTCAGTTCGGAACCTTCCAGTCGCCGCTCTACAGCCCCCACAGCGTGGCCTTTTGGAATTTAAATTGTAAGTGCTGGCATACCTGCACAGAAGAAGTAATTGCTCAGGCGGCTGATCAGCTGCAGGACTGGATTCTAGGTGGAATTCATCCTCCGGCCGAAACCCTGATTCCGTTCGGCGATCCTCAGTGACGTCGACGGCTCCGGGGAACAGCCGCGAAAAAATGTTTGGAGAAAAAGAATGTTATATCCACAGCGAACCTGCATACGCGACTGTTTCACCCTGAACGGGGTGTGGGACTATTCCCGGGAGCGCGAAGAACATGATTATTCAGCCGGCTTTGTTCCGGAAAAATGCGTCGCGGTTCCCGGCAGCTTTAACGACCAGTTTGTTGACGAGGAATTCCGCATGTGGATGGACGGCGTCTGGATTTCGCGGCGCTTTGAAATGCCGCGGGTTCTGGAAGACCAGCGGATCGTCCTGCGATTCGGTTCCGTTAGCTATCACGCCGAGGTTTTTCTCAACGGCAGGCGGCTTGGGGAGCACGAAACCGGCTATACGCCCTTTGAATTCGATATCACCGATGCCGTGCGCTTTGATGCCGAAAACCTGCTCTGCATCCGGGTCGAAAACACGCTTTCCCCCGACACGGTTCCGATGGGAAACCTGCGCAATGGAACCGAAAGCGGCCAGATCGGCGGCCAGTATCCCGACACGCCGTTTGACTTCTTTCCCTATGCGGGAATCCACCGGCCGGTGACGATCTACTCCACCTCGAAAATTGCCTGGCTTGACTCCATCAAGGTGGACACGGACATCGACGGGACGGTGAAGATAAGCGGCCGGATCGCGGGTTCCAAGGATTGGAAAAATAATGGGGGCGCAGGCTCAGCCTGCTTCCAGTGTTTGGAAACCTCGCTTGAGGTCCCCGTAGTGGATGGAGCCTTTTCGGCTGAATTTAAAATTGAGGATGTAAAGCTTTGGGATGTGTATGCGCCGAATCTTTACGACGTGAAAGTCCGGCTGCTGGACAACGGCGGAGAGGTGCTGGACGACTACACGCAGCGCTTCGGCGTGCGCAGTGTTCAGGTTGAGGGGAACCGTCTGCTGCTCAACGGCAAGCCGGTTTATCTGAAAGGTTTTGGCCGCCACGAGGATTTTCCAATCCTTGGAAAAGCGCTCAACGAATGCGTCAACGTGCGTGACCATGAAATGCTCAAATGGATTAACGCCAACTCCTACCGAACGACCCATTATCCTTATTCAGAGGAGCTGGTGCGGCTGGCCGATGAGCAGGGGATTCTTCTGATCTCCGAAGCGCCGGCGGTTTCGGTGAATCTGGACTACATGACTGAGCAGTCCAAAAAGATGCACCTTCAGGTAATGGAGGAGCTGGTTCGGCGCGATTACAATAACCCCTCGGTTATCATGTGGTCGGTTGCCAATGAAGCCACGTCTGATCGTGAAGAGGCCCGGCAGTATTTTAAGGATCTGGCCTCGCTGGTTCGATCCCTTGATTCGTCGCGGCCGGTCACCATGGTTTCCTGCAAGCTGGATGAAGATCGTGTTGCCGAATACTTTGATGTTGTCTCCGTGAACCTCTATCCGGGCTGGTATCATCTGCCCGGCCAGGTTGACGCGGCCAAAGAGGATATGCGCAGCCAGCTGCAGCGGCTGTACGATAAATTTAAGAAGCCGGTTTTCATCACCGAATTCGGCGCGGACGCGGTTGCCGGATTCCACAGCCTGCCTGCCGAACAGTGGAGCGAGGAATATCAGACCGACCTGCTGCTGGGGCTCATCGAGGTGATGCGTGAGTTTGATTTTGTAATCGGCGAGCACGTCTGGAACTTTGCCGATTTCCGCACTGCGCAAAACCACAGCCGTGTCGGCGGAAATAAAAAGGGCGTGTTTACCCGCGACCGCCAGCCCAAAATGGCAGCTCATTTTTTGCGGAAAAAATGGGCCGAAGATACTGTCTGATACCAATTTTAAAAATGCTTAGCAGGAGATGATTTGTGCCTTTAACATTTGATATGCCGCTGGAGCGGCTGAAGGAGTATCGCGGTATCAATCCGCGTCCGGCTGATTTTGATGAATACTGGGACGCCGCGCTGGCCGAAATGAACGCAGTTGATCCGCAGATGGAGATTGTTGACGATCCCGATTTCCAGCTTCTGACCGTGCGCTGTTCGCACCTTTGGTTCACCGGGGTTGGGGGGGCGCGCATTCACGCCAAGCTGTTCCGTCCGCGCGATCCGCAGGGCCTTCATCCGGCGGTATTGCGATTCCACGGATATGCCGGCAACAGCGGTGATTGGACGAAGGGCGAAACCCTGGCGCTGGCCGCCTCCGGTTTCACGGTTGCCGCGCTCGACTGTCGCGGGCAGGGAGGTCTTTCCGAAGAGGTCGGCGGCGTGAAAGGAACCACACTGCGTGGACACATCATTCGCGGGCTGGACGATGCCCCGGAAAAACTGTTGTTCCGCTCCATCTTTCTTGATACCGCCCAGCTGGCGAAAATTGTGATGGACATGGAGGATGTGGACGAAACCCGCGTGGGCGCCATAGGCGGCAGTCAGGGCGGCGCATTGACGCTGGCCTGCTCGGCACTGGAGCCGCGTATTAAAAAGGCGGCGCTGATGTTTCCTTTCCTGTCCGACTACCTGCGCGTCTGGGAAATGGATCAGGCCAAGGACGCCTATGACGAGCTGAAAGAGTTTTTCCGCCGCCACGATCCGCAGCACAAACGGCAGGACGAACTGTTCGAGCGTCTCGGTTACATTGATATTCAGAATCTCATGCCGCGCGTGAAGGCCGAGGTGATGATGGCCACCGGCCTCATGGACACCATTTGTCCGCCGTCAACCCAGTTCGCGGCTTATAATAAAATCACGTCGCCCAAATCGCTGGAAGTCTATCCCGACTTCGGCCATGAAGAGCTGCCCGGTTTCAACGACAAAGCCTGTCGGTTTTTAATTGAATGGTAAAAGTGAGAGTTCTGTGATGAAAAAGGCCGCGTGTATATTTTTCTGTCTGTTGGCGGTATGCGCAGGTGCATCAACCACCCTTGAAGAATCGTTTGAGTCCTTGTGTTCTGGATCCGTTGACGGGCAGGACAGCTGGTCGGTGGAATCCGGCAATCCCGGCTGGACATACCATCAGGCCTATATTGCCGGAATCAGCCCGGTTTCCGCTGAATCCTTCGAGTTCAACCGCACCGGCCTTTGCAGCCTGAGCTGGGACGCAAAATCCAGCCGGATGTATGATGTTCTCTGGACGACCAATCTTCAGAGCGGCTTCACGACCGTGGCGTCGAATCTGGTTTCCCAGACCGAATTCGCCGACACCTCATCCAACACCAACCTCCCGGCCGGCTTTTACAAACTGCAGGTGCGTGTGGCCCCCTGAAGAGCGGAGAGGTCAAACTGATATGCAGTCACGCTTTCCGACGTTGGCTAAACAGAAAATTGATGTAATGCCTTATTCTAAAATTGATCCGAATAGCATGATTCTCCGTGATCATCTGGCATACGATCGTACTGTGCTGGCTAATGAGCGCACACTGCTTTCTTATCTGAGGACCTCCATTGCCTTATTCGCCGCGGGCGGAACGTTGGTGAAGATTTTTTCCGATGAAACGTTGATGCTTTCTCTGGGCATACTCCTGCTGATCCTCGGCATGATTGTGGTTGCCTTAGGAATGAGCCGATTTTCAGCCGTCAAAAAACGCATTTCAGCGGCGTATTTGCAGGTGGCGGAATAAAAGAACTATCCTCGGTGTCATGATTCACGTGGTGAATCGGTTGCGCATGGAAATTCTGCCGGTTCAACTCGCGCACCCTTTGAATGAATAAGCGCGGCGATATTGTGCTATGGGTTGTCGGAATCGTTAAGGCGACCCCGGCGGTTTTCTGTTAAATAATCCCTGTTTCTCGCAGGCGCGGGAACCTGTTTGGGCACGGAGCCCGGCTGAATAATCATGCGTTCTCTGCGGGATTCGGGACAGATAATCGGGGTGCAGTTTAATTCTGATTCGCGGGAGGTTGATATGTCGGAAAGTCTGAAAGAGTCCGGTCTGATGCAGCATTTGATGGATAACATCAAGGACAACATCTATTTCATGGATCGGCAGGGCCGCATTATCATGATTAATCATGAGGGAGCCAAATGGCTGGGATATGATTCCCCGCAGGAACTGCTCGGCAAAACTGATCTGGATATTTTTACCGGGGAGCATGGGAGCTCTGCGTTTGCTGATGAACAGCGTGTCATGGCAACTGGTGTTCCGATCCTTGGGAAAGAGGAGCGGGAAACCTGGGCGGATGGGCACGAAACCTGGGTCTCTACCTCAAAGATGCCGTTGCGGAGCGATAGCGGCGAGATTGTTGGAACGTTTGGTATTTCGCGCGATATTACCGAACACAAACAGGCTGAAATACGTGCTGAAAAAATTGCGGAAGAAAATCGGCGATTCCGGGAAGCCATGGAGAATGAACTGCAGATGGCTGCGGAGTTGCAGAAAACCTTTTTTCCTGCGTCATATCCCGGGTTTGCAGAAGATGCGGGGGGAGTCAAAGATGCGGTGCAGTTCAGTCACCTGCATCATGCCGGCGGAGCAGTTGGCGGTGATTTCTGTTCCGTCAGGAAGCTGTCGGATACCGAGGCCGGGATTTTTATCTGTGATGTGATGGGGCATGGGGTGCGTGCGGCACTGGGTACCGCGATCGTTCGCGCGATTGTTGAAGAGATATCACATCAGGAAAAAGATCCCGGTCATTTTCTGGCCCATATGAATCGAGCCCTGATGCCGATTCTTCGGCAGGGGGGCGAGTTCCTGTTTGCAACGGCATGTTACCTGATACTTGATGTGTCGAATGGAATATTGCGTTATGCCAATGCGGGGCATCCCGTGCCGGTTATGTATAGTGCTGCCGATGCCGACTGGCTGGTCAATCCTGATATCGAATCTGGTGCTGCTTTGGCCATCAGTAATGATTCCCGGTACACGACTCATCAATGCCGCTTGCAGCCCGGTGATTCGGTCTTTATGTACACCGATGGTATTATTGAGGCCGTGGGGGGCAACGATGAGGAATTCGGCCTGGAGCGACTGATGCAGATCGTTCGGAAGAGGGGTCACCTCTCCTTGGATGAGATGTTCACGAACCTATTGGAAGCTTCGGCTGGTTTTTCTGAAGCGGATTCCCTGGAGGATGATGTATGTCTTGTGGGATTCTGCTTAGATCATTTGCTGTAACCTTAAGGCTCCCTATATTGCCTGGGAGTCATCGCCATCGTCTTTTTGAAGCAGCGTGTAAAATAGTTGCTGTCCGAGAACCCGCAGTCGAAGGCGATGTCGGTGATGGTGCGGCCGGTTCCTTTCAAGAGTTCGGCCGCCTTTTGGCAGCGGACATGCATGAGATGATCAATGGGCGAGCGCCCAATACACTCCTGAAAGACGCGGCAGAAATGGCGTTGCGAGAGGTGCGATTTTCTGGCCAGTTCATCCAGGGTGATTTTATCGGCATAGCAGGTCTCGATGTGAGCAATGGCATCGCCGATTCGCAGTAGATCCAGCGACTCTTCGGTCGGTTCCGCTGAGTATGCGCGGGACAGCGAAACGGCCAGTTGCATAAAGAGTCCGGTTGCCATGACCCGGTAGCCGGGGTTTCGCAGTTCCGCTTCCTGGGTCAGGTTGCGCACGAGTTGATTGATTTGTTCCTGTTGGGACGCGGGCAGCTGGAGCCGGCTTTGGAATTTGTGCTGAGCGCGGAAGGCTGGCTCCAATGAAAACAGGGCATGGAAGCCGGGCAGTGCGCGAATGTCCCAGCGATCCATCATCAGTGCGTCATGGTCAAAAAGGATGTTGGCCAGCGCCAGTCCATGCATGTCGATGTATTGATGTTCATGGTTTCGGGAGATCACAAAAACATCCCCCGCTTTAACCGGAAAGTTTTGGCCGTCAATTTCATGTATGGCGGTGCCTTTGAGGATGATCACTAATTCATCGAACCCGTGGCTGTGGAGGGGAAAGTCGGGCTGCGGGTCGCGAATGTAGACCTGCAGGGGCAGGGTCGGGTCCTCAAAGTAATCTGTTTTCTTAAGGTGTTCGCTGGCGGTATGTGGGAATTTTTGCATGGCCGGATCGTGCTGTAAGTTGTCGGAATCGTCAAGGAATAATCGATTCGCTCCTGTTACGTTTACCCCTCATTACTGCTCCTCTCCGAGCATCGGGGTCCCGCTTCGGCCGGACCCCAACCTGATTTGACGAACTAGATCAAAGGAAAAAATAATGAGCGTGGAAAAAGCGTATAAGTTGGCGAAAGCGCGCTATGCCGCATGGGGGATCGACACGGATGCAGCCATTGAAAAGGCTCTCGACCTGTCGATTTCCCTGCACTGCTGGCAGGCGGATGATGTTGCGGGCTTTGAAACCAAACCTGAAGGCCTTGACGGCGGCGGCATCATGGCCACCGGCAATTACCCGGGGCGTGCCCGCAACGGCAAGGAGGCCCGGGCAGATATTGAAAAAGCAATGTCGCTGATCCCCGGGAAGCAGCGCGTTAACGTGCATGCCTGCTATTCGGAAACGGATGGCTTTGTGGACCGCGATGAAATGTCTCCGGCCTGTTTTCAGAACTGGATGGACTGGGCGAGGGAGCAGGGGATCTGCCTCGATTTTAACCCGACATTCTTCGCGCATCCCAAGGCGGAAGAGGGCTACACGCTTTCCAGCCGAGATGAAGAGGTTCGTGCGTTCTGGGTTCGGCATGGAAAGGCCTGCCGCAAAATTGCTGAAGCAATGGCTGAGGCGCAGGGTTCGCCTTGCTTCGTGAACTGGTGGACACCCGACGGTTCCAAAGACATTCCGGCGGACCGGTTCGGGCCGCGTGAGCGCATGGCAAAATCCTACGATGAGATTATGGCTGACGACTCGGTCGATAAGATGAAGTGTGTTGATTTCATCGAGAGCAAGCTGTTTGGAATCGGCTCGGAAGAATATGTGGTGAGCTCCGCTGAATTCTGTTCCGACTATGCGATCAGCCGCGGCATGGGCCTTTGCATGGACATGGGCCACTTCCATCCGACCGAAACCATTCACGGCAAGATTTCCAGCCATCTGCAGTTTATGGACAGGATCCTGCTGCATGTCAGTCGCCCCATTCGCTGGGATTCCGATCACGTAACCCTGTTCAATGATGACCTGAAAAACGTGTTTCTCGAAATTAAGCGCGGCAATGCCTGGGACCGCGTGGTGCTCGCACTCGACTTTTTCGACGCATCCATCAACCGCATCGGCGCTTACGTGACCGGTACGCGGGCTGCGCGCAAAGGCATTCTTTATGCGCTGCTCGATCCGACCGTTTTGCTGCAGGGATATGAGGCCGAAGGGAAAAATGCCCAGCGCCTCGCAATGATGGAGGAGTTCAAAACCATGCCGTTCAGCGCGGTGTGGGACATGCTTTGTGAAAAGGCCGGGGTTCCGGTTGGGACCGACTGGATTGCTGAGATGGAAGCGTATGAGGAGGGAGTGCTTTTCGGGCGTTGAGTTGTAAGTTGATGGCTTTGGGCGGATTGCAACTTTTCTAATCGGCAGGGCTCAGCCTCTTCGCTCCACATTGGAGAAGAAGGGGGGGACAGGATGCATTGCAAAGTATATCGGGAAGAGCGTTGTCCGCGTTGCGGGCATTTGAACACATCTCGCCGGGTTGCGCGGGGGCTTTGGGTTCGGGCGCTGCTTCCGAATGTAAAGCAGATGAAATGTCTGCGGTGTTTGGACAGGTATCTGGTTCGCTGCGCGGCCGAAGAAATCCCCAGGCATGATGGTGGTTTTGTGTATTCAAAGAGGAGTCCCCATGATTCGTAACGCATTTAAAATGCAGCTCAAGCCGGGTTGTGTCGAGGAATACAGGAAGCGTCACGACGAAATCTGGCCCGAGCTGGCTGCCGCCCATTCTGATGCGGGCATCTCAGACTATTCGATCTACTTCGATGAAGAGTCGCTGACGCTGTTTGCCTTTCAAAAACTGACCGAAAACAACACTGCGGGCAACCTGAAGAATCTCGATGTTGTGCAGAAGTGGTGGGACCACATGGCGGATCTGATGGAAACCCACCCCGACAACATGCCGGTCTTCAAGCCGCTGCGTGAAGTGTTTCATATGGATTAAGGAAACCTATGACTGATTTGGAAACAATCGTTCAGCTCTCTCATGAGTTTGGAACAGACGACTATGTAAAGGGCGGGGGGGGCAATACTTCTGTCAAAGACGAGGAGACCCTGTGGGTGAAACCGTCCGGTATCACACTTGGCGAGCTGACAGAGGAAACCTTTGTGCAAATGAACCGCGCAAAGATTAATGAGCTCTATGATGTGGAGACGCCGTCTGTTGCGAGCGAGCGTGAAGAGCTTGTCAAAGACATGATGGCGGAAGCGGTGGGAAGCGGAGCCGGCCGCCCTTCGGTCGAGGCCCCGCTGCACAATGTGTTTGACGCTAAATTTGTTGTGCATACCCATCCGTGTGCGGTGAATGGGCTCACTTGCGCAAAAGGCGGCGAGGCAGCCTGTAAACGTCTGTTTCCCGATGCCCTGTGGGTGGAATACATTGATCCCGGCTACACGCTCTGTATGGAGGTGCGCGAGCGCATTGAGCAGTATAAAGCCATTCATGGCGATGAACCGTCCCTGCTCATTTTACAGAATCACGGCATTTTCATTGCGGCTGACTCCGCCGACAAAATCCGCGAACTCTATGCTCTTGTGATGAACACGCTGGATGCCGAATACAAAGCGGTCGGTGTTTTCCAAACATTGGAAATTTCGGATGCGCCGGAGTTGCAGGGAGCGGAGGCGAAAATTAAGGAACTGTTTGGTGCCGATGGTGCATTTGTGGCTGCATCGGCTTTTTTTGACGTCGCTCCGGGACCGATCTCTCCTGACCATTTGGTGTATGCCAAGGCATTTCCATTTGCGATGGAACTGACGGTGGAAAACGCAGCGACCTATCGTGAAGAGCGCGGAACTGTGCCGAAGGTCGTTGTAACGACCGAAGGCGTCTATGGGATCGGTGCCTCGCAGAAGAATGCGGACCTGGCGCTGGAACTGGCGCAGGACGGTGCACTCGTCATGCAGCTTGCAGAAGCATTCGGCGGTATTAAATACATGACGGATGCACAACGCGAGTTCATTGAAAACTGGGAAGTGGAATCGTACAGAGCGAAACAGGTGGCATAAGATGGCTAGACATTATATTGCAGTTGATTTGGGAGCGTCCAGCGGACGCGTTATCGTGGGGACTTTGGAGAGCGGCAAGCTGACCCTCAATGAGATGAATCGGTTCTGGAACGGGCCGACAGAGATTGCCGGAACGCTCTATTGGGATTTCGTTCATCTCTTTGGCAACATCAAGGAGGGAATTGCATTGGCGCAGCAGGAGTACGGGGATGACCTCGTCTCTCTGGGCATCGATACGTGGGGTGTGGATTTCGGTCTGCTGGATGAAAATGGAAAGCTTCTCGGAAACCCGGTCAACTACCGCGATACCCGTACTGCCGGAATGTTTGAGAAGGTATTTGAAAAAGTTTCGAAAGAAGAAGTGTTTGCGCAGAGCGGGATCCAGTTCATGGAGCTCAATACGCTGTATCAGCTGATGGCGTTGTCTCTGTCGGATTCCGCTGAATACCGGGCCGCGGACAAACTGCTCTTTGTTCCCGACCTGCTGAACTATTGGCTGACCGGCACAATGAAGGCTGAACGCACCTTTGCCAGTACGTCCCAGTTCTATAATCCGGTCACAAAGGACTGGGCCTTCGAGATGCTCGAAAAACTCGGCATTCGCAGCGACCTGTTTGCTGAGCTGGTTGATCCGGGGACTGTTGTGGGGGAATCCGATGGAACGCCTGTTGTTGTAGTTGGCAGCCATGATACCGCCAGCGCTTTTGCTGCAGTTCCGGTTGCCGCAGGCGAGCAGTCGGCCTTCCTCAGTTCCGGCACGTGGTCGCTGCTGGGAACCGAGCTTCAGCAGCCTGTGATCAATGAGGGGGCTCTGGCCGCTAATTTCACCAATGAAGTCGGTGTGTGCGACACTATCCGCTTCCTGAAAAACCTATCCGGATTCTGGATTTTGCAGGAACTTAAGCGCGTTTGGAAGGAGCAGGGCAACGACTATTCCTGGAAGGATATGGATGTCATGGCCGATGCCGTCGAGCCGCTCAAGTTTTTCTTTGATCCGTCCGATCCTGTTTTTGCAACGCCGGGTGATATGCAGCAGCGCATTCAGGACTATTGCCGGAAAACCGGTCAGGACGTTCCCGAGAAGCCGGGCGAATTTATTCAGGCCTGTTATGAAAACCTGTCGCTGCTCTACGCTGACACTTTCGACGCTATCGAGACGTTAAGTGGAAAACAGCTGAATACACTGCGCATTGTCGGCGGTGGATCAAGCTGTGTGGCCATCAATCAGGGTTCGGCCAACGCAATCGGCAGAAAAGTAATCACGGGCCCTAAGGAGGCGACCGCGATCGGCAACCTCATCACCCAGATGCTCGCCATGGGGGATATCCAGTCCTTGGAAGAAGGCCGTTCTGTTGTGGCCAATTCTTTTACTGAAGAATCCCGCACTTTCGAGCCGCAGGATTCCGACGCCTGGAAAGACGCGCTCACCAAATGGCGCGCCATCTGCCGTTGACGTTAAGGTTTGATATAAGGGAAAGGGCTCTGTGTTTATTGGGTGTGCTAACGACCAGATAATGTGTATTAGTCACGATGAGATCTGACAGAGCCCCTGTTAGGAACGGTTTATTGTCAGCCGGCTATTAACTGTCTGACAACCTCATTACTATTCAACGCATCAACTTTTTCAAGCCAAATGGTTTTGCCATCCTTCAACGTCTCCATGGGGGTACGACCGCAGCACATCTTGCCCTGATGCGTGCGTTCATGGTTATAGCTTTGAACCCATTCGTCGAGGTCGGCCTGTAATTCATCAAGCGTCCTATAGATCTTTTTCCTGAATGTGATCTGGTAGAATTCATTGAGAATGGTGCGATGAAAACGCTCGCAGATACCGTTGGTTTGCGGCGACTTCGCCTTGGTCTTTGTATGATCGATATCGTTGATGGCAAGATAGAGCTGGTAACAGGTAAAAATCCTTACTTTTCAATCGACCATGGTTGTCAGTGATATATGCAGTGAATCCTCTTTGTTTGATGAAATAATTTGAAGTCACCATCACCTGTAGAAACAACCATGCTGAATTACCCAAACTCGAATTCAAACTACGCTTATCAGGATTTAACTCTTTCAGATATTCACAATATTTATGAAATATTTGATAATACCTATCCCTATCTAACAACACTACTTTCATACATTCATTAACCTGCTAACACATATCCATACCCCACACCCATATTCACTACATACCAATCCATACACACACACATATATATATAATTCACTAAACCAGATACTCTATTGGGGGTCTAATACTTATCGATTTACTGCACAGATTCATGAAAACCCAATAAACACAGTCCCATATGACAGATTGATGATTCAAAAAAAACTGTGTTTTAGGGATTTCAATGATCAACCAGCCTTCTTAGGCGGCTTCTTCCATTACGGCCTCATTCCATATAAACTGAGTTGCTGATTTGATTCCGGATATTGTTACCGGGAGAATCAGCAGTATTTTGAACTGAACTTGAAGGGGAACGGGATGGAACCTGACCTTGCTGAAAACGAATCACAGCAATCCGAGCCTGAAAAAAGGATGAGCAAACCTAAGATTATTGCCCTTGTACTCCTTGGGCTAGCCGCTCTTTTTCTTATATATCACGGTCTCATTTGGTTCAGGGATGAAGGACTGGAGATGCTATTGTTCGTTGGCGGGATTTCGGCACTCATCTTCTTGGCTCGTAAATACGTCGTTCAAAGCATTCTAATCGTTATCGCAACATTAGTTGTGGTGTATTTCATGGGCTACAGGCTTCGCCCCCCGGTTGAGTTTGGGTTTCGAAAGTCCGATCTCGGAATAGGCCAAGTGCTGCAGGTGAAAAATACGGGTTCAAGAGAGCTTCAATGCAGTATGTGGGTGACGAACGTAACGGTGATGCAGTGCCAAACATACGATTTTATTCTAGCCCCCGGCGAAGAAACAGAAATTGGGCAGCAGGAGTGTGGCTGGATCTTTGATCGTGGTGAATATGGGAACATCTACGCCAAGAAGCATCTGTTCTTTAGGCGGTTTGATGTTGAGTAACGATTAAATCGCCTTATCAATAAAATCAAAATAGTTTCAGACCACTTACACCGGGACATGGGGGAAGGGGGTTTAAATGGTCACGAAGACCTATTTTTATTGGCACCCCATGTCAGATTGAGAGCCTTGGTTGTCATAGGAGGTATTGGTCGGTTCATGGGGGCGATGCTATCTTCATAAGTGGGAGGGTGAGGCTACTGGTTGATCAGCTCATCCGGGATTGATTCACAGTCTATCGTCGCTACTAGCTGTTGCCCCAATCAAGTTGACCACCACCTTCAGTTCGGCAGTTGTGGTTTTGGAACGCTGTTCTGCTCTAACCATCAAGTGCCTGTCGTCACTACTCACACTTTTCCCAGTCGAGTTTATCGACCGCTGCTTTCAGCTCTTTCAACTCTAGGCGTCCCTGATAACCCAGAGCTATCTGACTGATGCCTGCGGGCATGTGGCCGGTGAGTTCGTCGATGATGCGTTGGTCTACTTTTTTTCGCTGCAGGGCTCTGCTGAAGCTGGATCTGAGGCCATGAAGACCGCTTGATACATCTTGGGCATCAATAGCCGGTCTAATGGTTTTGTTGAAGTGGTAAGAGACATTCCGCACCCATCCATTTTTTGGGCAGTATGCGAGGCCGGGCCATAGCCGCTCTTCCCTGTTGTTCCGTGAGCTTACCCTGCCAACATAATCGAGAAATCCAAGGTCTAGAATTTTCTGACAAATTGGAACCGTCCGCACGCTCATGGCATTTTTGACTCGCTGGCGGAGTTTTTCATCATTACGGAGATCAAAATACATGATTCCGTCTTCGTCTTCCTTGATGTCATGCACAGTGAGCATGGCAATCTCGTTGGCTCGGCATCCCGTGTAGGCAAGGATCAGGGGAATCCAGTATCTCCACTCTCGACCACGGGTGTACTTGAGTATGTACTTTTGCTGGTGCTTTATCAGCTTGGACATCTGATCATCGCTGTAACCACTGAAAGATGCCCCTGAAAGCTTTTCTTGGCGCTGGGGGTTATCAAGAAGGAGGGCTTCTGTGACGGCGTAGGGAACGTAGTGCCTCTTGCTTGCATAGTTGAAAAGAATGCCCAGGCTAGTGAGTCTGTTATTGATGGTGGTGATGCTTATCAGCTTGTCCTCGTGCTTCTTGCCATAGGCGGTCTGCTCCCGGAGCGTCATGTCTTTCGTGTCCGCCATTCTGTTGGCGTTTTTGGGGAGAAGTTTGAGGCAGTTGTCCCGATAATCGATGATGTTGTTGGTTGTGATACTCGTTATGGGGGTAGAGTCGGCGTCAAGCTTCAGCCAGTCAAGGAGGACGCCGATTTCCTTCGCTATATCATCCTGAACTTGGAGAGATCGCTTTTTGGCGGCTATGCATTCCTTTAAAACCTCTGCAATGGCTGGAGAGGATTCTTGCGGTTGGGATTGGGGCAGGACTGGACTGCTTTGCTGTGCGGGAGCGGTTGTTTGGGGAGTGTGCTTGTTTTTGGTGGTCAGTGTTGTGGCCGGTGGTATCGGTTCAAGAATGTCCGCTTCCAGCTCCTTGGAGTATTCAAATCCCAGCTCTTCATCTACGGCGGCACGTAGCTCGTTGATCAGATCGATCACTATGCGGTTGAGCTTTCGGGTGATTCCGGGGGAGGCTTGTTTGGGTAGAGGGACGCTGATTCCCAGTTCCTCAGTCAGGTCGCATTTTTCATTGTTCCGAACCAGAAACAGGCAGTTTAGGTAGAAATCAGCGCTGGCCTTAAGCTCCTTTTCGGATTGTTTCCCGAGGAGTGCAGGGAGGTGCTGCTTCATGTGTGCCGTCAGCTTTTTTCTGAACTCAGCGACGACGTCAGGTGGCGTGTTCAGTGGGGAAGATGTCGGTGCTTTGGCTGACTGGCGGATCTCCTTGAATGTGTCCTTCCAGTACTTGGCTTCTTGTCGAGCGAGTAGGGCCGCCTCATCATCGTCCTTGGTTTTTAGAGACTTGGTGATTTCGGTCTGACCATCCAGAGCTTTTCGGCAATCTGCCGGGATGGCCAATCTGAATTCGTATATTCCATTCCGCAACCTGAGGTTTTTCATGGTGATAGTGAGTATCATTTCCACTCCATTTTTTGGAGCATAAACCTGGAGCAAAATGAAAAAACCCTAGAGAAAACGTGATTCTCTAGGGTTATTCCAAGTTGGTGGAGGATATCGGGATCGAACCGACGACCTCTTGAATGCCATTGATTCGCA
>CAZABK010000032.1:0-30849 GCA_964483355.1 uncultured Verrucomicrobiota bacterium | reverse complement strand
ATCATGGAACCATCTTTTCGCTGATCACTGGAACTCCCGTTATTGTGCTCTCTTCTGCCGACCATAAACTGAGCAGCGGTGTTAAATGGTTCCCGGATGAATTTAAGGATTATATTGTATTTGCGGAAGATTTGGATGCGGCCTATGAATTGGCTGAATCTATGCTGAAGAAAAAGTATACCCATAAGTTGCAGCCATATTTTCGTGAGACCTATTACAATGGCCTTGCGGATAAGCTGAAATAGTACAATGCGAAATTGTTTACCGTTCTAAGCAGAGAGTTCCTTTTATGCGAGAGACCCCGTCAGTTGATGCAACCGTTTTAAAACGGAGACTTTTAACGCTTCTATTTGTTGTCGGAGCGATCTTCCTGTCATTTTCAGCAATCAAGTCAGGGAACCCCGCAATGATCGCGGCGGTTTTCGCACTCCCGCTTGCAACCTGGATGATGAAGAATCCTTCTTGGGTGCTTGTTTTGCTTTATTTGGCTGGTTATGCGCAGTTTGTATTGCCCGGATTGCCCGGAGATATTTCACTTCTCATGTTAACTCAAATTGCAATTGTCGGGATTATTGCATTGCAGAAAGCAATGAAAACTGAGCCTCGCAAAAAAAATGAACCTTCTCGAGTGTGGATTATATTATTCCTGTTAAACATGCTGTTGATTATTGCAGTGCGGGGGTTTGGGCTAACAATTTTGGGGAGTGCCGCGTACGGCGGTAAAAAATATATTATTTTGCTGGTGGTTTTTTTATTTTTCTTCGCGGCTCCCAAAATCTCAATCAGCGAAAAGCACGTCAATTATCTTTTTTTCGGAGGATTGGTTGCGACTCTGCTTCCCGTTTTGGCTCAGGTGAGCCTGTTTATGTCAGGGGGAGCAACACAAGCTTGGGCAGCTTTTTTTAGTATTTCATGGCGCGATGTTGAGCAGGCAATGATTATGGGAGGGGAATCAGGTGACGTTCGGTGGTCAATGCTACGTCACTTTGGTGCTATGATTATTACGGTGTCGCTAGTTTGGCCTCCGCTTTGGAAACGCAAAATACTTGCATGGATTTTGATAGGTCTTGCAGTCTACTTAACGATGCTAAGCGGATTCCGCTCAAGAATTGTTGAGGCGGGGGCACTCATCTTTATCTGGCTTATTGTTACCGCGAAAAATAAAATGCGCCGTTTTATGGTTTTGCTTTTTTTGGGTCTGATTGGTTGGGGGGTTGCCCTTGCTATCATTCCGCTTTTGCCGTTTCATGGGCAACGCGCTCTCTCTTTCCTCCCATTGGCAGCCGAGCGGATTACGGATCCCATGGCAATTAAAGAAGCTCAAGACTCAATTGATTTTCGTGTGGAAATTTGGGGCATAGCCTGGGAAAATATTCACGAATATCTTTTCATTGGGCGAGGCCTGTTATTGCAAGTTGCAGAATGGGCCTGGTTACAGCGAGGGGCGTATGGAACACCTGAATTTTTTTATGCAGGTCATGCGTATCACAGCGGGCCATTAAGTTTGCTGATAGACTTTGGAATATTCGGCTTTGTTGTCGGGACTGGGTTTCTTCTTTCTCTTTGTGTGGAGGCTTGGCGAGGAGTGCGGAAATATTGTAGTGGAAAAACCGACCTGTTAAGTCGTTACTACACCTTTATGGCAATCTTTCTGAGCTATCGCGTCTTTGCTTTCTATTTTATTTACGGAAATGTAACGAAAAACTTTCCGGAAATGATCATGACGGCGGTTTTGCTGAAAGTACTGCTTAATGAAATTAAAAGCCGGAAGTCGGACTATTTGAAACCTATCGAGGCTGATGAAATTGACGTGGTGGAAGGGGATTAATGAAAGTTTTGCATATCACGTTTCAGAATGTCGGTGGTGCGGGCATTGCGGCCCATCGGCTCAGTGAGGGGTTGAAGAAAGCTGGGGTGGATTCATCTGTATTGGTCTGCCGGTTCCATGGCGAAAATGATTCGATAATAAAATTGTCGCCGTTTTCCCGCTTTTTAGCGCGTCTTCATTCTTCGCTGGCATACCGCGGTTTACATTGGCTGAAGATGAATCGCGAGGAAGTGCGTAGTGTCAATCTGTTGCCATCTCCGGTAATGAGGCGGATAAAGGAACTGAAGCCGGATATTGTTAATTTACACTGGGTTAATGCGGAAATGCTGAGCATCCGGCAATTGGGGAAGCTGAATATTCCAACGGTCTGGACCTTACACGATATGTGGCCTTTTTGCGGTGCCGAGCATTATACGATGGGTGATCGGTATGAAAGAGGATATTCTAGGAAAAACTTTGACAGTCATCCGCTGAAGTTTGATGTAGATCGATGGGTTTTTCGACGTAAACAAAAGGCATGGAAAAACTGGCAGCCGCATATCGTGACGCCCAGCAACTGGCTGGCGGATTGTGCTCGCAAGAGCGTTCTGTTTAAAAATCTTCAGATAAAAACAATTCCCAATTGTCTGGACCTTAATATGTTCCGTCCGCTGGAACCGCAAGCGGCCAGAAAAAAGTTTGGTTTGCCGTTGGATAAAAAGCTGATTTTGTTTGGAGCATTTTCTCCCAGCGATCCGCGAAAAGGTGGCGATTTGCTGGAAGATGCACTGAACCAGGTCAGCAAGGATAAAACATTCAGGGATGTCGAACTGGTGGTTTTCGGTGCGGACAGCGGGCCGGATATTGCCGGAATCCGAACGCATTGGCTGGGCTCATTTTCTGATGAAGAGACGCTCGCTCAGTTGTACAGTGCCGTGGACCTTTTTGCTGCTCCATCCCGGCAGGATAATCTGCCCAACACGGTTGCGGAGGCAATTGCCTGCGGCACGCCGGTGGTGGCTTTTAATATTGGCGGCATGCCTGACATGGTGGAGCATCAGCAAAACGGATGGTTGGCCTGTTCTTTTGATGTTGATGATTATGCAAGTGGTCTTACCTGGGTGTTATCCAATTCCGAGGTAATGGGAAATTCCGAGGCCTTGTCGGGCATAATACAAAATGCCAGAAACAAAGCCTGTGATTTGTTTGATGAATCGTCCGTAGCTGCAGGATATATGCAATGCTATCTGTCGATGCTAATGGGGTAAGGAGTTAATATTATGCAGCAAGATCATACAATTTTTTTACATATTCCCAAAACAGCGGGAACCACTCTTATCAAAATATTGCGAAAGCAGTATGGGCGCAGGAAGACATTTTCGATTTATGGCAATCCCACTTCGGTTGCAGCAGATTCATTTTGTGCACTTTCTCAGAAAACGCGGGACAAATACCGACTGTTACAGGGACATTGGCCTTATGGGATGCATGAAAAATTTTCAGGAGAAACGCGATATATCAGTATTATGCGAGAGCCCGTTGGGCGACTGATCTCGGAATATTATTATATTCTCAGAACACCCTATCACTACCTTCATTCCACCTTGGTGAATGATAATGTTTCCCTTGATGAATTTTTGACCAGCGACCTAACGATCGAATTGGATAACAGCCAATTACGTTTAATTGCGGGCTGTGAAAAAAATATTCCTTTTGGCGGCATTACCTCGAAACATCTGGATCTGGCGAAGAAGCATATCAAGGATAAGTTTTTTGTCGTGGGTTTGATGAGCCATTTTGATGAAACATTATTGCTTTACAAAAAATATCTTGGATGGAAGCAATATCCTTATTATCACCGCAGAAATGTTACTGCCCCAAAGAAGAAAACGGGTGGAGCCAGCGAGGAGAGTCTAAAGAAAATTCGTGAACGTAATAGTCATGAGTGCCAGCTCTATGAATGGGTTCAGGAGCATTTTTTTCAGCAACTGCATGAAGGAGGTGCGGACTTTGAATCCGAACTAAAACGGTTTCAGCGGAATAATGAGTTATACCAACGGTGGACCATCGACCTCAGAAAACCAAAATGGCTGTGGATTAAATCTGTTGGTGGATAAAGAAAGTTAACTGATTACGTGCCATCGGGTTGGTACGATGAATTGAATGATTTGTGGCACATGGATTCGTCTTTGTTTTGGAGGATTTAAATGTTGAATAGTGAAGATAAAGAATTGCCGGTGGTTAGCATAGTCACCCCTTCCTTTAATCAGGCTCAATATTTGGAGCGGACGATGTGTAGTATTCTGGATCAGGATTATCCGAATATTGAATATATTGTTATGGATGGTGGATCGACGGATGGGTCGGTTGAGATCATTAAAAAGTATGAGGATCGGCTGGCTTATTGGCAGTCACAGCCTGACGGAGGACAGACCGCGGCGATCTGTGCCGGATTTGAGCATGCTACAGGCGAAATCCTGATGTATCTAAATAGTGATGACATGCTTTTTCCGGGGGCGGTCAAAGCGTATGTGAAGGCCTATCAGCAAGGAGCCCAGTGGGGACTCGGGCGTCTGCACATTATTGATGAAAATGATGAGCTTATCGCAAAACGGCCGATTTATCCATTTACACTGTCGGATCTTTGGCATAACCGATACATAATACCCCAGGAAGCGACTTTTTTTTCGCGGGATCTTCATGAAAAGTGTGGCGGATTCGACCCCTCCTATCATTTTTCAATGGATTATCATATGTGGTTGCGCATGGCTTCGTATGCCGCTCCGGTTCGCGTTCCCCAATATACTGCGGCTTTTCGCGTTTCTCCTGATCAGAAGTCAGCCGACTCCACCCGGTATACGACAGATGTTATTCGGTCATTGCGAGAAATTAAGTCATGGCGTAAGGATCGAGGAATGTCAGAGGTTCCCAAGAAACCATTGCTGTCGGGCAAAGCGTTTTTCATGACAAAGGCACTCCATTACCTGTTTGTTGGTGGTTTAGAGAGTTTTTTGTCTGTTTATAAATTTAGAAAAGCCAGGGCATGTCCCATTGACCGGAACCGAGTTTTGGATGAGGGGTTATAATGTTAACCCACAATCCTCCTGTTCAGATGGACAAGTCTTCCATATCTCAAATGCGTGAAGAATCGCATATGTCAAAGATTGAACGATATCCAATTTTCAAGGCCACGATCAGCGCGGTTAATATGGATCGGGTGTTGAATGCAATTGATCATTGGATTGCAGTGAAATCCCCCCATTACATGAGCATTTGTACAGCGCACACGATGCTGGAATGTCATGATGATCCGCGGTTGGCGGAAGTCGTCAATAATGCGGGGATCGCGACGCCGGATGGCAAGCCGCTCTCTCTAATCGGTCGTTTTCGTGGGTACGATGTTGAGCAGGTCTGCGGACCGGATTTGATGCCGGCACTGTGTGATCATGGCCAGAGTCGCGGCTACCGTCACTATTTTTATGGTGCGACGGATGAGGTGCTTGAAAAGATGGTTGCCAATTTCAAGAATCAGTTTCCTGATCTGCAGATTGCAGGAACATATTCGCCGCCCTTTCGCGCTTTGACGGAGGAAGAAAAGCAGGGTGTGATTGATCGGATCAATGCAACAAATCCTGATATTGTTTGGTGTGGGCTGGGAACTCCCAAGCAGGATATTTGGGTTTCAGAGCATTGCGGCAAGTTGACGGCCTCGGTTTTGATTCCTGTGGGGGCTGCATTCAATTTCCATGCTGGGGAGATTAAGCGGTCTCCGAAATGGATGACTGCCTGCCATCTGGAATGGCTTCATCGTTTGTGCTCTGAGCCGCGCCGATTGTGGCGGCGGTATTTGATTGGAAATGTCCGATTTATCTATCTGTGCCTAAAAGAGTGGAATGCATGAAAAACGACATAAATAAAGTATTTAAAGTCGGCTATCTCGGGCTGGAGATGGCATCGTTGCTGGTGGCCTTTGTGGTGGCGCACATGCTTCGAGGGGTGAGTTTTGCATCGACCGAACACGATAAGGTATTCCTTTATTTCGGGGCCGTTTTCTGGCTGGTTATTTCGTCGTTCATCAAGTGCCGCAAGATTCATTTTACGGCCTTTCATCGGATTTATTCGATTGGGAAGGCCTCTGCAATATTCGCTTTGCTGATTTCGCTGATGGCTTTCTTTTTTAAGGAAGCGGATTATTCGCGTCTGGTTGTTTTTTATTTTGTGCTGCTTCATGCCTTGTTTGTGCTGCTGCTTCATATCCTGGGTGATTCGTATGTAATTGCTGCGCATCGAAAAAAGCATCTGTTGCGCAAAACCTGCCTGCTGGGTGCTGGAACCGAAAAGATTAAGCAGGAGCTGGAGCAGCATCCAGAGCTCGGTATGCTGCCGATGTGCTGCTGTTCCATCGATATGATTGAAGACCTCGGCCAGATGAAATCCTGCTTTCTGGAAAAGGAAATCAATGAGGTGGTGGTGTCATGTTCTTATGGCCAGATGGAAGCACTGGATGACCTGGTGCAGATGTGCGATCCGATGGGGATCCGCCTGACCATTATTCCGCAGTATTCCGGGCTGATTCATTCTACGTTGGCTCCGACACAATTTCTGAGTCATCCGGCACTGCGCGTGCGGGATCTTCCGCTCGACAGCTATTCGAGCAAAGTTGCTAAGCGCGTCTTTGATATGGTATTTTCCGCTGCTGTTTTGGTGTTCCTTAGTCCTTTGTTCCTGATCATGGCGGTGTTGATTAAACTCAGCTCAAAAGGACCGGTCTTTTTCAAACAGTCGCGAACCGGATATAGTCAGCAGGAATTCATGATGTATAAATTCCGTTCCATGCGGGTAACGGCTCAGGCCGATACGCTTCAGGCAACGAAGGATGATCCGCGCAAAACATGGATCGGTGAATTTATGCGCCGCACCAATATCGATGAGCTGCCTCAGTTTATCAATGTTCTCAAAGGCGAGATGTCAGTGATCGGCCCGCGTCCGCACATGCTGGTGCATACGGAGGAGTTTTCGTCGGTGGCTGAAAACTATCTGATCCGTCACTATGTGAAGCCGGGCGTCACCGGCTGGGCACAGGTAAACGGATGGCGTGGTCCGACGGATACCGAGGAAAAAATTCGTGGCCGGGTTGAGCATGACCTTTGGTATGTTGAAAACTGGTCATTTGGGCTGGATCTGAAGATTGTTTTGATGACGGTTTTCGGAAGCAAAACGCGGGAGAATGCGTTTTGATGCAGGGCATCAAAGGGCGTTAGGTATTGGGTGTCAGGCGTTTGAAGGTCATGCTTCGTTCGGATATTTTCTACCTAAATTCCTGTGCCTAATGCCGAAAACCCAAACACGGAGTGTTTTATGGGCTATGGATTCAGGGAGCTGAGAGTTTGGCAGGACGCCAAGGCGCTTGCTGTTGATGTATATAAATTAGTTAAGAAGTCGCCTGATTTAACAAAGGATTGGGGCTTGCGGGATCAGGTGCAACGGGCCGCAATATCGATTCCTTCCAATATTGCGGAAGGTGATGCTCGCAAGTCTGATAAGGATTCGATCCGTTTCTTCCATATAGCCCTCGGCTCACTGGCAGAATTGACGACTCAACTGGAAATCATCAGAGACCTTGAGTTAGCTGACTCTGATGAACTGCTGACATTGATGGATCGTCTTGAACCTCTTTCCAAAAGCATTGGGGCATTGGCTAAATCTCGCAAATAGTCCCAACGCCCAATACCAACCCCTATATTTGTTATGCAGCTAAGAACTAAGCACCAGGCACTAGGCTCTGAGAGTAGCAATCTGCTTATACATCAACTCTCAAACTCTGTTGGACTACTGTTCATCGATTGCCTCATCCTTCTGTTTGCCCTTTATTTAGGTGATCTGATCGTTTGGAAACTGCACGGCATTCCGGTTTCTTTGCGATATTCCCTGCTGCTGCTTCCCGCATGGTGTCTGGGAGCTTTTGTCACGGGGCAGTTTCCGGGGTGGGGACTCGGTGCAATTGAGGAGTTTCGGCGCATTCAATTGTTGACGGTGGTACTTTTTGCCTTTGCGGGCGTTGGAGCTTTTCTCTTACGCGGCATGCCGAGCCGTATTGTGTTTTTTACATCATACGCAGTGAGTGCTGTGCTGCTTCCGTTTGGGCGTATGCTGTGCCGTAAGCTTTTGCGGCAGCTGAGGGTGTGGGGGTGTCCGGCGGTGCTGTACGGCGATGAGGTGACCGCCGAAAAAATGCTCAGCGTTCTGCATGACGAATTTTCCATCGGTTATAATCCGATTGGTATTTTTTCGGATGACCTGACAGGAACGGTTAAGGGGGTGCCCGTACTGGGCAAGTTGAGCGAGTCAACTCGGGATGCCGGTGTCGCAGTCGCCTCAATCGCGCATTTGCGTGAACATGATTTGGTTCGTTTTGTCGATCATACGTTGGCTGATTACCATAAGGTCGTGTTGTTGCCGGATATCAGTGAGGGCGTTTTTTCATGGGTCGTTCCACGCGACTTTAACGGCATGGTGGGCCTGGAGGTTTCACGCAACCTGCTGGTTCCGTTTGCGGCCTGGATCAAACGGATATATGAACTGTTGCTGGTCTTGCTCTTTCTTCCCGTTTGGTTGCCGCTGACTTTGCTTTTGGCTTTATTGGTTTTTTGTGCCGATCGCAAAAATCCTTTCTATGCTCACGAACGCGTGGGGCGGAACGGACGGCTTTTCAAGGCGATCAAGCTTAGGACCATGGTGGCCGATGCGGATGCCGTATTGCAGGCCGTGCTTGATCAGGATGAGGAAAAACGGCAGGAGTGGGAAACATTCTATAAACTTAAGGACGATCCGCGTGTAACCGGCATCGGCCGATTGTTGCGCCGATTCTCGCTTGATGAACTCCCTCAGTTTTTCAATGTGTTGAAGGGCGATATGGCCTTGGTCGGCCCACGCCCGCTGCCGTTCTATCATCTGGATCAACTGTCGGAGGAGGGACGCCTGCTTCGCGGGAAGGTACGTCCGGGCATGACGGGCCATTGGCAGATCTCCGGCCGTAGCGATCGCAATGTAAAAGAGATGGAGCAGCTGGATAATTTTTATGTGCGCAACTGGTCGGTCTGGATGGATGTCTACATCATGGCCCGAACCCTCCGCGTGGTTCTCTTTTCCAGAGGAGCATACTGAAAAACCAAGGGTTTTTCAGTGGTGTTAGGTGGTTAGGTGTTAAGTATTAGGTTTTAGGTGTTAAGGGGAAGACGGTGTTAGGTGTTGAGTTTTATGTGTTAGGAACATGAGCTGAGTCCATGAACCCGCCGCAGAAGTGGCCCAGAACCTGATCTTAAAACTTAAATCTTAATCACTTAAAACCCAAAGCCGGGGGGCTGTGATGTATCAATCTTTTGAGGATCTGGATGTGTGGAAGATGGCGCTGGATTTAAGTGTCAGAATTTATGCTGAAATGAAGCAATGCCATGACTATGGATTTAAGGATCAGATCTGTCGTGCGGCCGTCAGCATTCCATCAAATATTGCAGAGGGCATGGAGCGCGATTCACAAAAGGAGACCAGTCATTTCCTGCACATTGCAAAAGGATCATGCGCAGAGTTGCGGACTCAGTTGATAATCGCCAACCGCATCGGTTACCTTGAGGTTTGCTTGTTTGAGGAGATGCTTGCGGATGCTGAGTCGATCTCCCGCATGTTGCATGGTCTCATTAAATCCTTAAAACCTAAGTCCTAAAACCTAACACTCATTTTCGATGGAATCTTTAGATCCCAAGAAAATTTTAATCTATGAGCCGGGAGTCGGCGGCCATCGGGCGGAGTTTATCCAATATCTGCTTGAGCAGATTGTTGCCGAAGAAGATCAGATCGAGTGGAGATATACCTTTGCCGTTTCGGAAGAACTTTGTGGTGAGAATCCGGAACTCCTTGAATTAGCAGGCCGCTCGGATGCTGTAAGGATGGTTCCGGTTCCTGCTTCGAAGAGTTGGGCAGATTGCCGCGCGGTGGTTGAGCGGTTTAACCCGACGCATCTGATGCTGATGGAGCTGACGACGCTTGAGCTTGCGCTTTGCTTCAGGCGTCTGCCCTGCAGCGTTTCCGCTATTCTGTTTGTTCAGTATCCCGAGCTCCGCTCCGGTACATGGAAACAGCGCGTTAAGTTTGCGCTCAAGCATGTCAAAACATGGCTGTTTCTAAAGAATCCGCAGGTACACCGAATCTTCTTGCTGAATGGCGAGCATTCCTGCGCTTATCTCAATAAGCGCTTCAAAACCAATCGCTACCTGCCCATTCCCGATCCGGTTCCTCCGGCAGAGCCGGCGAAAGACTTTTGCCTGCGAGAGCGGTATGGTCTGGATGATGGCCTGAAACTGTTCCTCTTTTTCGGAAGCATCTCGGCCCGCAAGGGCGCGGATATGCTTTTTGAATCGCTTTTGCGTGTTTCGGATCAGACGCGCGAAAAGTCGGCTTTTCTTGTTTTGGGGCGACCGGAATCAAACTATGCCAAACAGTATGCTATGCACATCGAACGTTTGCGGAGGCTTCGCCCCGGCCTGAAACTGATTTGCGATGACTGCTATTTCGAACCGTCCGAAATGAAGGCGGCCTTTCAGCAGGCGGACTGGATTCTGATGCCTTATGTGCGTCCGGAATATTCGAGCGGCATTCTTGCTCATGCCGCCAATGTTGCTGTTCCGGTTATCGCTCCTGATACTGGACTTTTGGGACGACTGGTGAAAGAAAACGAACTTGGTAAATGCTCCAAAATAAAACCGCGGGCTTTGGCGGAATCTATCGACTCAGCGTGCATCTCAAGGCATGCGTTTGACGATGATGTTCGTCAGGCTTTTGTGAAGCGGAGCAACCATTTTGACTTTGCCCGGATAATCCTGAATAGTGTCCGCCATGAGTAGCATCGACTATCATGGTGCCCTTAGTGAATTGAGGGTTGCTTGTGCAAAGGCCGGCGACGAATGGGCCTTTGTCGAAAATCCGTTGCAGGGTTTTGCGGTCCGGTCGCTGCCATCTGATGATTTATTGAACAAGGTGCTGTGGAAAACAGGAGTTTTTCTTCGGCACCTTTTTTTGTGGGTGCAGCTCGTGCGGTTCGCGGGGCATAAAATGATCCTGGTGCGGGAGTTTTCAAATTGGCCGCTGTTGCTGATTGCGCCGTTGCTTCTTCCGTTGCGGCGGAAATTGCTCCTGACCATCAACCATAATGTGCAGTGGGCCGTGGGTTCACGAGGCGAATGCTTTGCATTGCGGATGCTTGATCGGCTTGGTTTCCGTTTCCTCTTTCTTGAAACGCTGGATGGGGCTGAATATTTCGGGCTGAATGCTTCCCGCCACTGGACGTTGCCGCATCCGATTTCCGTCGGCAGAAAACAGATGTCTTCAAGTGCGCCGTTCACTGTCGGGATCGTGGGGCACTATCGGCCGGAAAAGGGCATTGATGCCGCGCTGGATGTTTTGCTGGAGAACAGCATTCCCGAGTGTCGCCTGGTGATTGGTGTTCCCAACATTGCCGACTTTAAGCGCCCGCCGGACGACCGTTTTGAGTTAAGAGATACATCCGGCCGCGAAGATTATTTTTCAACATTGGCCGAATGCGATGTCGTATTGCTTTGCTATCCGGAGGATGGTTACCGCTTTCGGGCCTCCGGCATCATTGCCGACGCGGCCTCCTGTGGAACGCCGGTTCTGGTTCCCCGTTTGCCGGTGCTGGAGCATCAGGTAAGCTCTCCGGCGCCTGTCGGGGCATGCTATTCCGCATTTGATGAAATTCCGGCCTGTCTTGAAAGGATGCGCAACATCGATTATGCGGAAGCTCTGAGTGCCTATGCTGAAGGACGCAGTGCCGATGCATTGGCTTTGCGGCTGGATAAGCTGATGGAGGCGACGGAAGCATGAGCAGTCTCCCTTCTGTAAATATTCTTGGAATCAAGGTGTCGGTAATCGATCTGCCGGAGCTTTTGGCGGAGATTGATCGATATGCTTCCGCCGGAAAAAGCGCGTTGGTTAATAACGTGAACGTTCATGCCTGTAATCTGGCGTATGAACAATCCGCTTTCCGGAATGTGCTGAACGCCTCCGAGATTGTTTTCTGTGACGGGTTTGGCGTTAAGATCGGTGCGCGGATTTTTGGGGAGAGGCTCGGACAGCGGATGACTCCGCCGGATTGGATTGATGACCTTTTCAGGTTGTGCGTAAACAAAGGATACAGCGTCTTTTTTGTTGGGGATGAAGCCGCGGTGGTTGAGTTGTTCGCTGATGCGGTGAAGGGCAATTATCCGGATCTGAAAATTGCCGGGTGCCGCGATGGTTTTTTTGACCTTGATGGCGAAGAACATGACCGGTTGAGTGATCAGATCAAGGATTCCGGTGCAGATGTCATTATTGCGGGAATGGGCATGCCGCGTCAGGAACTTTGGGCCCATGCTGCACGGGATCGCATTGGCAAGGGCGTTTTCATTGCGACGGGCGCACTCTTTCGTTGGTACACCGGCTATGAAAAGCGGGCTCCTCGCTGGATGACGGATCATGGGCTGGAATGGTTTGCGCGTTTTGTGGTGGCGCCGAAACGGCTTTTTACGCGTTATGCCATCGGGCTTCCGCTCTTTTTTATGAGGATTTTTCGGCAACGGTTTGGAGGAATGAGTGCTGCTGAAAAATAAGCTCGAATATCTCTTTGGTTTTCTCGCGGTACTGGTTGTTCTATTGCTATCCGCACCGGCCAACCATTCGGAGGCAGAGGATACATACTATTATGCCCGCATGGTTGAATGTGGAGAGTGGGGGGATATGTTTCACGGGCATCACCTTCTTTATCTTCCCATGTCCCGGTTGCTGTATAGTTCAGCGCAGGTGATGGGCTATGAGGGGAGGGCGCTTCCGCTTCTTGTTGGAATAAGCATGATCTCGGCGGCGGTGGCAGTATGTCTGTTCTCTGCGCTTTTGCGGGGGAACGGTGTGCGGAAGGGGACAGCATGGGCATTTGCAGGGGCACTAATGTTTTCCTACGGTTTCTGGCGCTATGGGGTGGCGGCCGAAATCTATCTGCCTGCTCTAGCTTTTGCCATGGCGGCCTTGGTGAGTGCTCAGCTAGGAAGACTTTGGTTTTGCATCTGCTTTTCTGCGGCTGCTTTGCTGTTTCATCTGGTCTGCATCCCTGTGGTGTTGATGGCGATTCCGCTGTTTTATGTTTTGAGAAAGCAGTTCCGCTTCGTTTGGATACACATTGGGGTGGTTTCTGTTCTGGTGTCCGGCGTCTACGGTTTTGTTGCTCTCAGGGCGGGGTTCACGCTTTTTCCTGATGAGATGGTGATGCGCAGTTCGCTTGTGCAACCGGTTACCTGGGCCAAGGGGATTTTTGCGTTTGGACAAAGCCTGTTGTCCGGAAACTTTCTGTTTGTCATGCCCGGAGTGGCTGATCAATTGGTGGCCATGTTTCCCTATCACATGCTGCAGGAAGAGGTGTTTATGGGAGCGCAGGCTCCAGCGTGGATGCGCTGGTTTGCGCCATTCTCATTTGTCGTTACCAGCACTGGTCTGATTGCCTTGATTGGCTTTGCGATGCGGCGCAATGACTCCGTGTCATCCATGGCCTGGGCTGGGGTAGCCTGGCTGATTGGCAGTGCCGGGATGGCCATGTGGTTCGAACCGGCAAATCCTGAAATGTGGATATTTACAATTCCAGCTTTCTGGTTGGTGATAGGGGCGTTCTGGAATGAGGTGAGCGGCGGAATCCGCTGGCTTCCGTTTGTGGCGGCGGTGCTTTTTGCAGTACATAATTTTTCCGGTGGAATGCTGCTGGTGCGTGGAGAGAAGGGCGACTATTGCCGCCAGAAAGGCACCTGGATTATGGAGCATACCGCTGCTGGCGATGTGGTGCTGGTTGCGGATTCCCACAGTTTTACAACCTACCTGCAGTATTGGTGTTCCGCGCGGGTGATCGATATGAAATTTCGGCCTCTTGCAGAGTGGGAAAATCTGGATAAAGAGGGGGCGCGCGCGATTTATGTCTTTGGCGATGTGCTGGCGCCGCTTCCTCCTGTGGCTCGGCGTGATTCTGCAAGTGTCGATAACCTGCGGAAGCTCGGTCTCGTTATCAAACCGCAGCTGGATCCGGTTCATCAAACTGCATTTGGAATCATTTATAAGTGGAGGCCGCAGTGATTCGTTCCCCATCGCGTTCAGCGCAGGTTTTGGTGTTGGTGCTGTTTGTTGTTTTTGCGGCGATCACAGTGCTCTTCCAACCGTTGGAGGAGGCGGTAGCCTTTTCGGCCACAGATGATGGCCTCTATTATCCGAAACTGGCGCAGAACATTGTTGCCGGAAAGGGCTGTATCTATGACGGCATTACAACCACTAACGGGTTTCATCCGTTGTGGCTGCTTCTGCTCCTGCCGGTCTATAGCCTCTTTTCTGATCCATGGATCGCGCTTAAGGCGGTGTATGTGTTGATTTTGGTTTTACAGCTTCTTGCCATCGGTGTTTTGGCTGTCATTGCCCGCAAAATACGAATGAGTACGGCCGGTTGGATTGCTGCGATATGCATTTTGGTGTTGAATATTCGGTCCTTCACCATCTTTTTCAGTCTGCTCGAAAGCCCGTTGAGTCTTCTGTGCCTGCTTTTATATCTATGGCATTGCCTCCGTGCCGGCCCGCGGCGCTTTTGCGATCCTGTTCCCGCATTGGTCTCCGGTGTACTTATAGGACTCTGTTTCCTGGCGCGACTGGATGCATTCCTGCTTGCGGGCGCATATGCACTGGTTTGGCTGATTCATGTGATGAAACATCGGGTCTCCCTGCGTTCGGTTTGGAAGGCACCAATTTTTGCAGCAGGGGGATGCCTGCTTCTGGTGGCTCCATACCTTTTGTGGAATCAAATGCATTTTGATCATCTCAAAACGGTCTCGTCGTGGCAGAAAACCGCTGAATTTTCACCAGTTGGAAGTTGGAAGGTTATTTCTTCATGGTGTCTGCATCAGTTTATTCCGCGGGTACAGTATATTCTTGGGCTTGAATCGGTGCCGGCCGGCGGGTTACTTGCTGCAATGGTTTTGGTCGGATTCGGCGGAATTGCTTTTGCATTGACGGGGCCGCGACGCCAGCGTCTGCTCGAAAAGCTTTCATTTTGCCCTGAATTTTTGCTCTTTGCCGGGATTCATGCACTTTTCATCGCCTTGTTCGCGCCGCTGGATGCTGCTGCCTCAGCATGGTATTGGGTGCCGGAAATTTTGCTGGTCGCTTTGGTGGCAGGGAGCTGTCTTTCTGATTTTCGGCCTCCGCTCATGCATGCAGTGGCTATTGTCCTTGTGATGGCCCAACTCGTCTTGTATCCCAAGTTTCTGGCCCGAAAAACCATGAGTTTTGCCAAGCTGGAGGTGGCGGAGTTTTTGCGGAAAAACAGTGATCCCACTGTGCGGGGGATGATGTTCGACTCTGGTATCATCGCCTATTTTGCTCAGCGCGATTTTGTGGGATTGAACGGGTTGATCGGTGACTTTGAGCTGGCTCAACTGGTGCGTGACAAAAATTATAAACAGATTGCAGAAATATATTCAGTTGATTTTCTGGTTCTGGATAGTCCCGAGAACTTGTGCCGTGAGTTTGAAGAGCGGGTTCTTTATACTGGCTCGATCAAAACAAAATTTGAAAACTTCAGTGAAGCCCCAAAGTCGTTTGTGGTGTATCAAGGTGAGCCGTCGGAGCTGTCGGAAATTTGGAAGGTCCGCTATCAAGGCAACCGTTAAACTTTTTTCCCTCGCGTTTCGTCTTCCTGTGCTTCCGAGCGAGAACCCTCGTCCTCTCCGTCTCCTGAATTATCTAATCCGAGTTCATTTACGATCATTCGCGGTTAAAATTTTCCCTTCGTTTCTGTGCGAGATCATTCCGCATCTCCGTCCCTTAGTGCCTCCGAGAGAATATGTTTCTGAATGTTCTGCGGTTAAAAACTTTGTGCTCCCCGCGTCTCTGCGCGAGGCCATCCGTCCGCATCGTCCTCAGAATTTTTAATTCGTGTCCATTCGCGCCCATCCGCGGTTAAAAAAAATCTCTGCGCCTCTGCGTGAGATCATTTCGTCCGTACCGTAGCATTGCCTTGGAAGCAATAGCTTATATACTCACCGGATTATGAACGGGAATGAACAGAACTCATTAAAAGAGCATCGAACTCCAACGCCGCAACCGGTCGGGTTTTTCCTGCTGGTTAATCTGTTGGTGGCAATTCCACTGTTGTGTGCCTTATTCTATGGTGTCGCCGGGAAGGATAAGTTTCTTCTGCTGTCGCCTTTGGTCATCGTTGGATATTTATGTTTGACGATGGCTTTGATCTCAATGGTTTTCACAAAACGAATGGTAGCCTGTTCTCCTCCGGCATTTATTCCGCTTCTGCTGTTTCTAGGGTGGGGCACATATCTGACTACTGCCTGCAATATTCCCTATGAGGCCACGGTGCGGGTGCTGATGGTTGGGCTGGTGATCGGTGCCTATTTTGTCTGGGGCAATTCATTTACCTTGTTCCGAAAGAATCGAATGATGCTGAGCACCCTGCTTATGTTTGCTTTGCTGCTCTCTTTTTACGGATTGGTTAATTTGTTTAAGCAGCCGGAGATGGTGCTGTGGAGCGAGAGATGGACCGATCAGTACATAAAGGTAGGTGGTTGGATCAACTCTCCCCGCCTAGCATCGACCTATATTTGCCCCAATCATTTTGCGCACCTGTTGCACATGCTACTACCGTTTTGCCTGGTCCTGATTTTTATTCCGCAGGCAGGAATCTTTTTGCGTGTTTTGGCCTGCTACTGTTTTGTGGTGTTTATTCCAACCATCTATTACACGCAGTCGCGCGCTGGAATGTTGGGGGCGATTATGGCGTTAGGCGTGACGGTGTTGCTTTTGACCTTGCGGAAGAGCAAAAAACTTTTTCTTCTTCTGCTTGTTTTGGTGCCGTTGTGTTCCGCAATTCTGTTGGCCGGTGCGTGGAAATATTCTGCAATATTTCGGTTCCGCATGGAGCCGGTGGTGGAGTTTGTTTCGGAAATGTGTGCAGAAGGTTTCGCCAATACCAGTACCACAGATTTCCGCCCGCTCACCTGGCTGGATACGATCGATATGATCAAGGATCGACCAATCCGTGGATCTGGGCCGGGAACCTATTGGTATACTTATCCGGAATACCGTCAGCGGTGGGGAGGAACCCGCGTAGTTTCCGGACATCCGCATAATGAATTTCTGGAGGTGGCCGCAGAATATGGATTGGTCGGATGCGGGTTGCTGACTTTCGCCTGGGTCTATGCATTGGTGCGCCTGTTGATTTTTTCCCAGAAAACACCGAACGAACACCATGCTTTCATGACGATGGCTTTTTTCGGAACGGCAGCCGGTACCCTGCTGCACTCTTTCTTTGATTTCCAGATGCATGAATTTCAGAATGCGTTGGTTTTCGGGCTGTTGGCTGGGATCGCAGTCGGCCCGATATGCGGGCGGCGGCAGGAGCAGCAGTTAAAAGCTTCAGGAAAGGGTTGGCCTATAATGCTTCGCCGCATTGCGTTGTCGCTGGTCGCCCTTGTGGCTATGGCTGGCCTGAGTTTTTCGGTGCAGACTTTTTCTTCGGCTTTTATCCGCGCTCTCGCCGACAAGGCCGTCCAAGCACCTCGCCATGCTCCCGACGCCATGCGCCATGCGCAGAAACTCTACGAGTTGGCTGCATCGATCGATAAAAGCAACTGGCGCGCCTATAAGGGGCTTGGCGAACTTTATGCGGTTGAGCGCTACTATTGTATCGATCTGGCCGAAAAACAGGCTCTCGCCAAAGAGGAGCGCAGGTTTTACGAACAGGCGTTGCGCTGGAATCCGAAAGATTTTGAGATTGCTATGAATCTAGGCCGGGTTACTGCTTTTCTCGGTGATGCAGATGCCGGAATCGCCCTGTTGACGCAGGCAGCCCAGACGCGGCGGTTTAACGATATTGTCTGGTGGAATCTGGGCGTAATGCAACGCAAGGCGAGACAATATGAAGAGGCGCTGGAAACCTTCAAATATACTGCTACCATCAAGAATTCTGCGTCGGTCCGAAAAAATATCCAGTGGCTGGAAAAACAGCTGCGCGGTGATGTTTCCGACGCAGCTGAACTGCGAGTGGAAATGAAACCGGCAGAGACTCCCTCAAAAATGATTGATATTCTTGAGGCAGCTGTTGCGCCGACAGAAAAAGAGCCGCCTGCTGCTCCGGCGGAAAAATCAATCTCACTGGATGATTTGCTTGATGCAATGGGCTCGGCAGGGACCAACGAGGACACGAAACTCCACAACTAATGCCATTCTTCAGTTGCCTTTTGGGGCAAGGCAACCGAGCCGGCTGCGATATGTGCCGCAGGCGAAAAGGCAAAACCAAACTGAAGTAAATTCTGCGTCATGAACCGTGCCTTCGGCACTATTACCTTTGGAAATTATTTATCGCTACGCTTTCAGGCGAGAGTGCATCTTATTGCACGGAAAAGTAGACGAAGTCAGAGGTTTTTTGGGGCAGGGTGTACACCTTTCCGGTGTTTCCTAACGAGGCTGGATGCCTATTTTTTCAAAGTGAATATCTTCAAATCCCGGAATAGTAAAGGCGGGCGAATCCGCTTTCAGCTGTAGGTTCATTGATTCTTCATCCACGAATAAGGGATCTGTTTCGTATAGATTGTTTGTGGCTTCTGAAAAACTGTCCAGTGGCCATTGGAATAATTGATTATAATTTACTTCATGAACAATTCCTGCTTTGCTCTTAACCACATTTCTTGAAAAGCTGCATCCTTCGGGTAAAAGCCAGTGCGAAGCACTGATTTCCTCCCAGTTATTAGGGATCATTGCTAGTTCGGGGTATTGAGTGCTCCAGGGCTTGTTCTGGTAATCATATCGATTCAGTTTCCACAGCATATCCCAATAGCCTTGATCACCTGTTATTCTGGAGATCCCTCTATTGTCGACATGTAATCCAAAGGCACTGTCGCAAAAAATATTATTGAACACTTTGTTATCCCGCCCTCCTCCAATAACGGAGGGGTATCTCGGTCCTGCATCATAAAAAATATTATGGCTTACCCTGACCCCACTGATGCAGTTATCCAGATAGACCCCATGTACGTTAAGGCCTGAAAGGCTTCTTATATGGTGAATAAAGTTGTTGGCGATGATATTGCCGCGTTGCCCCCAGTCTCCTCCGCCATAAATCGCTCCGGCATCATTTGTCCATTCACAGGTGTCATGAATATCATTGTAGGAAATTCTATGGTTGTTCCCGTTAAATATAATTGCGGCATGGGGGGCGTCGTGAATGTGGTTGTGTTCAACGATTTGGCCAACAGATTCATATGAAAGAAATACTCCGGGACGATAGGTCCAGAAGATACGACCGAAGTGGTGAATATCAGAGTTACGTACATAATTGTATCCAGAAGTTAGTGTTTTTCGATCGCCTCCATGAAGTCGTATTCCATAGGATCCGCTGTTGTAGATCTCACAATAGCTAAGGCCACAGGAATGACCTCTTATGATGGCTCCGGAACCGCCGCAGTTCCGTAGAATACAGTTATCTATTTTGACATTGTTGCCTTGATCAACAAACAAAAGATCATCTCTTGTCATTTCCAGTGTTATCCCTTTGATGGTCAAATAGCTGATACGGTTTATGAAGACGGCGGGGTCTTGAGCCATGCTGATATAGAGTGAGTTCTCCAGTTTGTCGGTCGGCCAGAAATAGAGTGTGCTGGTTTTAGTATCTAGGTACCACTCATTGGGTGTGGATAATTCTTCGATAAGGTTATAAACAAAAAAGGGATGATTTTTTGTAAATCCTGCAAAGTGTGGTGTGCTCAGTTCCAGTATAAAGTTTTGGGAAATAGATGGGCTGACGGTGAGGTGCTCAGCAATCCAAAGATGTTTCCAGAAGCCCAAAGCGAATAGGTTTTCAGAATTTTTCCAGTAATTGATGCGCTCAGCGGACAAACTGACCCAGTTGAGGCCATCCGTATCTTCAATGACAGCAAATCCTGGAACAAGTTTCTGGTTATGAGGAAATACATAAATATTTCCTGTTCCGGGGTAAGGACACCAGATGTCAGGTCTATAGGTTCCGCATGGCGAAGGTCCGGAGGTTGCATACCATTTTTTTCGCTGATTCAGATCCTTATATTCGAGATAATATTTAAGCCTGTATGCAGCGCTGTAGATTTGGACGGTAAAGTTTTCATTGCTCATTTCATAGCGCGGGTAGCTGTTATAATTATCAATGTAGGTGTAGTTCCCGGAAATATCCGGTTCAGCTTCTGTACTGATCACTTCTAGAGATTCCGGCAGGACCCCTTTAAATGCTGCTGCGTTAACCTTATCGGGATAGCGGGCTAGCTCCATGGGCTCTCCTTTGTAGAAAAGTTCAATGTAGCTGTTGTAGGTGCCGTTTTCAGATAATCGGGTTTCAAGGGTGCCGTAGTTGGTGGTGTAGGTGCTTAGGTCGAGTTTGAGGACGTTGCCTTTGGCGTCGGGGTGAAGCCGATCCCAGACAGGGTCGTCGGAGGTGACCAGTTCAAAGTCGGCGGGGTCAAGGGGGATGGCTCCGATGATTCGGGGTGATTCGTCGGCATAGCCCGAAATTGTGATGGGCAGTTCTGCTGTTCCGCTATTGGTAATGGTGATTTGTTCCTGATAGATGCCGCCGCGGATGAGGAGGGTGGTGCCGGGAGTGAGCTGGTTGACGGCGTGCTGGATGGTGCGGAAGGGGAGTTCTAGGGTGCCGGGATTGGCGTCGTCGCCGTCGGTGGCGACATAGTAGAGGTTGGTGGTGGGCGGCAGTTCGAAGTCAAAGAAATCTTTGAGCTGTCCGACGGTGGCGATGGCATAATCGTTGGTTAGGTCCGGCTTGTCATCCCATGGATAACTACCTGCCAGTCCAAACTCAAACAGCCGGTTGTAGCAGGGGCTGACCAGATGCTTCAGCTGTCCAATGTTGACCGGTAGATAGTTATCCTGATCGGTAAAGCCTTCGATGCGCTGCTGAATATTTGAGTTGGCGGCGCCGGGCAGTTTGGCGGCAAACTCTTCATAGGCCTGCCGGGCAAACCATTTCGCCTGTCCCTGGTTGGCGGGTGCCTGGTCGTTGGCAAATTCATCTGATGATGAAGTCACAACATTGCGTTCGCTCCACCATCGGGGCGGAAAGGCCTGATCATACGCGACCGAACTTGTGGCGATGAGCGTGATGGCCAGAAAGTATATTCGCCGAAGCATCCCGGCCTGTGAAGTGTTCATGGTTTCCTCCCATGCTTACCGCGGCTTTCGTGCTGTTAGGGGGCGTTGGTGTAAATGCCCATTTCAATGTCTCCCTGTGGTGGGATGTATTGCAGGCGTTGGTCGAGATAGCCTTTGGAGACGGCATCCTGCGTGTTAGCGGGGTCGGGCAGGTTGGTGATCCGCGCTGCGCCGCCCATGTCGATATGCCCGCTGAGCGTTCCGCCTGACAGCGGCAAAGCACCGGTCTGTTCGGCTTGTACCTGGTGCGGATTATTGGTTGCTCCGCAGTGGACGTTTATATCCTCACTGGTGGCATATCCGGCTGCGGCGTGGTTGCCCCATTGATAGGCGGTATCCCATCTGGGTGTTGCCTGGTTCAGCGTGTTGACGGATTGCTGCAGCCCGTGGATGGCCTCCCAGACACCGTCGGCATCCAGCTTGGTTTCGAGCGCGTCCCTCACTTCGGGACGAACAATCAGTGAACCTTGAATGTTGTCGGCGGGAATGTTGGTGATGCCCGCGCCGCTGCCGTAAAAAGCGCCGTAGACGAACGTGTCGCCCGCAATATAGACGTTGGTGTAAAAATAGCCGGATCCGGTAATGTCCAGCTCCTGGGCAACCAGCGGAAGCAGGTTCCCTTCGTTGGCAATAATCTTGCCGGTTTCCGGGTTGACGCCTCCCAGCTGTCCAATGCTTACCGCCATGTGGCGGATGTTTTCGTTGGTGAAAGCCAGCCCGGCGTCGCCCGCATCAATAAACCCCATGTTTTTTATCGTTCCGTCGCGCAGGTTAATGTTTCGGGGTGGCTTTGTGTCCGCCGAGACGCTTGCAGCCAGCAGGAGTGTTCCGAGAAGCGGAACAATGAAAGAGCGGGCTCTACGGACGACCGCGCTGTTGTTGAACCTTTTCATAATGCACCTCCTGAGGGAATTTTGCTGGTGCCTTAAACTGATTTTTCAGATTCATTTATATCTCTCTTCCTTCGTCTTCATACCTACTCCGTGAGCATTGAACCGCGAGAAAAAAGAGCGGTGAAAAATGGCAAAAAAGACTAAGCAAATAAAAAGAGTGCCAAGAAAAGAAATAATTAATTGTGGTGCTGTTTGGGAGCCTTCATGAAGCTGTTTCAACTTGATAGTTTTCAGGTTTGGCTGAAGGCTGATGCAGTATTTTTATAGATGCGGCGATTAAATATAAAATTTTTGAGCCACAAAGGGCACAAGTTCTCACAAAGAAAAGTGATTGTGAGATCTGAGATTTCTGTGTCTTTTGTAGCAAAAAAAACGGCAGAACTGATTCCCAACATCTAACCTCCGAAGCAATCTTTGGGTTCGTTGCGGAGAATTGACTTTATATCTCTCCTGACCTTAAATCCATATACATTCTGTGGGATACGTTTCAAGCGAGAGGACTTATTCAGAATGAATACATACACCGTTGAATATGTTGCGTCGAAAATTGATCATGCCGTACTCAAGCCCGAAATGACCGAACGCGATCTGCGTGCTCATGCGCGGATGTGCATCGAGCGCGGCGTTGCCAGCCTGTGTGTTCGTCCCTGCGATGTCGGGCTCGCGGCCGGGCTGCTGAAAGATTCGGCGGTGATGGTTTCGTGTGTCTTGAGCTTTCCGCATGGCGCGGATACGCCGGCGACCAAGGTGTTTCAGGCCCGACAGGCAATCGAGGATGGTGTGGAGGAGATCGACATGGTCATGAACATTGGCCGGTTTCTTTCGGGCAGCTATGACGCCGTGCGCGACGACATTAAAGCGGTGGTCGATGTGGCGCACGCCGCCGATGTGAAGGTCAAGGTGATTCAGGAAAGCTGCTATCTCTCCCTCGATCAGGTCGCCAAAGCCTGCGAGCTTTCGTATGAAGCCGGCGCCGACTTTGTAAAAACCTCCACCGGCTTCGGTCCCTCGTCCGCGACGCCGGAAATCATCGATGTGATGATCAAAACCGTCGGCGATAAAATGGGGGTGAAAGCCTCCGGCGGTATTCGCGACTGGGCCACGGCCGTGGCCTATCTGGAGCAGGGCGTTGATCGCCTCGGCATCGGCGCAACCGCTACTGTGCTCGACGACGGCGTCGCTGACGGTCCCTACTAACGCGCGCAAAAAGAAACCCCAAGCTGCGGGCAAACCGTATCCATTTGGAAAACGCGCACGCCGATGAAATCATCTGCCTCGATCAAACCGGCGGAAAACTTGCTGTCGCTTCAGCTCTTCACCATGGCGTGTCAAAAATTATTCATGAACTCCTGACCTTTGACAAAGGATCCGAAATATACAAATACAGCAAAGACATCCCGGCTGGCTGCATCGGTAAATCATTTGCCGATGCAGCCAAATACTTCCTTGACCGGAAAATGATTCTTATTGCATCGAGACGGATGAGGATGAGAGCGTCTTACGGATATTGAAGCATCATCATTTAATGAATGGCTTGTGGAACACGCCGAGCTTAGTCCAAGCACATTGAAGCAATACAAAAGCGCTGTCAGTGGCTTTATGGAGTGGATGCTTGACGAAAAGATGGTCGAGGAAAATCCAATAGCCAGTACGCAGAAAATTAAGAGCAAAAAATATGTGGAGGATTCACCTCGATCGCTGAATGAGGAAGAGGTGAGGGCTCTATTGGCCGTCTCTCCCGTTCGTCGGCCGCTTTATATGTTGGCCGTAATGGCAGGTCTTCGGCGGAAGGAAATCAAACAGCTAAAGGTTGCTGATATTGTTTTGGAGGATGATCGCCCCTACATATTTTTGCGCCATGAAATTACCAAAAATGGAAAATCTCGCAGAATCGATCTGCATTCTGATTTGGTTGAAGCATTGCGTTCCCATATCAAGGGAAAAGGTGACGCTGAGAAAGTATTCACGTTCCCGACATGGAAAACATTCAACAAGGATTTGGGGCGGGCGAAAATCGTTAAGCGAGATGCCATGGGGCGCAAAGCGTCTTTTCATTCATTGAGACACACTTTTAACACGCAAGCGCTTAAGAGCGGCATTCCTGCGGCGGTTGTGCAGGACTACATGGGTCATAGTGAAATTGGACTGACCACGAACCGCTACAAGGATTCTGCGGAGCTGTCGACCGCTGATTTCATCAATCAGATGCCCAGCTACACAGGGGGACCCCGAATAGCGCCCCGAATTTCTGGCTCAGAGGGGCAAGATGTGGCTCATAATGGCGCAATGGCCGTGCTGGAAAAAATCGTAGAAGTACTTAAAAACAAAGCCTTTTCGCAGGAAATCCTACCAAAAGGCTTTGATGAAAAATGGTGGGCGATACAGAACTCGAATCTGTGACCTCATGCATGTCAAGCATGCGCTCTAACCAACTGAGCTAATCGCCCTTAAAAAGGGTGCCGGAAAAGGAATTTAGCCTTCCAGTTTCCTGCATAAGAGGTGATGAAGATACCGACTTTTTCGGCGGTGTCTAGGACAAATGTTCAGAAAATCATAAGTGGTTGCAATGGTTTCTGCTTTTGCCCTTGTGATGCGCATAGTGTTGGTTATATTCGATCTTTTGCGAAGGGAGACTTGAGGTATGGCCAAGGAAATTGCGCTGCTGCTGGATTATAACGATAACTATGCCAAGACGGTGGTCGATGGCGTGGCGCGCTATTCGATGCAGAGCAACTGGCGTTTTGTGACGCACCGCGGTGTTCCGTCAATCTCGGTTGATCAGCTGCAGGAGTGGCAGGGCGACGGCGTGATCGGCTATCTGACGCCGCCGGTGGTGGAGCTGCTGAAAGCGCGCGGCATTCCGGCGGTTAATGTGAAGAGCGATTTTCCCGAGCTTCCCGCCTGTTCGGTGCTGACGGATAATCTCGAGATCGGCCGCCGCGCCGCCGATTATCTGGCGGAAAAGGGTTTCCGCCGTTTTGTTTATACCGCCGGCCCGATCAAGGGGGTTTGCGGTGAGCTGAAGTTTGATGGTTTCAGTAAACGGCTGGCAGAGCTGGGATTCGAGTGCCGCAATCTGGGTGACGGAGAGGACGTATGCAGCCTCTTTCGGGAAGATCCGACGATACCTCTGGCGGTTCTGACGGCAGAAGATTTTGTGGGACGGATGATCATTGAAACCTGCGCGGATAGCGGGTTGCGGGTTCCGGAGGATGTGGCGGTGCTGGGCGTAAATAACAGTCCGTTTATCTGCTGCATGGTAAGGCCGCAGCTTTCAAGCATCGAACTGGGAGCCGAGCGCATCGGTTATCAGGCCGCGATATTGCTCGACCGCATGATGCAGGGGGAAGAGCCGCCGTCAGAGCCGGTCGTGCTTGCGCCGGAAGAGGTGGTGGAGCGCCATTCCACCGAGCTGGTCGAGATGGAAGACCAGTTGGTGCCCGACGCACTGCGCTTTATTCGCGAGCATGTTCACGCACCGATTCAGGTGGCCGACGTGGCCCGCGCCGTTTTTTGCGGCCGCCGCACGCTGGAAAAGCGTTTTCGCGAAGCGTTGGGGCGCTCGCCGCACAAGGAGATTCGCCGGGCGCGGATACGGCATGCTTGCAGCCTGCTGCGCGAAACCGATACGCTGGTCGAGGTTTTGGCCGAGCGATGCGGTTATGCGACCCGCGACCGTTTTAATGTCGCCTTTAAAAAAGAGATGGGCATGACGCCGTCGCAATACCGCAAACAATACCGATTCGCAAAACACTCTTGATATAACGCAAAATACGCGTAGCCGAGCGGCGGACGGCATTGTAGATTCACCCCTCAATTTTAATCAAGGAGAGAAAAATGAGTACATTGAATCTGAGACCTGCTGAAGAGTGTAAATACGATATCCTTTCTCTGGGCGAAGTCATGCTTCGTCTCGATCCCGGCGAAGGCCGCATCCGTACGGCGCGCCAGTTCCGCGCTTGGGAAGGCGGCGGCGAATATAACGTGGCCCGCGGCCTGCGTCGCTGTTTCGGCCAGCGCGCGGCGGTTGCGACCGCCTTCGCGAAAAATGATGTCGGCCTGCTGATGGAAGATTTTATCCTGCAGGGCGGCGTCGACACGTCCCTCATCAAGTGGGCGGACTATGACGGCATCGGCCGCACCGTGCGCAACGGCATGAACTTCACCGAGCGCGGCTTCGGTATCCGCGGCGCCGTCGGCTGCTCCGACCGCGGCAACACCGCCGCTTCGCAGCTCAAAGCCGGTGACATCGATTGGGACTACATCTTCGGTACGCTCGGCGTGCGCTGGTTCCACACCGGCGGCATCTTTGCCGCGCTCTCCGAAACCACCGGCGAAGTGGTGATCGAAGCCGCTAAAACGGCAAAGAAATATGGCACCATTGTTTCTTACGACCTCAACTATCGCCCGTCGCTCTGGAAGGGATTCGGCGGCCTCGAAAAATGCCAGGAGATCAACCGCGAGATCGCAAAGTATGTTGACGTCATGATCGGCAACGAAGAGGACTTCACCGCCTGCCTCGGCTTCGAAATCGAAGGTGCCGACGAAAACCTGACCGACCTCGACGTCGGCTCGTTCCAGAAAATGATCACCAAAGCCGTTGCCGAGTTCCCGAACTTTAAGGCCACCGCCACCACCATGCGCGGCGTAAAGACCGCTACTGTCAACGACTGGGGCGCCATGTGCTGGGTCGACGGCGAGTTCTACACCGCCACGCACCGTCCGGAACTCGAAATCATGGACCGTGTCGGCGGCGGCGACAGCTTTGCCTCCGGCTTCATCTACGGACTGATGATCCTGCAGGATCCGAAGCAGGCCATTGAATACGGCGCGGCTCACGGAGCGCTCGCCATGACCACGCCGGGCGACACCACCATGGCCTCGCTCGCCGAAGTTGAAAAAATCGTCGCCGGCGCCGGCGCGCGTGTTGACCGCTAAAATATTTAATCCACCGATTACGCAGATTTCTCAGATTAATGATGAAGGAAAATCCACCTAATCTGTGAAATCTGTGGACAACAAAGGAATAGAATTATGCTGAACGAACTTTTGAAACGCCCGGTTATTCCGGTGATTGTAATTGATGATGCCAACGATGCCGAACCGCTGGCCGAAGCGCTACTCGCCGGCGGAATGGACGTCATCGAAGTGACCTGCCGCACCGCGGCTGCGCCCGAGGCGCTGGCGCGCATCAAGAAAGCCTTCCCGGAAATGATGATCGGTGCAGGAACCGTGGTGACGCCCGACCAGGCGAAGATGTGCATCGATACTGGCGTCAGCTTCGGCCTTGCGCCGGGGCTCAACCCCGACACCGTCAAGTTTTTCCAGGACAACGACACGCTCTTTATTCCCGGCGTTATGACGCCGTCCGAAATCGAGCAGGGACTTTCCCTTGGATGTCAGCTGCTGAAATTTTTCCCGGCCGGTGCAGCCGGCGGCGTCAACATGCTGAAAAACTTTGCGGCGCCGTATGCGCCGTTCGGCGTTAAATTCTGTCCGACCGGCGGCGTTAACCTCGACAACATGAACGATTACCTGTCGATGCCCGTCGTCAGCGCCATCGGCGGTTCGTGGCTCGCCACCAAGCAGCAGATTGCCGACAAGCAGTGGGATGTCATCACGCAGCAGGTCAAGGATGCTCTGGCCAAGGCCGCAGAACTCGACGCCTAGTTTGTTTGGGTGCTGAACGCAAAACCCCTGACCCGCAAGGGCAGGGGTTTTTTGTTGCCCGGGCACAAAAAAAAAGACCGTCCGGAGACGGTCTAAAGTGGTGGCTGAGGAGGGACTTGAACCCCCGACACGCGGATTATGATTCCGCTGCTCTGACCAACTGAGCTACTCAGCCTTCGGTGGATAAGAGGTGCAGAAGATAGTTAAACCCCTCGGGCTTGGCAAGGCCATTTATTCAACTTTTTTTGCGGCGAGTTCGCGGATCGATTTTCCCTCAATAAAGAGGTCTTCAATGACGGCTTTGCCGTTGAGGATTCGGACGCTGGCCCAGCAGTCGGAAGTATTGTCGCGAGCGGCCTCGGCTGCAAGTTTTTCGGCGCGGGGTGCCTTAACTTCATCCATGTAGAACCGGTTGAAGGGATAGGCGAAGCGAAGTCCTCTGTGGGTGCGTTTTCTGGTGTCGCGATTCCAGTCGCGGCGGATGCCGGCATAATGGGTTTTGAGGTAGTTGTTCTTCGCCGGTTTTTCGCGGCTCCATTCAGCCGGCGTGGCAAAGCCGTCGGAGTCGATTTGCAGAATAAGGTAGACGGACTCTTTGTAGCGCAGATCCGGTTTGTGGTCCTCGGGGCAGGGAATATAGTCGTTCTGGAAGCCGAGGCGGACAAAGCGGCCCTGAAACGGATCGGCGGGGTCGATGGGGCGCGTTTTGAAGCGGTAGCATTCGCCGTCGCGCAGAATCTTTTCTCTGCCCCGGGTCATGGTGAAGGGGACAGCCAGCTGGGCGCAGATCAGAATGACGAGAAGGATGAGGGTTTGCTTTTTCATGCGTGCACCTCTTTCTGTTTTTTGCGGCGCGCTATGATCAGGTTGACGGTGAGGAAGCAGGCGCCGAGGAGGATGAAGACAATGCCGCGGGCGACGAAGCTGAAGTCGGCGTCGAAGAAGCGGGTAACCAGCAGCAGGGTGAGCATCGCCATACCGCCGTTGAGCTGTCGCAGTTTGTTGCTGCGGCAGCCAAGCACAATGTAGGTGAGGCCGCAGGCAAACATAAACCCGTTAAAGATGAGCGCATTCAGTTCGTCGGTTTCCTTGAGGAGTGATCCGGTGATAAAGGTGATGACGGCAATGAGCGGAAAGGCGGTAAGAATGATGCTTTCGGCCGATCGCCGCCGGAAGGTCTTAAACACAGTTACGGCATAGCCGCCGAGAAAGGCTAGCGTAACGGCGCTGTCGAACCAGATGCCCCAGGTGCGGTAGCGGTAGCCGGAGCGGATATGGCTCCGGCCGATGTCTTCCCATACTTCGGGAAAGGTGTAGATGTAGGTGAGCAGGGTGGCGCCGATGAGGCCGGCGAGGCGGGCGGGATTGCTCCAGCCTTCGCGTCCGGCATAGAGGTGCATGCCGAGCAGTCCGGCGCTGCTGAGCATGGTTGCATAGGCGATGATCCAGAGCCCCGGGACATTATGCTCCAGCACGATGCCGGTCGAGATGCAGAGCGCCAGTAAAACGCCCCAGAGGTTCAGCAGCGTTTCGGGAGCATGGCGATCTTTTTGCATTTGTTGGACCAGGCGGACGATGAACGGGGTCAGCAGCAGCCAGAAGCCGGCGGCCTGGCCCTGCATGTCCTGGGCGACGCCGCTCCAGCTGCAGGCCAGCGCCAGCGAGATGAGCCCGGCGCCCGAAGAGCGCAGCAGGAACATGAGCGGTAGCGACAGCAGCGTCCAGCTGAGGAAGAAGCCCGGCATGTTGCTTGGAATGTGGTAGGTCTGGCCGACGAGTGCGATAGAGGCGCCGATGGTGAGCGCGTGTAAAATACCCGCCGCTTCGCGCAGCGCCGTCCCGCCGTTTTTAGCGACGGCCACAATGCTGAGCGCCGAGCCGAGAATAAGCGGGAGGAAGGAAAGTGCGGCGCGCGCGGGGCGGCCGAGCTCGTCCCAGTTGTGGGCGATTAGCAGAATAATGCCCGCGCCGATCAGCAGCGAGCCCAGCACCGCGAAGGCAATAATGGCCCAGTGCAGGCCACTGGTGGTTCTTTCGGAATAGTATGACTCAATCGCCCGGGATGTTTCGACGGGCAAAACGCCGTCGGCTTCGAGAACGGGCAGTTCTTTCTTTAGCCACTGGATATGCTTTGCAGGTACTTTTCTCATTACAACCTCCCCAAGGAAGGCCATTATGCAGATATGCGTTCTTTAGGCCAGAGTTTGTTCGGCTAACAAAAAAGCCCGCCGGGTGGGCGGGCTTTTGCGGGATTTTGATCGGTCGGCTTAGAAGTCGACGATGTTGGAGATGTAGCTCTCCAGCTCGTCGATCGGCAGGCGGATCTGCTCCATGGTGTCGCGGTCGCGGATGGTGACGCAGTTGTCTTCTTCGATGGTTTCGAAGTCGATGGTCACGCAGAGCGGTGTGCCGATTTCGTCCTGACGACGGTAGCGGCGGCCGACGGCTCCGGTCTGGTCGTAGAAACATTTCCAGCGCTTGGAGAGCTGTTCATAAACTTCGCGCGCTTTTTCAACGAGCGGCTCTTTGTTTTTGACCAGCGGCAGAACAGCAACCTTGTACGGCGCGATGCACGGGGAGAAGCGCAGTACGGTACGGGCTTCGTGGCCTTCGGGCGCGCGCTTGGCGCCGGCTTCGGCCGTGACGACTTCGCCGGTCTCTTTGTTGATCCACTCTTCGCGGTAGGCTTCGCACAGCAGCGCAAGGGCGATGCGGTCGACGCCGGCGGAGGGTTCAATCACGTGCGGGATGTAAGTCTCGTTGGTGTCCGGATCGTGGTATTCGAGCTTCTTGCCGGCGGTGTTCTGGTGCTGCGTGAGGTCGAAGCAGCCGCGCGCGGCGATACCTTCGAGCTCCTGCGTGCCGAACGGGAAGTCATACATGATGTCGGTGCAGGCCGAAGCATAGTGGGCCAGCGCGTCGCCTTCATGGATGTCGCGGTGCATGCGGCCTTCGGGCAGGCCGACCTTTTCGTACCACTTGAGGCGTTCAGCCACCCAGTATTCGTGCTGCTCGGCGTCGGTGCCGGGCTTGATGAAAAATTCGAGTTCCATCTGCTCAAACTCGCGCGAGCGGAAGGTGTAGTTGCGCGGGTTGATTTCGTTACGGAACGCTTTGCCGATCTGCGCGATGCCGAACGGAACCTTGTTGCGGACGGTGGAGCAGACGTTGCCGAACTGGGCAAAGATGCCCTGCGCGGTTTCG
>CAZABK010000031.1:0-31310 GCA_964483355.1 uncultured Verrucomicrobiota bacterium | reverse complement strand
ATTGCCGTCGCGGTCGATGTATTCCGCGTCAACCTCATACCAGCGCTCCACGTTGGCAAAGATTTCCGGAAAACTCAGGCAGCCCTCGGGCCCCACCTGCACCTCTTCGCCATGAGCGGTGATTTTCGGATTGATGAAAACCAGCGGCATTTCAACCGTCGGGTTTTCGCGCTGGCCGTCGTCGTCCATATCCATGTCGGCGGGAATATCGACCACAAAAACGCGCTCGGTGCGCCCAACCTGCTCGGCGGCCAGGCCGACGCCGCGCTCGGCATACATCGTTTCAAACATTTCCTTCAGCAGCTCGTGGATCTCGGCGTCGACCGACATAATTTCCACAGCCTTCTGACGAAGCACCGGATTTCCATACGTACAAATAGGCAAACTCATGCCGACGTTTTCATGGAGTCGCGATGCGATGTCAATTGAAATTGAGAAGACTCCGGCTTCGCGCTATACCCTTTCCGATGAATTTCCCCCGCCAGAGCGATCTTGTTTTTGCCGCGTTCAACGCCCGCTATGCCCACACCGCGTTTGGCGCGCGCTACCTGCTCGCCAACCTCGGCGAGCTGCGCGACCGCGCTCAGCTGCTGGAATTCGACCTGCAGGTACAGCCGCGCACCGCCGCCGAAAAAATCCTCGCCCGCCGCCCGCGCGTCGTCGCCATCGGCTGCTATATCTGGAACATCGACCGCGCCACCCGCGTCGCTGCCCTGCTCAAGCGCATCAGCCCCGAAACCAAAATCATTCTCGGCGGCCCCGAAATTTCCTACGAAACCGAACCACAGGAAATTTTCCAATACGCCGACCACGTCATCTGCGGCGAAGGCGAAACCGAATTCCCAAAACTATGCAGGGATATTCTTAACCACGGAGACACGAAGACACAGAGAAATGGAACTGAAAGCTCCGAGCCTCCGTGTCTCCGTGGTAAAAAAATCATCCGCACGGAGCCGGTGGATGTGCAGCAGATCGAGCTGCCGTACGATCTTTATTCGGACGAGGACCTCAAGCACCGCGCCATCTATGTCGAGGCGTCGCGCGGCTGTCCGTTCCGCTGCGAATACTGCATGTCGTCGCTCGACCAAAAGGTCCGCTACTTTCCCGAAGAAAAACTGTTTGCCGCCTTCGGTAAACTGCTCGACCGCGGCGCGCGCAACTTTAAGTTTGTCGACCGCACCTTCAATATCGACATTCCCTTCGCGCTCAAACTGCTCGCCTTTTTCCGCGAACGCTACGAGCCGGGTATGATGCTCCACTTTGAGGTCATTCCCGACCGCCTGCCGGACCAACTGATGGAGGCCGTCGCCGCCTGCCCGCCCGGCATGCTCCAGTTTGAAATCGGCATCCAGACCTTTAACGAAGCGGTGGCGCACCGTATCCAGCGCCCGCTCGATATTGAAAAGATCGAAACCAACATGCGCCGCCTACGCAAAGAGACCGGCGTTCATATCCATTCCGACCTGATCGCCGGCCTGCCCGGCGAAGACCTCGCCAGCTTTGAAGCCGGCTTTAACCGCCTACTCGCGCTCAACCCGCAGGAAATCCAGCTCGGCATCCTCAAGCGGCTGCGCGGCGCACCGATCGACCGCCACACCCAGGAGTGGAACATGGTCTACAGCCCGCACGCGCCCTACGAAATTCTCAGTACCAGCCTGATTTCGTTCAGCGGAATGCAGCGGATCAGCCGCTTCGCCCGCTTCTGGAACCTGACCGTCAACAACGGCCAGTTCATCAGCGCCGCCCCGCTCATCTGGCAAGGCCCGCAGGATGCGGGCGATACAGGTGTGCCGCCCCAGCAAGGCCGACAGGATGTCGGCGATACGGAAGTACCGCCCGCTTCCAGCGGGCTTCCCGAGACGACCGTACCGCCCGCATCCTGCGGGCTCCCGGAAGAGTCAGCTGTACCGCCCGCATCCTGCGGGCACTCCCCGTTTGCCGCCTTTATGCAGTGGAGCGACTGGCTCTATGCCAAAACCAACACCACCGGCAACCTCCACATGGTGCGCCTCGCCAAACTCCTGCTCGAATTTCTCACGACGCAAAAAGGCATCGACGAAACAACCGCGGCTGAAGCGCTGTGGCGCGACTATCAGCGCGGGAACCGGCCCGACATTCCCGGCTTCCTCAAAAAGTTTGGGTTTGAAAAGCAGGACCGCGAAGCCGCAGACTCCCCCACTCCAATGCCTCGACAGGCGCGACATCTACAGGACTGAATTATGGAAAACGAAAATAAAAACTGCGGCGGTCAGCTCAACCTGCTGGTCGCCATCGAACAGGTTGAATCCGTATGCGAATGGGTGCGCAGCGCCTTGCAGAAAGAGCCGATCGAGGTGACGCAGCCGCTCGCCGAAGAATCGCGGCTCGAAATCTATTTCGACTCGCTGCTCGAAGCCGAGATCGCGAAAAAAGCCCTGTCCGCCGAGCTGGAAATCAGATCGGCCGATGCCAAAGAATACCAGGAGCAGGACTGGACCACCTTCTGGCAACATCACTTCCAAACCATGGAGCTCGGCCAAAACCTGCGCATCATTCCCGAATGGGAAGAGGCGCCAGCCGACGATAAAACCAATATTATCATCAACCCCGGCCTCAGCTTCGGCACCGGCGGGCACTTTACCACCAAATTCTGCCTCGAAGCGCTCGAAGAAGCCTGCCAGACGCTCAAGCCGCAAACGATGATCGACGCCGGAACCGGCAGCGGGATCCTTTCCATCGCCGCCATTAAACTCGGCATTCCCGACGTCATTGCCTTTGACTATGACCCCGTCTGCATCGAGCAGTGCAACGAAAACGCCGCGCGCAACGGCGTCGACGGCCAAATCCGTTTTTTCCAGGCCGATGTGCTGGAGCCGGGCTGGCAGGCCAAACCCGCCGACATTGTCTGCGCCAACATTCTCACCTCGGTACTGCTCGAAGCCGCGCCGCTGATCAAGCGCGCCACCGGCAAGCGGATGATCCTCAGCGGCATTCGCGAAATCGAAGCCGACGCTGTCGCCGACACCTTCATCCAGCTCGGTTGCCGCGAAATCGCGCGCGACGGCGACGGCAAATGGTGCGGACTGGTGATCGATGTTTAATACCTCTCACAAAGACACGGAGACACCAAGCTTCCCCTTCGTGGCTTTGTGCCTTCGTGAGAGATAAATTCATGAATAGCTCTTCCTACAGTTTAATTGTGATTGGAGCCGGGCCGGCCGGGTTGATGGGCGCGATTGCCGCGGCGCGCGCCGGGCTGAAGGTGCTGGTGCTCGAACGCATGCCCAAGATCGGGCTCAAGTTGCTCGCCTCCGGCGGCGGACGCTGCAACCTGTGCAACACGCTCCCGACCGAAGAGTTCATGACCGCCTTCGGCCGGCAGGGCCGCTTTATGCAGCCGGCGCTTCGCGCCATGGGCTCCGCCGAACTCCGCGCCTTTTTTCAGGAACTTCATGTTCCGACCAAAGAAGAAGACCACAAGGTTTTCCCCGCAACCGACAGCGCGGAAGCGGTTTTGACTGCACTGCTGACAGAATGCCGTCGACTCGGCATTGAGATCCGCACCAACTGCGAAGTTACAGCGTTGCTCAAAGAGGGTGGCGTAAAAACCGCGGCAGAAACGATTCCGGCCAAGGCGGTATTGCTGGCGACCGGCGGCAAGGGATATTCCGCCCTCGGCGGCTCGGCTAGCGGCTACGGGCTGGCGCACCGCGCCGGACACAAAATCGTCGAACCCGTTCCGGCCGACGTTCCGCTGCTCGTGGCAGAGCGCTGGGCCAAGGAACTCTCCGGCGTCGCCGTACAAAATGTTAGCCTGCGGATCGGCCTCAAGGGCTTTCCCAAAGCGGGAACCAACGGCGACCTGCTCTTTACCCATCAGGGAATCAGCGGTCCTAGTGTGCTCAACCGCTCCGGCGCGATTGCCGAACGGCTGCAGGAACTCGAATCCATCCCGCTCATCATTAACTTTGCGCCGACCCTGAGCGACTGGCAAAAGGCCGGCGGCAACAAGAGCATTGTCAATGCATTGCGCCCATGGCTGCCCGCCGCACTGGCAAAGACACTGTGCGAGCTACGCGGCATTGATCCCGCAATCCCCGCCGCCAAGCTGGGCGCAAGAAAGGCCGCGCTGCTGACGGAACAGATCCAGCAGTGCCGCCTTACCGTCACCGGCACGGAAGGCTTCAACAAGGCCATGGTGACTCGCGGCGGCATTGACCTCAAAGGCGTCCACCCCGACACCCTCGCAAGCAAACTGCAGCCCAGCCTCTATCTGGCCGGCGAAGCACTCAACCTCGACGGTCCCTGCGGCGGCTTTAACCTGCAGTGGGCTTTCAGCAGCGGCTACCTCGCCGGCATCAGCTGTGCAAACACAATATTAGACAGGATCACAGGATGACCAGGATCTTCCAAAAACACTTCCTGTTTGTCCTGTTAATCCCATCAAAAACTACTTTGCGAAAGGATTGAAAATGAAGATCACGTTCAAGGGATTGCTCAATATCGTAGCCATCGGCATTCTGATTGCAACCGTGCTGGGCTTCCTCGGGCGGTTCCACTGGACGCTGGATCTCTTTTCGCACTTCCGCGTTCAGTATATGCAGTTCTGCCTGCCGCTGATCGGCAGCGCCCTTTGGCAGCGCCGCAACAAGCATGCGGCGGCGCTGGTTCTGCTGGCCGGCCTCAACTATGCCTTCGTGCTGCCGCTCTATTTCGGCAAGCCGGCCGCGCCCTCCCAAAAGCCGCACCGCGCCATGCTGATGAACCTGAACGCTGCCAACGGCAACACGGAACAGGTCATGGAAGCCATTCGCTCCGCCAAGCCCGACATTCTGCTGTTGGAGGAAGTCACTCCGAAATGGGCAACCGAACTGGAGGTGCTGAACGCCGACTATAAACACCGCATCGCCGAACCGCAGGAGGGCTGCTTCGGTATCATGCTGCTCAGTAAATATCCGCTGGCGCACGGCAAGGTGGTTCAGATCGGCGATGCCGGCGTCCCGTCAATCGTTGCCGATGCCTATTTGCCCACCGGCGAAGTTTCGATTATCGGAACGCATCCGGTGCCGCCGATCAGCGCGGAATTTTCGGAGCGGCGAAACATTCAGCTGGCGGAACTTCCTTATGTGGTGATGGAGCAGAAAAAACCTGTACTGCTGGTCGGCGATCTGAACCTCACCCCGTTCTCCTACTGGTTCCGGCGCGTCATTTCTGAATCGGGTCTGAAAAATTCCATGAAGGGCTTCGGCTTCCAGCCGACCTGGCCGGCGGACAACCGCCTGCTGCGCATCCCGCTCGACCACGTGCTTCACTCGGAAGAGATCACCATCCATCACCGCGCAGTTCTTGGCGATGTCGGCTCCGACCACTTGCCGCTGATCATCGACTTCTTGTTAAGGTGATTTTTGCCACAAAGGGCACACAAACCTTAGAACTATTCTGCTACGGGCCCTTTGATTTTTTGTGCTCTTTGTGGCGAACCATCCCTAATAGAAGCCGCCGTCAGTCTGGAGGAGAGCTTCGGGGATTTCGGCGATAAAGCGCGAGGGATCAAGGAAGATCAGGCCGCCGTCACGCTGGCGGCGCACCATCGGCGCACAGATAAACAGCTCGTCTTCGGCGCGGGTGACGGCGACATAGAAGAGACGGCGCTCCTCGGCATCGCCCGATTCCTCGATCGACTTTTTGCTCGGAAACATGTCTTCGTTAACAAACAGAATAAAAACCGCTTTCCACTCCAACCCTTTGGCCTGATGCACGGTTGAGAGCCGGATGGAGTCGCGGTCCTCCTCTTCCGCCGGGGCATTTCCGCTGTCGGCATCCAGATTGGTGAGCAGCGCAATTTCCTGGAGGAACGCTTCGGTGGTTTCAAATTTCACCGTGAAATCGATCAGGCCATCAATGTCTTCCTGGCGAAACTTATGATTGTCGAAGTTTTCAATCATGTATTCTTTATAGAACGCCTTTACAAAACGGAAGATGACTTCGCCGGGATCGTTGGAAAGGTTTTCTTCGCGATAGGCAATGAAGATCTCCTGGATTTTTTCCCACTCGCTTTTCGCTGCGACCGGCAGAGCGGCCAGAACATCCGCGCACGTTTCGGGACGTTGCAGGTTTACGCGCCGCCCGAGTTTATTAAAAATTTTGACGGCGGTTTTAGCTCCAACCTTTGGAAACAGCTGAACGAGACGGGCGAACGCCATTTCATTCGAAGGGTTCACCAAAATCTGCAGCAGCGTGCAGACATCCTTGATGTGTGCCTTTTCAAAGAAGCGTACGCCGGACGTCAGGGCATACGACATCCCGGCCCGGTTCAACTCCATTTCCAGCTCCATGGCATGGAAGTGCGAGCGGTAAAGCACGCACATATCCGAAAACGGTATTCCGCGGCGGTTGAGTTCGCAGGCCTTTTCAATCACATAGCGCGCCTGCACGGAGCCATCGCGCATTTTAGCCAGCTTCGGTTGCGCGGAACTGTCGCGCACGGCCTGCAGATGCTTCTGGAACTGTTCCGGGTTCCCGGCAATCACTTCGTTGGCAACCTCGAGAATTTCGGGCGTGGAGCGATAGTTGGTCTGCAGCTTAAAGCTCTGCGCGCCGGGATAGGTTTTTTCGAATTCCAGAAAATTCCGGAAGTCGGCCCCGCGCCAGGAATAGATACTCTGGAAATCATCGCCGACCACCATCAGGTTGCCGTGCGTCTGCACCAGCAGGCGCACCAGTTCGGCCTGAATGGCGTTGGTATCCTGAAATTCGTCCACCAGTACATATTCGAATTCTTCCTGATAATGATGCCGAATGTCGTCATGTTCCAACAACAGCTTATGCGCATAGATCAACAGATCGTCGAAGTCCATCGCATTGGAGTCCTTTTTCCGCTGCTGATAGAGATTGTGCACCTTTATAACGTCATCCGCATCGACATCTGAATATTCAAACTCCTCGTCAATCGCCGTTGTGAGATCGCCCATACGGCCGCTGACCACACCAAAGAGGCTCAACAGCACTTCCGGTTTCGGGAAATGCTTCTTTTCCACACCCATTTCGTCGATGCATGAACGCATGAGTTTCTTGGCATCATCCGAATCTAGGATAGTGAAATCGCGTCCGAAGCCCAAGCGGTTTGCTCCGGCACGCAGTACCCGGTTTGCAAACGAATGAAAGGTTCCACTGTCATAACTGCCGAATTGATTCCCCACCAATTCATGCGTTCGTTCCAACATTTCCCGCGCAGCTTTATTGGTGAAGGTCAGCAACAGAACATTATCGGGATGAACCTTCTTCTTGGTGGCCAGATAGGCCAGTCGATAAATCAAGGTCCGGGTCTTGCCCGTTCCCGCGGCTGCAATGACCAATGTTGGCCCATCCGGCGCCTTCACCGCAGCCAGTTGCTCTTCATTCAGTTCATTTTCGAAATCAATTTCTGAACTCAGCACGACGGGTTCCCGCTTGCGGCGAACCGGCGGAACCCAATCGGGCTCTGTTTCGACGACTGCTTCCGGAGCAACGTCGGGCTTGGAAAAACTGAGCCAGGAACGCCCTTTTTCGGAAATTATATATTTGGTGAAGCGCGCGCGTGTTACTGCACGCTTTCCCGTTTGCAGTGCTTCAAGCTCAAGTACCAGAACAGGAACCTGCTTTTCCGAGAATTCCGAAGCCAGTGCAGTGCTGTTGGCATCAACAATCACCACTTCATCACCGTGATAGCTGGTACACAGGAACCCGATTTCCCCCCGGGAGTAATCCCCCAACTCGACCACCTTTTTAAAGGAAACGGGTTGGGATTCCTGAACCTTGACCTCCTGGAATTCGTAGGTCGCGACCTGTGCCGGCAAACGAACAATGCCTGAGGTCGACAAATGAACTTTCAACAATTCGTATAAGCCTGTTGGGGTTCCGCCCCCGTTACTCTGTACTGCATCTGAAATCATGGCGGAGAAAATGCCAGAATGCAAACGAGGCTGGAAGCCTCGTCTACGTTAGTCTTCGCCCATGAATTTGCGGAGAAGGATAGAATCAAGGGTGGCGTCGGGGTTGTCGAGCATGTCGCGGATGGCCTCTTCTTCAACCAGCCCAAGATCTTCGGGGGCGGCGCCGTCGGAGAGCATGAGTTCGTGGATGGCCTTTACGGTAATGTTTTCGGGCGCCTGCAGCAGGGCGTAGCAATTCTCCAGATCGGGACCGACGGCACCGAGCAGGCCAGCGCGAATGAGCACCTCGATGACCTCGTGCATCAGACGAACGGGAATATTATTGTCGCGGGCAAAAGCGATCGCATCGAGCGAAGGCTCGGTACTGCGGAAAATGCGGACGGCCTCCTGCATGACGGAAAAGGCAACCCAGAGCTTCGAAACCATGCTGGCGCGCACCGCGCGCTGCTCCTCCTGGTAGGTTTCGCGGTGTTGGATGGCGAAGGCGAGCTCCGCGCCGAAGAGCAGGATCGTCCAGCTCATCTGCAGCCAGAACAGGAAGATCGGAATATAGGCAAAGGTGCCATAGATTTTACCGAGACGGGTTACGCCGACGCCGGCCTTGATCATGAGTACCTGCAATATGGTGGCCAGCGCCGCGCTGACGAGCGCGCCAATGGCCGCCGCCCGGAACGAAACTTTTGTATTGGGCAGGAACATGAAGATGGCAATGAAGGCAAAGCTGAGAATGACCACCGGAGTCAGACGGATGGCAATTCCGAGCACCGGCCCAAGCCAATCGAGTTTTCCCAACAGCGCCATGATCGCCGGTGTCGCGGCGGTCGCAACCAGCATCAGCGCCGGAGCGATCACCAGCACGGAAAGATAGTTGCGGATTTTGTCGGCAATGCTCCGCGAAGCCTGTACGCCCCAGATCTGATTGAAGGATTCCTCGATGCCGCTGAGCAGCTTGAAAACGATATAGAGGAGCAGGACTCCGCCGACACTGCTTACGCCGGCCAGGTCCACGTTTTCCACCACCGAAAGCAGCTCCTCCACGAAAGGAACAATATCGGGCATTGCGGCGGCCTGCTCCATCAGCCACTCCTTGGCCGTGGTGAAGCCGATCGCGCTGGAGATCGAAAAGACGATGGCGAGCAGCGGCACCATAGCCATGAGCGTGGCAAAGGTGAGCGCCGAGGCATGCAGGTGACAGTTATCCTCTTTCACGCCCTTGAGTACGAGGTGGAAAACCCGTAGCACCTCAACACCGAAGGCGCGCAATCTGGAGACCGACCCGATATCGATCCGCCAAAGGTCGTGCCGCAAAAAATCGATAAACTTTCTGATTTGCCCGACTGCCATCGCCTATCCTCCCTGCCGATCAATATGAAACTGAAACGCCCGCATAGGGGCCGTCATTATAAATATCGCCCGAAAGCGTCATCCAGCGATAGCCCGCGCGCAGCTGAACATAACAACTGCCGGCACTGAGCGAAAGGTCGTAATCGCCGACACGCCGGTCAGCCATCCATTTATACCATGCCGGCCGAAACTCGATGCCGAACCGCTCGCTCGGATAATATTTGAGCGGAATGGTTAACGCCGCACCGGTTTCGCTGTTGATGTCCGAATCATTGGTGTCGATCTGGCTTACGCCGACTCCAATTCCGGCCTCGAAGGTGCCCGGCAGAAAATCGGCGCGATGTCCGCCATAGCGCAGCACTCCGTAAAACTGGTTGATGTCCATCTCGAAACCGTCGGAGGAATCTTCATACCGGGAAGTTCTTCCGTGAATAGCGAACGCTTTGTAACCCAGCTCGGTACGAAGATCATGCGCATCGATCTGCGAATCGACATATTGCCAGTTATAATCGATGCGCACATTGGGCACCGTGGCCTCGCCCGCCCGATGCTCCGGAAAGACCAGCTCGCCTTCCGACCCTTCGCGGCTTTCCAGCTGCGCCGCCGCCAGCCATGCATAGAAGGTGCCCAGAAAACTGCGATCCCCGGAATCCGACGGATAGGTTCCCGACCCAAACGGCGCATAGGCGGCCGAATTTGAACTCTTCGGCTTTTCTTTCGGCTCGGAGGACGAGCCGGCGGCCTTTTCCGCAAAATCACGCAACTTGCCGGCGGCCGCTCCCTGTGCGAGCAGCGCCGCCAACAAAATGCATGTCGAGGATTTCAGCTTCACGGTTTATCCCTGCAGCACCGCGCCGTTACTGGCGTTGGTCGCCATCTTGGCATAGCGCGAAAGCCAGCCGGCGGTAAAGCGCGGAGCGGGTTCCTTCCAATCCTTGCGGCGCTCGGCGAGCTCCTCGTCGGAGAGCTGAACCGCCAGCTTATTGTTCGGAATATCGATCTCGATGATGTCGCCTTCGCGGATCAGGCCGATCGGTCCGCCTTCCGCCGCTTCCGGAGAAATATGGCCGATGCAGGCGCCGTGCGTACCGCCGCTGAAGCGGCCGTCGGTGATCAGCGCCACGCTGTCGCCGAGTCCCTGCCCCATGATGTAGGAGGTCGGCGCGAGCATTTCCTGCATGCCGGGTCCGCCCTTCGGACCTTCGTAGCGAATGACGACCACGTCACCGGCCTTCACCTTGCCGTCGAGGATACCTTCGCAGGCCTCTTCCTGCGACTCAAAGATGACCGCCGGACCGGTGTGCACCAGCATTTTCGGGTCGACGCCGGCGCTCTTGACCACGCAACCGCCCTCGGCCAGGTTACCCCACAGGATGGAGAGACCGCCGGTTTCGGAGTATGCTTTGTCCAGGGTCCGGATGCATTCGAGATCCTGGCTTCCTGCGCCGGCAATATTTTCGCCGAGCGTTTTGCCGGTCACCGTCGGACAGTCGAGGTTCAGCAGCCCGTCGCGCTTGGCAATCTCAGCCAGGATGGCGCTGATGCCGCCGGCCGCATGGACGTCTTCGATGTGATAATGCGACGACGGCGAAACCTTGCAGATATTCGGGCACTTTTTGGAGACGGCGTTGATGCGTTCGAGGTCATATTCCACGCCGGCCTCTTTCGCAATCGCCAGCGTGTGCAGCACCGTGTTGGTGCTGCCGCCCATCGCCATATCCAACGCAAAGGCGTTGTCGAGCGACTCCTGCGAAACAATGTCGCGCGGCAGCGGACCATCTTCATAGGCCATTTCAACGGCGCGCTTGGCGGCCGCTTTCCAGAGATCGTGACGCGCCGGATCGAGCGCGAGGATGGTGCCGTTGCCCGGCAGCGCGAGGCCGATCGCCTCGCACAGGCAATTCATCGAGTTGGCCGTGAACATGCCGGAGCAGGAGCCCTGACTCGGGCAGCCCTGGCATTCGATCTCCTCAAGCTCTTCATCGGTAATCTTGCCCTGCTTGTGTTCGGCCACCGCTTCGAAAACGCTGATCAGGTCCACCACGCGGCCGTCTTTGGTTTTGCCGGCCTTCATCGGGCCGCCGGAAGCAAAGATGGTCGGAATGTTGGCGCGCATCGCACCCATGATCATGCCCGGCACAATCTTGTCGCAGTTCGGGATGCAGATCATCGCGTCGAACGCATGCGCGCCGATCATGGTTTCCACCGCGTCGGCAATCAGCTCGCGGCTCGGCAGCGAATATTTCATGCCGGCGTGGCCCATCGCAATACCGTCGCAGACGCCGATCATGTTAAATTCAATCGGGGTACCGCCCGCTTCGCGCACGGCCTCCTTCACAATCCTGCCCACCTGATCCAGATGCGCGTGGCCGGGAATAACTTCGTTGAACGCATTGCAGACCGCGATGAACGGTTTCTTGATGTCTTCGCTCGTCATCCCCGTCGCCCGCATCAGGCTACGGTGGGGAGCGCGTTCCAATCCCTTTTTCGTTTTATCACTGCGCATGAGAACTTCCTTTCCTTAAAGTCGTTGAACAACCGTGAATCTTATCAGAGCTAACCACATTGTAAACACCCGCAAACCGCGGATGCCGGTTGTTTATGGTTGCCCGAAACCTATCGCAAACCCCTGCGTTGCGTAAATTGAATTATTCGACACGACATGTTGCAGATACAGAAACCTGAACCCTCCGTGTTGGTTCGCGGATCCAGTTCCGCGGCAGATTAACACCGCCTATCAAAGTAAATCCCGCCGACAAAAAGAAAGCCGCCCGTTCCGGGCGGCTTTTTAGACGATCAAAGTTTGAGCCGCGGCGTTATGAACCAAACTTAAAGACGTTCTTGATGCTGCTCATGATTTTTCCAATCCGAGTGGATTTCCCGGAAGCAGCTTCCATCTTATCCAGCCGCTCTTCCGTCATGGAAAGCGCCTTCGATGCGTTGGCATGGTCGGCATCAAAATAGAGCGCCGCCTCAAAACAAACCTTGGCATTCTTGAGGTGACCCATTTTAACCGCCGCGATGCCCTTCTGGTACCACTCCGCACTCAGCTCTTCAGACGCGCCATAACCCACGGAGCAGAAAGCAACCAGCAACAATGCAATCAGACATTTTTTCATCAATTTCCCCTTCTGTATTAATTGATTTTAACCACATGGCAGCTCTCTTGGTTTCCTTCCAAATCAGCCGCAAACAGGATAGGAATATCAAAACCGGGGACAAATGATCAAATAGTTATGTGTAGTAACAATCCTTTGGAGGGCGAGTCCTGCATCGGCGGGACGGCCGACGTCGATATTCCTTTTTCGGAGTTGCGCTAACCCTCCCGGTTGGCGAAAGTCCCGCGATGGACGACACAAGCCCGGTTGTAGGATGGGAGTTGCCTTTCGCGAGCTCAGGCTCGCTTCGCGTCAGCCCCGTCCCTTTCACGCGCTTGGTCGAAATTGGAATTTCAACCTACAATGAATGAAGACTGGATCCAGCCGATACTCGCCGACACCAAGGCCAACGGGCTTGAGCGCGCCGCGCGCGTCTATCCCGAAGCCGGCGGCATCATTAAAATTGACGGCAAAGAGGTGCTCAACTTTTCGAGCAACGACTATCTCGACCTTGCCCGCCACCCGCACGTGATCGACCGCTCGCGGCAGGCGCTCGACCAATACGGCATCGGCGCCACCGCCTCGCGCCTCGTCACCGGCACCCTGCCGATCCACGAAGAACTGGAAACGCGCATCGCCAAAGAAAAGGGGTTTGAAGCCGCGCTCGTCTTCGGCTCCGGCTACATGGCCAACGCCGGCACCATTCCCGTGCTCGCCGGGCGCGACGACCTCATCTTTGCCGACAAGCTCGTTCACGCCAGCATGATCGACGCCTGCAAACTTTCCGGCGCCAAACTGGTGCGCTGGATCCATAACGACGCCGACGCGCTCGAAAAGCGGCTCGCGCAATATGCCGACCACGCCGGGCGCAAACTCATCATCACCGAATCCGTCTTCAGCATGGATGGCGACATCGCGCCGCTCAAGGAGATCGCCGCGCTCGCGGAAAAATATGACACGATGCTGATGGTCGACGAAGCGCACTCCTCCGGCACCTTCGGCCCCAACGGCGCCGGGCTCATCCGCGAACTCGGCATCGAAAATGCCGTCACCGTTTCGATGGGCACCATGAGCAAGGCGATGGCCGGCTACGGCGGCTATGTCGCCTGCTCCGAAAAGCTGCGCAGCCTTTTGGTCAACTCCGCGCGTGCCTTCATCTACACCACCGCGCCGCCGCCCGCCGTCGTCGGCGCCGCGCTCGGCGCGCTCGACGTGTTCGAAGCGTCGCCGCGGCTCGGCAATATTCTGCAGGCCAACGCCGACTATTTCCGCTCGCTGCTCCACGGCGCCGAACTCGATACACTCCGGAGCGAGAGCCAGATTATTCCGATCGTCATCGGCGACAACGAAAAGGCCGTCGCCGTTTCGCACAAGCTGCGCGAGGAAGGAATTATTGCCGCCGCCATCCGTCCGCCGACGGTTCCGGCCGGCTCTGCGCGCCTGCGCATTTCCATCACCCTCGCCCACCTCGTCGACGACCTCGAACGCGCCGCCAAAACCATCATCAAGACAATTAAACACTAAGACAGAAAGGACTCGAAGAATCACAAAGGAGCCTCGTTGCTTAGTGCCCTTCGTGCCTTCGTGTTTTAATGAACCGTAAAGTACTGATCATTTCGGGATGGGCGCACGGGTTGGAAGCGATCCGGCCGATGGGCGACGCGCTCTCCGATCGCTTTGAGGTGGAGCTGATGACCGGCGCACAGGTGCTGCAGGAACGACGTATTCCCGACGCCGACTTTATCGTTACCGGCTCCATGGGCGGACTGCTGGCGCTGGAACTGCTGCCGCAAAGCTGCCAAAAGCTGGTGCTGATTTCCTCCACCGCCAAATTCTGCGCTACCGAGGACTATCCCTGCGGCACGCACGAAAAGGTTCTGCGCCGCATGATTCTCCAACTCAAGCGCAACCCCGACGCGGTGCTGGCGGAGTTTTATAAAAACGTCCATTTTCCGTATCCGGCACTGAAAACCGAGCCGGGCTGCCCGCTCGATGAGCTGGTCGCCGGCCTCGAATATTTGCTCGCATCCGACGTCCGCGAAAAGGTGCCGGCCATCGGCATTCCTGTTCTGCTGTTGCACGGCGCCGAAGACCGGATTATTCCGCCGGGCGCGGCCGAATGGCTGCACGCACATCTGCCCGCCGGCACGCTGAAACTCATCGCGGATGACGGCCACGCCCTGCCCGCGCACCACTTTGCCGAAGTCATCGACGAAATCGTGCGGTTCCTATAGTTGCATTGGCGCGGGAAATGCCGCAATCTGCGCGCCGAATTGGGGATGCTTCACCATGATTGGACAACGATTTTCAGCCGCAGCCGAGACGTATGATCGCCACGCCCGCCCGCAACTGGCGCTGGCGCAGTCGGTCGTTTCGATGTTACCGGAAATGTATCCGGAGCAGATCCTTGAGCTCGGCCCCGGCACCGGCCAGCTGACCCGCCTGCTGGTCGAGCGCTTTCCGGAAGTGCCGGTCGATGCCGTCGACCTCTCCGAAAAAATGGTCGCGCACAGCCGCGCCACATTTTCCAACTATCCGCAAATCAACTGGATTGTCGGCGACGCACAAACCTTCTGGAGCGGCGACCGCTATCCGCTGATCGCCTCCAGCTCGGCGCTCCATTGGGTCGCCGACCTGAAAGCCGCCTGCGAAAATATCTTTGAAAGCCTCGAACCCGGCGGCATCTTTGCACTCGGCATGATGCTGCAGGGCACGCTTAAAGAGCTGCACAAACTGCGCGCAGAAATTGCCCCCGAAAAGACGCCGGACATCACCCTGCCGACCTATGAGGAAACCAAAGCCTGCCTGCAGGCCGCCGGCTTCCACCTCGAGCGCCGCAAGCATTCCGAAGAGGAAATCATTTACGACGATGCCAAGGCGTTCCTCAAGGCGATCCACGAACAGGGCGTCACCGGCGGCAAGGTCAGCGCCGGCAACGCGCCGCTCGCCCGCGCCGAACTCAGCCGGCTCGTCGGCGACTATCAGGAGGCCTACGCCTCCGACGGCGGCGTTTATGCCACCTACGAAACCGCCACCTTCCTGCTGACCAAAGCTTAATTCCAACAGAAGGTCGCAAAGACCGCGAAGAAACCTGCTTTGCGTACTTTGCGAAAATAGTCGCTATGCACTCCCATTTATCTGTAAAAACAATCCCATGAACGGACTATTTATTACAGGAACCGACACCGACATCGGTAAAACCGCGCTCAGCGCCCTGCTGCTCGCCGAACTGCGCCGCCGCGATATTAACGCCGCGCCCATGAAGCCGGCGCAGACCGGTTGCAACGGCGGCGTACCCGATCTGGACTATTCGCTTGCGATGGCGCAGATGACGGTTTCGCCCGAAGACTACGCCCACATGTCGCCCTATCAATTTGAGCCGGCCTGCTCGCCGCATCTCGCCGCTGAAATGGCCGGAACGGAGATCGACATTGCCGAAATGGTAATCGCCGCGCGCACGCTGGCGTCGGACTATGAATTTGTGCTGGCCGAAGGCGCCGGCGGCATTATTGTTCCGCTCAACCGGCGCGAGACAATGCTCGACCTGATGCAGGCGCTCAAGTTTCCGGTGCTGCTCGCCGCGCGTCCCGGCCTCGGAACCATCAACCACACCCTGCTCTCCATTCGCGCACTGCGCTCCGACGGGCTCGATATTGCCGGCATCGTTTTTGTCGCCAGCACCGACCAGGAGTTTGGCTTTATCGAAGAGGATAACGGCACCACGATCGAACAGTTCGGGAAAGTGCCCGTGCTGGGAACCATTCCCTACTGCACGCAGCTCGCCGGCTCCAACCCCAACTACAATGACCTGCCGCTCCCCGTCGTCGCCGAGATCGAAAAGATTGTTAATCAGCTCGCGATATAATGGCCATTCGGAATGAATAAACTCGAAACATTCTTCTTGATTAGCAATCGCTTTTCGATAGGTTGTTTGCAGCAAACCCGCCAGGCCTCTACGAGTATGCCCAAATGTGGTGGGTCTTTTTTTGCCCGGAGGATTTCTAAATGAAGTATGAAAAGAAACCTCTTTCCTTCGAGCAGCAGGCCGACCAGCTCATACAGCGCGGCATGCAGGGTGAGCGTGAGATTATCATAAAACGACTCCGGGATGTGAACTATTACCGCTTAAGCGCTTATTGGTACCCGTTCCGAAATGAAGGATGCGAACAAGACTCCTTGCTCCCCGATACCCAGTTTGATGTGATCTGGGACCGATATGTCTTCGATCGGCAGCTTCGCCTGTTGGTGATGGATGCTATTGAGCGGGTTGAAATATCCATTCGCACCCGCATGACCAACCTCATTGCCCTGAAAGCGAATGATGCCTTTGTTCACCTAGGGAGAAATGGATTCCCCCAATCCGTTGATGTCGTTGAACAAGGTCGCTTTGTGGAAACTATTCGACGGAATGCCACGCGCAGCAAAGAAGCCTTTGTGGAACATTTCAAGGAGAAGTATGGAGACACACACGGAGACCTTCCTCTTTGGATGGCCGTCGAGGTTATGACCTTTGGCAACATGCTAACCCTGTTTAAAATGCTGGACATGCATTCTCAGCGCGAAATCGCAGAGGTTTATGGACTCCCCGCCAAAGTATTAAATTCGTGGCTACTGACCCTTAACTATGTCCGGAATCTCTGTGCGCACCATTCCCGACTATGGAATCAGGAATTTTCTATCCGGCCAGTTCTACCGGCAAAAAAAAGCCATCCAGAATGGCATGATCCCCAAATTTCCAACCACAGAGTTTTTGCAACACTGACCTTGCTCTACTATTTACTGAGAAGGGTTGCACCGCAAAGCGGTTGGGCAACTCGGCTGGATAAACTTCTGGACAAACATCCCGAAATTCCGCTGGAGAATATGGGCTTTGTTAAAAACTGGAAAAACCACCCCCTTTGGAAAGACAACGAAACGAGTTCTGAATGACCAATAAAATCTTCCATCCCTACACGTCGTTTTCGGCGATTGAACGCGGCTTCCCGAACATGGTGCGCGGCGAAGGCATTTATCTTTTCGACGATCAGGGCAACAGGTATGTCGACATTGTTTCGAGCTGGTGGGCGTGCGCCCTCGGCCACAGCCACCCCAAAGTGGTGAAGGCAATCCAGGAACAGGCGGCGGTGCTGCAGCATTCCATTACCGGCAGCCTGACGCACCCGAACGTGCTGGCGCTCGCCGAACGGCTGGCCGGATTGATGCCGACGCCGGACCGCCACTCCGTCTTTGCGAGCGACGGCTGCTCGGCGGTGGAAGCCTCGCTCAAGATTGCGATTCAATATTGGTATAACGTCGGGCGCCCGGAAAAGACCTGGGTGATCGGCATGGAACAGGGCTATCACGGCGACTCGATGGGCGCGCTCGGCGCCGGCTTTGTGGACGGCTTCCATAAGCCGTTTGAACATGCCGTATCGCATCCGGCCAAGCTCCCCTTCCCAACCGGCGGCGATTTTGAGCCGAGCCGGAAGGTGATTGAGCAGCACCGGGATAAGCTCGCGGCCGTCATCGTGGAGCCGCTCTGCCTCGGTTCGGCCGGCATGAAAATCTATTCCGCGGACTATCTGAAAAAGCTGGCCGACTGCTGCGCCGAAAACGATGTGCTGCTGATCATCGATGAGGTGGCGATGGGCTTCGGCCGCACCGGGAAACGCTTTGCCTTCAACCATGCCGACATTGATCCCGATATGGTCTGCGTCGGCAAGGCGCTGACGGCGGGCTATATGCCGCTGAGCGCCTGCGTGGTGAAAGATAGCATTTACAATACGTTTACGGATCAGGGCGAAAAGGACTGCACGTTCTATCACGGCAACACCTATGCCGGTCATCCGATCGGCTGCGCCGCCGCACTGGCCGCGCTCGATATCTACGAAGCCGAGGGCACCGTCGAACGCGGCGCGGAAATGGCCGAAAAGATGAAGCAGTGGATGCAGCCGATGGGCGCAATCGACTGCATTGCGGAGCTACGCTTCCTCGGCATGATCGGCGTGGTGGAGCTCAGGCCGGAGACCAAACCGCTGATCGCCCAAATCAAGCAGTCGCTTCTTGAACAGGGTTACCTCTTCCGTCCGCTCGGCACGATGTTTTATCTCATGCCGCCGCTCGTCATCACCGACGACGAACTCAAGGCCGCCGTTTATGCGCTCCAGCAAACCATCGAGGATTTTTGCCTGTAGGTTGACGCGAAGCGAGCCGACAGGCAACCCCACCCACACAAACAGGACGGGACTGGAGTCCCGTCCTACGACCCAAAAAGCCCGCGGTAATCACCGCGGGCTTTTTCCGGTTAATAGCGAGGCGCGTTATGCGTCGTTTTCGCCTTTGACATAGCCGAAGTTGGCGAGGATGCCGCCGTCGACGTAGAGGATGTGTCCGTTGACGAACTGGCTGGCCTTGGAGGACAGGAAGAGCGCGGCATTGCCGATGTCTTCGGGCTCGCCCCAGCGGTTGGCCGGCGTGCGCATCATGACCAGATCGTTGAACGGATGTCCGCCTTCGCGGATCGGAGCGGTCTGCGAGGTCGCAATATAGCCCGGGCCGATGCCGTTGACCTGGATGTTGTGCTTGGCCCACTCACAGCACATGTTGGCTGTCAGGAGCTTGAGTCCGCCCTTGGCGGAAGCATACGCGGAAACGGAGTTGCGGCCGTAGACGCTCATCATGGAGCACATGTTGATGATTTTGCCGCCGCCGTTTTTGATCATGTTCGGAGCAACGCGCTTGCCGACGATGAACGGTGCGATGAGGTCGACGTCGATCACGGTTTTGTAGTCTTCAACCGGCATGTCGAGAATCGGCACGCGTTTGATGATGCCCGCATTGTTGACGAGGATGTCGATGTCGCCGACGTCCTTTTCAATCTGGGAGATGCCAGCATCAACCGCGGCTTCGTCGGTTACGTTGAAAACGACGGTGTAGGCGTCGATGCCTTCCGCGGCGTAAGCTTCTTTAGCTTTTGCGAGGGTGTCCTCGTTGAGGTCGTTGACGCAGATTTTTGCGCCGGCTTTGCCGAGGACGGTTCCGACGGCCATGCCGATGCCGTGCGTTCCGCCGGTGACGAGTACAACTTTACCTTTAAGGTCAAACAGTTCCTGAATCATGGGAGTCTCCTTATTTAATGTTATCGATTGTAATGTGGTCCATGTCGTCGAAGCGCTGGTTTTCGCCGCCCATGGCCCAGCAGAAGGTGTAGGCCTTGGTGCCGCAGCCGGAGTGGATCGACCACATCGGTGAAATCACAGCCTGTCCGTCGGCTACGGTGATGTGGCGGGTTTCGTCTTCCGGTCCCATCATGTGGAACACACGGGCGTCTTCGTCGAGGCCGAAGTACATGTAGACTTCGGTGCGGCGCTCGTGGGTGTGGCAGGGCATGGTGTTCCAGACGCTGCCGGGTTCGAGTGCGGTGAAGCCCATCACGAGCTGGCAGCTTTTGATGCCGTTTTCGTGGATGTACTGATAAATGGTGCGTTTGTTGCAGTCTTCGACAGTTCCGAGCTTCAGCTCGTTGGCGTCGGCTTTTTTCGCCTGCGTGGTCGGATACTCGGTGTGGGCCGGGTAGCTGACGATGTGGAAGCGGGCCGGATTGGCGGCATCGGCGCTGGCAAAGCTGATTTCTTTGCTGCCGCGGCCAATGTAGAGGCCGTCGAGATTGTCCATGTTGTATTCGGTTCCGTCAACCGTGATGGTTCCGGCGGCGCCGATATTGAGTACGCCGACTTCGCGGCGCTGGCAGAAGTAGTCAGCGGCCAGCTCTTTGCCAGCTTCGAGAGTCAGGGCGGCTACGGTCGGAACCGCGGCGCCGACAATCGAGCGCTCCACTTCCGTGTAAAGCAGGTTCAGCTTTCCGGCTTCAAACAGATCGACCAGAAATGCCTCGCGCAGCTCGGCGGTGGTCATCCGTTTATATTCGTTTTTTCCAATTGTGTACCTTACATCCATCTTACTTCTCCATCAGGTTAAAATCGGTGTTTCATTCCAGTGGATCACAGTTCCTGAAAACGCATAATCCAATCTCTTTGCAATGAGTAACCCGTTTTTATTCTGTGATCGCACGGGTAGGAATTTGCACCGCTCATGGGAAGGATACAATTATTAGGTTCAAATAATTTTACTTTTGTTCAAATATGAACACACTCCCCGGTATGAACAAATATTACATTCCAAACCTTGGAAAAGCCTGCGAGGTGCTGGAGATGGTTTCCAACCGGCCCGACGGCTGCGTGCTGAAGGAGCTGTCGAGCGAACTGGGGATTCCGCGCACGACCGCACTGCGAATTACCGAGACGCTGCTGGATGCCGGCCATCTTGCCCGGAACAAGAACGGCGCATTCACACTCGGCGCGGCATTGGTTAAGATCGGCGTGAAAGCCTTCGATCAGCTCGACATTCGCGGATTTGCCCGCCCGGTGCTCAAAGCGCTTTCGGCCGATACGGGCGAATCGACGCATCTGGCCATGTTGAATGGTCAGAAATCGATCCTCGTGGAGGTCGCGGACAGCCCGCATCCCGTTCGCATTGCCTCGCGGCCCGGCACCATGGTCGATCTGCACAGCTCGTCGACCGGCAAGGTCTTTCTCGCGTTCAGCATTCCGGAACCGGCCACATTCTGCCAAACGCTGACCCTGACCGCTTATACGGAACACACCGACAGCTCGCTGGAGGCCGTGATGGCGAGTATCGAGCAGACCCGCCTGCAGGGCTATGCAATGGATGATGAGGAATATCTGCACGGGGTGCGCTGCATGGCCGCGCCGGTGTTTAATGCGTTTGGCAAAACCATTGCCGCCGTCGGCATTACGGCCTCGACCGGAACCTTTCCCAAGCGGAAGATCCCGGTTCTGGCAAAGAAATTGAAGGCCGCCACCGCTGAAATTACGGTGCGCATGGGCTTTAGCCACTGAATAAACATCGGAGATGTACGAACCGTTAATGAACGTTGATGGACGTAAATAGCAGGAACCCCCAATTTATGTTCATTCACGGTTATTAACGGTTTCATTTCCGAATTGAGGATCGAAAAAAGGCGCCCCGTCGGAGCGCCTTTTTGATCTAGCCGGAACCGGTTTAGGCTTCCGTACCGTAAACCTCGAACTGGGTCAGGGCCGGGAACGGAGAGGGTTCGTCGGACTTGATCAGCTGTTCGAGGCGCACCCACTCGACCGTACGTTTTTCAAACGTGATGGCCTGGCCGGTGCCGGTTTTAACCAGGTCAGCAACCATGGTTTCGCCGTCGGAGAAGCGCAGGGTGACCTGCTTCCACCAGTTGTCGTGCGGGAAGTCGGCGCGCAAGTAGACCACGACTTTGTCGATCTCGACCTCGCGGCCGAATTCGATGGTGATTTCGGCGTCGGCGCGCTGGTTGATGCCCCACGACTGGTAGGGCCATTCGCCGTGCGAACGGTTTTCCTTTACGCCGTCGATGACGTTGCGGGCGGCAAACACGGACTCTTCGCGAGTTTCCACATTGGCGTGAGCGTGCGGGAAGAAGTAGGTGTTGGTCTGCTGGTCCGCGACGTTCAGCGCCAGGTTTCGGTACGCTTTGACTTCGGCTTCGGTCGCGACGCGGACGCTGATGAGGTGACGGTTTCCGGAGAATGGTTTCGGAGAGTAGCAGATGCGCTTTTCACCAAACGGGATCGTGTACCAGAGGGAGTCGCCTTTCATGTAGACCAGCGAGCGGCCGAGGGCGTCGTCAGCCTGGAATACGAGGAAGATGTCCGATGCGGATGATTCCAGAACAATCTTGTCTCCCTCCTGATACTCGGAGGTGTAGACCAGATTGCATTCATTCTCTGCGCTGCTCACGGCACCGGTGCTCATGTCGTCGCGCAGGAGTTTAAGGGTCAGCATTACGTTATCCATGATGTTACCTCCTACCAGAAAAAGACGTCGTCGCCTTTGAGTTTGAACAGTGCTTCCATGTAGTAGTAGTCACCGTAGATGATTGAAATGTGCTGCTTGTTGTTGAAGTAAGCACCACTGCACATGTTGACAATGTTATCCTGGGCATCGCTGTAGTCGCACTTGTCTTTGTCGAGGACTTTGAGCAGTTTGAGCGCAACGTTCAGGCATTCGTCTTTTTCTTCTTCGCTGACGTATTTAGCCATTTCGATGAGTCCGCAGGCTGCAACGGCGGCAGCTGTGGAGTCTTCGTAGGCCGGCTCAGCCGGCTGCTGGAAGTCGACCGGAATCACATAGTCTTCCGGAATGTGGTCGATAAAGTAGCGGGCAACGCGCTTGGCGGTGTCGAGATATTCCGGCTTCTTGGTGTGGATGTAGCTCATCATGAAGCCGTAAAGCGCCCAGGTCTGGCCGCGGGTCCACGCGGAGCCTTTGGCATAGCCTTGGCCGCGGTAGGTTTCGAGTTTTCCGCCGACTTCGGGGTCGAATTTGACGATGTGTTCGCTCGATCCGTCCGGGCGGATGAAGTCTTTCATGACGGTGTCCGCGTGCATCATGGCGATGTGCTTGTAGCGCGGGTCCTTGGTTTCTTCGGAAGCCCAGTAGAGCAGCGGAATGTTGAACATGCAGTCGATGATGGCCCAGCCGCGGGTATCTTCGTCGCCGACGTCATCCCATGCACGGATGATTTTTGCAACCGGGTTGAAGCGGCCGGCGAGGATGTTTGCGGCGTGCAGGCTGCGGCGGCGGGATTCTTTGTCGCCGGTGAGGCGGTAGCTGGCAACGGAGGTCGGCAGCCACATGAAGCCGACATCGTGATGGATGCCGTGGAAGGTGGCGAAACACTCGTCGAGCCATTCTTCGTTTTTGTAGGCAATGTCGGCGTATTTTTTGTCGCCGGTTTCGTGGTACATCAGCCAGTTGATTCCACCCCAGAAGCCGTTGGTCCACCACTGGATTCCATCGTCAACGCGATATTCGCCAACGCGCTTGTCGTCGTGCTCACCGTTTTCATCGGTGGTGTAGGGAATCTTTTCCGCCGACTTTTCACTCACCCACGACATTTTGTTCGTGATCTTTGCAATGGTTTCCTTGACCCACGCCTGATCTTCAGCGCTCAGCATTTCGGCGGCGCGACGCGGATCGTTTGATTTTGCTTCACTCATATAAAACTCCTACCCATCTTAACAACTGGTCTGTTGCTCTCTATTATTACTCTTAAACCCAATCAAATCCGCCATGAGGCAGATAAAAAATCCCCGTTAATTAACCGGGATTTATTCCCAAGTGAGAGGGGTGCTTACCACAAGAAGCGATGCGGAAACACAACTAAATGGCAAAAATATTGAAGAACGGCGAACGCATTGTCAAGGAAGGGCCCCGCCCTGCGCCTTGGCGACTTCGCCAACGAATAAGGTTTGTTCACCTATGATTTCCTGGTTTAAACTTTGCCGTTCATGAAGAAAACCATTCCAGCTCTGTTGATGAGCGTCGCATGTATGGCGGACACACCGGAACTATTGGTCAACCGTCAGGGGCTGGCGCAGCAGGATTTTTCGATCCGCGGCAGCAGCTATACCGGCGCCGGCATTTCGATCAACGGCCTGAAGCTGAAAAGTCCCTACTCCGCGCATTTTAATACCGAACTGCCGATTGCCGGACATTGGCTCTCCAACGCGAAAGTCCAAAACCAAACCGTAACCTATGAAATGGCACCGCAGGCGGCCCGTCTGCAAACCGGCCTCGAGATCGGAACCACCGACCATTATGCAGCGGAACTTTCTTCGTATGCCGCGGGCGTCGGCGGATTTCTGGAATGGGAGAGTGCGCGACAGGTGGACGATGACGCCAACGACTATGAGCGCCATTCCGGCGGCGCGCACCTCCAACATTCTGCAAACGACTGGCAGCTCGACCTGATCGGCGCCGGACAGGAAAAAGAGTTTGGAACGCAGGGCTATTATGGGCTCGGCACCGGCGAACAGACGGTCGAGGATGCCCTGCTCCTTTTCAGCGCAGCCAAGGGCGATCTCGAAGATTCATTTCTGCGCACCGGCGCCGCCGTCCGGCAGATGGAGATCGACGGCGGCGACTCCCGCTTCGCTACCGCGATGATTGAAGGTCGCACCATGGAAATCCAGCACGTTGCGCTGACGCTGCGCGGCGACGTGGAAAATGAATATTATGAAGGCCACGACCGCACACGCGGCTCGGTGCTGATTTTGCCCGAAGCGTGCTTTGATCGTTTTTCGGTTCGAGCCGGACTCAACACCGTTTTTCAGAGTGATGAATCGGCCGAATGGCTGCCACAGGCCGGCGTTGATTTTTACGCAACCGACAATTCCATCCTCTACGCCGCTTGGACCGAAACCGTGCAGCAGCCCGATTTCCAGACGCTCGAATCCAATCCCCTGCTCCAGCAGCAAAAGACGCAAAATGCCGAACTCGGCTTCCGCCGGTTTGTTTCCGAAAATCTTGATTGGCGCGCGGCGGCTTTTCATCGGCGGCTTGAAAACGCGTCGGACTGGATCGGCGGCGTTGCAGCTGATCTTGGAACCGTGAACGTTGCGGGATTTGATTCAAAGCTCAGTTTTTATCCCTCCGACGAGCTGGAACTGACGGGCTACTACCAATGGATTCACAAAGACAATACCAATCCGGACGGCCGCTACGAATCCGACTTCCCCGAACATTTGCTGGCGTTTTCCGGCCATTGGACCTTTGCCCGCGGGCTTACACTTTTCGGCGCGCAGACCCTGCGGTGGCAGACGGATAACAGCGCCCGCACCAGCTCCGACTTTGGCGCCGACGCATCCGTTGGCTTGCATTGGGTTCCGGCCTTTGCGCATAATGCGCGCCTTTCGTTCCGGGTGGAAAACCTGTGGGGATCGAACTTCCAGGCCATCCCCGGCGTGGAGCCGCGCGACCGCACCGCCCACGCCGGAATTACCGTAACGTGGTAGTTTTCAACCACGAATGAACGCGAATAGACGCTAATTTTTAGAACATTCGCGTTCATTAGCGTCTATTCGCGGTTTACAGGAGAATTTGAAATGAGTTTTGAAAAGGGATCGATGAGCTTCCGCATGTTTTTTGCATCGCGGGATCTGAATGAAGAAGATGTCGAAAAATTTGCCGCGGCCGCACTGCCGCCGCTGAGCACGTTGGCCGAGGAAGAGGTCCATGGCTGGGTCGCCGGACGCCATCTGCTCGACCGCAAGATTACCGAAGAAAACGCCTTTCTCGGCGGCTACCTGCGCCTGACGCTGACGCAGGCCAAGAAAAAGGTTCCGACCTCCCTGCTGCAGGCCGAGTGCGCCGTCGAAGAGATGGCCGTGATGGAGGCGGAAGACAAACAATACCTCAACCAGACCATGCGCTCGGAAATCAAGAAGGACGTCAAAGAACGCCTGCTGCCCGAAATGCCGCCGCAGCTCAAGGGCATCGATTTTGTCTTCGACGAGCGCTCGCACATGATCTATGCCTCCGGCACCTCCGAAAAGCAGGTCGACGCCTTTGTGCTCAGCCTCATGCAGACCACCGGATGCGGCGCGACGCCGGCCGACCCGGAAACGATTGCCGAGCGCGTCGGAAGCGTTAATGTCCAGAACTGGGCGCCGGCCAGCTTTTCCGACGAACTCGAAGACGGTATGGTCGACGGCACCGCCGGCCGCGAATTTTTGATGTGGCTCTGGTATACCTCCGAAAAGCGCGGCGGACTCGCGCAGATTCCGGATGTCGGCGAAATCGGCTACATGGTTGAAGGCCCGCTCACCTTCGTGATGGAAGGCAAAGGCGCGCACGAGATTGTGCTGAAGAAGGGGCAGCCGATGCTCAGCGCCGAAGCGCGTACCGCCCTGCTCAGCGGCAAAAAGCTCAAGAAAGCCAAGATCCAGTTTGCCCGCGGCGAAGAGGTCTGGGCCTTCACGTTCGATGCCGACGAATTTATTTTCCGCAGCCTCAAGCTGCCGCAGACCGAAGCCTTCGACCGCGTCGGAAAATTTCAGGAGCGCATGGTGCTGCTCGAAACCTTCCGGCAGACCTTCTTCCACCTCTACACCGAGTTTGTGAAAGAGCGCAACGATTCCAAGGAGTGGAAAAAAACCAAAGCCAACATGCGCAAGTGGGTCGCCGACCGCCCGGCAACGGCGTAAGGATTATCTCACGCCCGCGCGCTTCGCGCGCTCAAGGCGCAAAGCCGCGGAACAACAAAAGTTGGCGCACAGCGAGCCGTAGGTTGACGCGAAGCGAGTCGACAGACCACCTCCAGTTTCGACCACCGAACGAACGGAATGGACGGAATGGACGGATCTGGAGATCCATCCTACGAAAAAGCTACTCCATCGGCATCTTCAACAACGGTGCAGATCTCAACCAAAACCCAGATTGAGATGGCGATCCACGGAATGATGAGCCAACCGATAATCAGGTTGGTCAGTAATTGCGCCAATGCCTTGCCGGTATATCCCGCATAAAAATTGTGAATGCCCAACCCACCGAGAAATACTCCCAGGAGGATATATGATGTCCGGCTTTTGGCCGGGTTTTCCGCCGGAAGCGGGATTCCTGTTGCGACTCCGCACTTCACGCAGACGGCGGCATTGTCTAGAATTTCATTTCCGCATTGTTTGCAATACATCATGACTCCTCCTATGACTGGCTATAAAGCGTCTTGAAAACCAACAGCGCTAACAAACTCAGATGAAGCATCGCGTCGCCGACAAAAAGAAGCTTCTGCTTCGCCACTGTAAGTTTCCGCAACGAAAAGGTTGCCCACACTCGGTAAAACAATGATCCCACGACGAAGGCAAAGATAGACAGGCTTGCCGGATTCAGCGTTGCCTCCTGCCCTGAAAAAGTGGATGAAAGATCGCGGGTAACTCCACACAACGGACAAGGCTGTCCGGTAAAGCGATAGTAGGCGCATTCCCATATTGATGGGAAAACTCGCTCCATTAACGGCGACAAAAAAGGCAACAACAGGACGTATATACCGTAGCCTGCCATTGCCAAATTCAACGGATAATAAATGCGGTGCCAACCGCGTTGTTCATTCATTATTCGTACGCTTCAATCTCCTGAGCGACTTCATTCAGCGCCTCTTCTGAAGCAACCGCAGCGGCAGCAAAGACAACGGTCTGAAGAACAATGAGGCCCAAAGCAACCACATTAAGCACAATGCCAGCAATTCCCTGTCCTTTGGGCAGCTTCTTTTTGCTCTTAAGCGCAACATCAATAATTCCGAGAATTAGGCCCAAAGCCGCCGGCGCAAAAGCAAAAAACCCACACATCGGAATAAATGCCAATAACGAGGAAATAATACCAATTACCATTGCTGCAACACCCATAACTTACTCCTTTGATTTGTTTTCGTGTTTCTTTAACAGATGACTACACATACTTCGTCCGCATTATGCGGTCAACAACTTTTGTCCGCATTATGCGATCATGAGCACTTGTTCGCATTATGCGGGCATGAAAAAATCTATTTACAGCTCTGAATATGAATTCGTCCTGAAAAAACTTGTTGAGATGCGCAAAGAGGCTGGTCTCACAAATCGCCAAATGGCGGCGAAGCTCCAGCGTGAAAATTCATTTATCTGGCGCATTGAACACGGAGAGCGGCGGCTGGATGTGGTGGAGTTTTTCTGGGTGTGCGAGGCGCTTGGGCAGGATGCCGCGGAAGTGTATCGCGAACTCACAGAGGCGTTCCGAAATATCGAGACATGATGGGTTGCTGTAGGCGGGATCGCCGATCCCGCTTCCGCGCAGAGAATCCGGGGTCACCGACCCCGGCTACAACATTTCCGAATCCGCTTTTTAGTCTTGCTTTCTTTGCGCTCTTTTGTGGCAATCATCCGACCGGACTGACCGCCTAACGCGTAGCGAGACGCAGTCAACGCGGAACTACAACTTTTACCTCATCAACTCTTTCTTGAGCAGGCGGACGAGTTTTTCGGCGGGCTTGTGCTCGGCGCCCATCATGCAGGCCTGAATCCAGTTGCGTTCGAGCAGATAGTGGCTGCGGTAGCTGATGAGTACGCCGTGTTCCTTGAGCGTGTCGCCGATGGCTTCGGACGAGCGGATTTCGGGCAGGGCAATCGTGATGACCGACGGCATGGCGCAGGCGTCGGGCGCGAGGATCGGCGCGTCGATTTCGGCGAGCTTGCGTCGGATGCCTTTTGACCAATCGCGCACCTCTTCAAAACGTTTATCCCAGTCGAGCGAACTGAGCGCGGCGAGCAGTGCATAGACGAGGTTGGATTGGACGGTGTAGGGAATGCCGTCGTTTTCCTGATAGAGTCCGAGATCGAGAATGCACGGCAGGTCGTCGGGCGCCGGATAAAAGTCGTGGTTATGAAAAACCATGGAGAGGCCGGAGATGGAGGCGAGCCCTTTACCGCTGGTGCCGGTGGCGAGGTAGACACTGGCGAGGTCGACCGGCACGGTTCCGATGGAGCTGATGCAATCCACACAGAGCTTGATGCCGCGCTCGGCGCAGATAGATTTATACATTTCGAGGTCGTTCAGCACGCCGGTGGAGGTTTCGCAGTGCGTGCCCCAGACCCACGCGGTGTCGGGATAATCCTTGAGCGCGTTTTCCAGGTCGGCGCGACCGAAGGCCTGTCCTTCCGGAATTTCGAGCATGTGGAAAAAGAGTTTGGCGCCGTTGGCGCTCTTGGCGAGGCGGCGGCCAAATTCGCCGCTGACGAGCACGAGCCCGGGCTCGCAGAGCAGCGAAAGCTGTCCGGCGACGGCGTCGTTGGCGAGCGTGCCGGGGCCCATCATAATTTCGACCTGCTCCGCATTAACCAGCTCGCACAGGCGAGTGCGTACTTTCCGGAAATCCTCCATGAAAGCGCGGCTGCGGTGCGAGCAGGGCTTTTGCTTGTAGACCTCGCTCACCTGTTGCGCAAAGTCGACGGGGCCGGGCAGAAAATTAAAAAGCGTCGTGTCGTCGTTCGGCAGATCCTCGACCTCTTTGGCGAACGAGCGCGAACGGCCCTTGAGCTGCTGATAGGCTTCGAGCGTCAGATACATCGGCTGGTATTGCGCGTCCTCGGTGCCGACGAGCGGCCCGAAGGGAACGAAGCCGAGATATTTGTAGAGCTTGATCTGCCGGACGGTGCCGGAAATGACAGCGAGGTCGTGGCCACAGTCGATGGCGTAGCGGACGAGATGGGCGATGAGTCCCTGCGTGATGCGGGTGTAGCGGTATTCCTCTTCGACGGCGAGCAGGCGGATTTCGCAGAGCGAGCGGCCGGCGGGCAGATAGGCATCGAGGTTTTCGAGTTTGCGGTCGAGCGAGAACGGGCGGCGGTCGCGGAAGGCGATCATACCGGCAAGAACACGGCGCTCTTCGTGGATGCAGATGACGTAGGTGTTTTCGTCGTGAAACTTATCGGCCAGCCGCCGGTCGGGATTGGGCTCGTGCTGGGGAATTTCTTCCACAAAGGTTTTATAGTTGAGCGCGTGAACCGCCTCCATTTCCCACGGCTCTTCGGCCACCTTAAAAATAAATCCGTCAAGCAGTCCCATATTCAGTTCCCTTCTGTCCCCTTTTGATCATTTTTCATTTCATACCCATGCCACCTCAAGAGGTTGGCAAGGTATTGCCGAATGCCGGTTTTTGATTTCCGATTTTCAGGTCTGCGACGCTTTATTTGAAAAGGCCAACGCCGTCTGAGTGCCACCAATCGGCAATCGAAAATCCACGATCTAAAATTCGCGGCAACGCCGCTTCAGGCCTCTCTTTGGGTTTGGAATTCAGCGAAGGCCCTGCGCAGGCGCTCGCGGTGCGCGAAGAGAATGATGGCCGAACAGCCCGCCAGCGCGGCAACCGTGTGGCCGGCAAAGTCGAGCGCGTGTGCAACGGCCGGCAGCAGCAGAAAGGCCGCCAGCCCGCTGAGAATAAAACCGCGGCGGAACACCATCAGAACAACTGTAATTGCCAGAAGCAGCAGCGCCAGATTCGGATCATAGGCAAGGTAGGCGCCAAGGGCGGGAGCGATGCCACGCCCGCCGCGAAAATGCAGCAGCGGCGGCCAGATATGGCCGGCGACGACCGCGACCAGCACCAGCGAAACCGTCGGATCGCTCGACGCAAATTTATGCGCGAGTGCCACGGCTAGCGCGCCTTTGAAGGCGTCGCCGAGCAGGGTCAAAACAAAACCGGGTTTTCCAAGCAGGCGACCGACATTGCGCGCACCGATTCCGCCGCTCCCCTGCTCACGAATATCGAGCCCGGTTTTTGCGCGCACGAGATAGTAGCCGGTACAAATTCCCCCCAGCACATAGGCCATCAAAATGCAAATAATGTCCCCAACATCCACAACCATTCCCCCAGCTTTGACATGGTGTTAGGAAATTAACACAAAGAAAACAGATTTCAATGCGCATCTACCGCGATTTGTGGCTTTTCAAAAGATTAAACAAGGTTATAGCGGCCGGGCGCAATGATGTGGTTGGGATCGAGCGCCGCCTTGAGATCGCGGACAGTCTGCCAGAAGGGGTCGCCCTCGTGTACCACCTGATGCATGGAGTTGATGCCGACGCGGTACGGCGGGCACCCCTGCTCCATGTAGCGTGCCTCCATCTCCTGAATACAAGCGTGCGCGGCTTTGGTTTGCGATTCGTCGCGGCGATCGAAGGCCAGACTGACGACGCCCTCCATCGCCTTGGTGTCCATGAGGTTGACGGTGATGGCGGCTTCGAAGCCGTGGCGCGCAAACGTGGCGTGGGTATCGCGAACCACCTCGAGCACGGCCGCTCCGTCGGCCGGAATGATCGGCAAACAAAAGAGCAGACCGCTTTCGGAATGGTCGGGATCGGGCTCGTTCAGGCGGTCAAAGTCGCCGGCGGACCAATAGACCGCTTTGAGTGATTGGTCGGTGGCATCGCCGCGCGTAAAGCCGTAAACCGGCTCAACGGCCTTGAGCAGCATCAGCTGCTTGCGCACAAAGGGAACAAACGTGAGCCGACTGGCAACCGCCTTGGCGGTTTCAACCAGCCGGTCGTTGAGGAACATGGTTTTGGCGAAGGCGCCGACGGCGGCGCGAAT
>CAZABK010000030.1:0-33041 GCA_964483355.1 uncultured Verrucomicrobiota bacterium | reverse complement strand
AAACCGTTCCCTGTACCGGGGTATCAGAATCCGCCAGACTGGAAACAAAGCCCGGGGTGGCCGAGGCTTCCGCACTGAAGGCCGACTCATTGCTGCTGCTATCGCTCGCCGTGACGACATAATAGTAGGTCGTATGGTTAGCGACTGAACTATCGACATAGTCGCTGACCGCAACGCCTGTCGCAATCGCAGCATAGCCGCTGCCGCTGGTGGTGGAACGGTAGACGGTGTAGTCGGCCAGATCCGGCTCACCATTATCCGCCCAATCCAATGCGACCGTCCCGATGCCTTCCACAGCCGTCAGGGCTGTCGGAGCCGCCGGCGGTATCGAGTCGACCGGCGTAGCAGACGCTTCGCTACTGTAGGCCGATTCATTTGAACCCGCATCAACGGCCGAGACAACATAATAATAGGTCGTACCGTTAACCGCGGTTGCATCCACATAATCGCTGACGGACACGCCGGTGGCGATGGCGGTATAGCCGCTGCCGCTGGTGGTCGAACGGTAGACCGTATAGTCGGCCAGATCCGACTCCCCGTTATCCGCCCAATCCAGGCTGACAGAGCCCTCGGAGGCAATGGCGCTTAATCCCGACGGTGCTGCCGGAGCAATATCAACCGGCTGGGTATTTTCATGCAGTGCCGACACCTCAGCCGCGGACAAGGCGACGTCATAGAGGCGAACATCATCCAGTAAGCCTGCATAATAGTAGCCAGCAGCCTGTCCCCCGAATGTGGCCGACGCAATATCGCTCATTGTTCTGGTTTTTCCGCCACCGGAATGCCACAGCGCGCCGTTGCGGTAAATTTTCATCTCGCCGGCCACGGCATTCTTGGTGAACACCCAGTGCGCCCAGGAATCTTTGTACTCCGCGGCTGATGCCGCTTTGTTGATGCGGTCATAGCCGGCATCGGCGCCGGCATCCCAGTAAACCGTACCATTGCTCCAGGGTAGATGGACGTTCAGGATTCGATCGCCGGTGCTGTTGACGGCATAGAACGCGGAGTTATTCAACGGCAGCGAGCTATCACCGCAAGCCCAGAATGCAATCGAGACTTCATTGCTGATCGTGCCGAAGGCCGCGCTGGGAAGGTGCACCACCGAATCACTTCCATTGAACTCAAGGACGTCATCATCCAGGCCGCTGGTCCATGCAGCATTCACAATGGTTCCATCGTATCCGTTGCCGGAAACGTCGCCAGCTACCGAACCGGAACCTTCATCAAGAGACCAGTGTGCTGTGGGCGGGGTTACCACCGTGCCGAAGATTTCCACTTCCGCCAGACTCAGCGGATTGGTTCCCCGGAGCTTTACCATGACATACTGACCGGTAACGGAGCCGGTATTCAACGATACCATGGGATCGGGATAATCGGCCTGATACGAAGTCCAAACCGACTGGTCATTGCTGTCAAAGATAGTGACATCATAATCGCTCAGACGCTGCGGCTGTGTACCTGTGCGGTTCCAGATCCGAATCTCGGAAATGTCGTAATTATGTTTGAGATCAATTTTCCACCAGGGCTGATCTTCGTTTTCAGTATGAGTTACCGATCCATCGCCAAAATTCCCGCTGGTATTCAGGTCAATGGCAAACGAGGCCGGGGCCCCATACGCGGTGGAGCTCTGCGTGGCCTCACCGTAGAAGGTAATATTCGTGATCACACTCCAATCGGTGGCAGCAATGCTGTTGCCCGTCCCGTTATCGGTAACGGTTCCGATGGAATGGCCTTCGATGCCGGAACTCGCGCCATCCAGAATCAGCGGATAACCGGTATAGTTGTTAATCACGATATTGTCGGCACTCAGGACAACATTGGTGTAATAATCGCTCATAATACGCTTATCACCGCCGACATTAATCTCCAGAACCTGATCCGGATTCTGAACGGTGCCGCGGAAGGTAATGTTGTGGTCACTGCCGTAGATATAGGCAAAATGGCGGCTGCCGCTGTAATGGTCGCCTTCGTACGGCAGGATGGTGATATCGGCCGTCACGCCGCTGTCCGACTGATAATCCACCCCGAAGACCGCCCCATACTGGGCGTCGCCGCTGCAGTTTTCGATGATGCCGGAACCGATGGCATAGCCGCGCTCGCAGCCGATGGTTGAGCAACCGGCCACATATTTTGTGCCGGAGGCATGGGTGAGCGTTACCCCCGTTCTCATGTTTACAATCGTATTGTCGATAATGGTCGGGTTGGACGTACCGCGGTCATACTCCACCCCGTCAATGATGGTTTCGCCGGCATTATAGGCACGGATGCCGCCCTCGCCCGTACTCTTCATAAAACCGGGAACCACCGGATAGCCCCAGATGGTCATAAAACCGATGTCATACGCCGGGCCCGAAGTTTCCGCCAGAATATCATCCGTGGAGCGCATTTCGCCTTCGATATAGCAACCTTCGATGGTCGGATTGCTCGCCGCCTGCATAAACATCGCGTGGCCGTAGGTGCGATGGATCAGCGTGCAGCCCTTAGCATGGTTGGACTCACCGCGAACCAGGAACGTGCTGTGCTTATGATGTTTGATCGTGTAGGTGCCGCCCTTGCCGAACAGGTCGCCATAACCATAGGGATAGGATCCCTTACTCGATATATGGAAACCCTCAATCCGGTTATAAGCGCCGTCCATTACAATATTCACACATCCGCCTGCCGGATAATCTTCCAGTTCGCCGACATCGACCATGGTCAGCTTTTTCAGGACATTGCTGTTGCCCGTGGTCAGCACCTGATAGACTCCATTGTTACCGTAATCCTGTGTCCAGACATCGGACTGAATTTCGAGCGTAACCCCTGTAAAATCATAGGTACTGTTGTTGCCGGAAAACTTCAGCAGAGCCTTGTGATTACGGCCGAGCAGCAGCAACGCATCTTCATACAACCCGATCGATACATCCGCACCTGTAATGGTATAGGTACCCGGGCTCATCGTAACATTCACATTATCAATAGCCGCATACTGCTGCAGCTGTGCAATACTGTTCACCGTCACATTACTAACCGTAACCGGAGCACCGGCCGCCGTAACGGTCAGCACACCGTTGGAACCGGAATTATCGATATTGAACGACCAGACACCGGTATCCACACCCGGAGCAAAAGCCAGTCCGTTATCGACGATATCACCATTCTCCAGCTCCATCACCGTCCAGGTTCCACCGCCGGCACCGCCGTTGTAATAATCCACATCCAGCAGCGATCCAGACTCAAACGTAACAGACTGACCACCGTCGCCATCCACTTCGTCAATCAGGATTTTGGTTACACCCTGCGGGTCAATACCCACTTTGAGCGTTGATCCTGCATTCTGACTCCAGATGCCATCACCACTGCCGCCGGTTCCAATACCAATGGATCTGGCCACCGAACCCAGCACACTGAATGTGCCCACACCGCTTCCGTCCGATGATCCGAGATGAACACCTGTGCGGGTCTTGATTACACCGCCGTAAATTTCAAGGGTTCCGTCACCATTGTTTACACTTTTTGAATCATCTGTCCCCAGATAGATCGAAATATCCGACTTACCGCGGGCAATATCGAGAACCCCATCCGTCATGGAGTAGAGCCCCGTACCGCCGCGGCCGATTTCCACGTAGTTTAAGTTTACGATGCCGCCGGATTGATTTACGGTTCCATTACCGGAACCGCCACCGATATGACTGTCCCAGCTGGAATGGGACGTAGCCTTAAAATCCCCGCCAGAACTAACATTGAGTACACCCGTCCCGCCGCTGCCTAAGCGGATGGCGTAGATATTGTTCGGTGTGGCCGAACTCAGATCCGCCGTCGTATTAATGACCGCATAATCCGAGGGTGTCGGATAATAACCAGTGTTCCAGTTGCTGTCCTCCGTGAGGTCTGTACTGGTGCCGCCATTAAACGTGACGGCTGCGGAATAGGCCGTTGTACCGCTTCCTGCGGCAAACAGCAGGGCTAACAGCCCGGTCTGCATGCGTGTCTTCCCTCTTCTTCTCATTTCTTTCTCCTTGGTTTGTCCCACCCGCTTCTTCAACCGCCGGATAACGAGGGTCACATATGTATTCCCCGTCAATGACCCTGGCACAAAGCCCTTTTCCGACTTAGTACGATGAATTACATTTGCATATTATTACTCCTAGTTAATTCTGAGTTACCATGTAAACTTATAGTATATATTACTAATTAATTTCCAGGGCAGAAGGAAGAGGTGATCCGGGTAGGATTAAAAATGCTTTAAATATCTCAACCCCAAGGAGGAGCGATAAAAGTCTTCAAGACCGGACGGGGTTGTCCGGAAACCGGAAACGGATTATTCTGCGATCCGCTCAGCGACATCCGCATTCTGAGCATAACCAACCGCACGGCTGTAAAAATTATCATGCTTCAGCAGTTGCGCCGGCGAATCGCAGGCGACAAGGCGGCCCTGGTCGAGCAGCGCGATGCGATCGGCATTTTCCACCGTCGAAATGCGGTGGGCAACGATCAGCGTCGTGCGGTCCTGCATCAGCTCGTCGAGGGCGGACTGGATCAGCCGCTCGGACTCCATGTCCAACGCGCTGGTGGCCTCGTCGAGGATGAGCACCTTGGGATCGCGCACAATCGCCCGGGCAATCGAGAGGCGCTGCATCTGCCCGCCCGACAGGCGGGCGCCGCCGACGCCGATGCGTGCGTCCAGCCCGTCAGGAAGCTGCTCGACAAATTTGCGCGCGTGGGCTTTTTCCAGAGCCAGGAAAACCTCTTCGCGGCTGACGCCGTCGCTGCCGTAGGTGACGTTTTCATAGATCGATCCCGAGAAGAAAACCGGCTCCTGCGTCACCACGCCAACATGTTTGCGGTAGCTGCGCAAATCCACCTGCTGCATATCTTTTCCGTCGAGCCGGATAGTTCCGGACTCCACCCGGATAAAGCCGAGCAGCAGCGAGAGCAGCGTCGACTTGCCGCAGCCGCTCGGCCCCACAATCGCCAGCGAAGTTCCGGCCTCAATCTTCAACGTCAGCTCCCGGATCGCCGGGGCGTCCGCCTCCGGATAGTGAAACCCGACCTGCTCCAGCTCAAATTCGCCGCGCACGGCCTCCAATGCCGGTTTGCCGCTGTTTTCCTCGAGGTCGGGAGCCGTAAGCACTTCGGAGATCGATTCCAGCGATTCGCGCATCTGAAGCAACTGCGGCACAAAGGTGAGCAAGTTTGACAGCCCGTTTGAAAGCGTCAGAAAAAAGGCGTTGAACATCACCACGTCGCCCACGCTGATATGGCCATGAAAACTGGCATACATGGCGCCGCCGAAAAAGAGCGTCTGCATGACGCCCATGATAACCCAGCTGACGGCCATAAACAGCTGCGTGAGCTTGTCGAAATCCACGCCTCTCTGGAAGACGGAGTGAATCCCGTTCTCCACACTGCGTAGCTGCTGCTCCTCGACGCCGTGCGCGCGGGTGATCGGCATCATGGTGACCATCTCGTTGAGATGCATGCTCATGCCTTCCATGCTCTTGCGGTAGCTGTTGGCACTGGCATCGAGCTTTTTACGGAAATAGCTGGTAACAAACGCGCTGACCGGAACCACCAGCAGGAAAAAGAGCAGCGCCTCCGGCTTGCGCAGGAGAATGGCGATTGTGGAAATCAGCAGCGACAGGAAAAAGCCGAACCCCTGCTCCACCGCCAGCTTCGGCAGCTGTTCGATCAGTTCAATGTCGCGGATCGACTTGGTGTGCAACGCGCCAATGCTGTTCTGGCTGTGATAATGCAGCGAGAGCACCTGCAGCTGGCGGCAGATGCGGATGCGCAGGTCGCGGCCGATGCCCCGCGTGAGATGCACGAGATTGTTCATATAACAAATGGCCGCCGGAATATTCTGCACAAACAGGACAACGGCCAGGGCGGTATAGAGAATCAGCTTGCCGACGTCCGGGCTCTCCATGCCGGCCAGATCAATAATCCGTCCAGTCAGGATCGGTCCGATCCAGAGCGGCGATCCTTTCAGCGCAATCCAGAAGAGCACCTTGCCGATCCGCTTGTGCCGTCCTGCGAGAAGCTCCCGCATCAGTTTGTATTCCGGTCTGTTCATCCAGACAGTATCAACTATAGATCTGCCGGAAGTTCAACCGTAATGCGATAGAATCCACTTCCCGACTGCTCCGTGTCAGTAAACTCGCCCGAGGTAAGCCCGCTTGCAAACAGCATACCCCCAGATACCGACAATAAAGATTCATTCCCTTCTGCCCCTTCCATCACTCACAAACCGGAATAAAAAAGAGAATGATTATATATAAACCTGCACAGTTAACCGAGTGAAAAACAGGCAGCACATTGCTGAAAATGTGCGGTTATCCGGTGTCCCAAAGTCTAGCCCTCTTACTGCCGTCCTTGGAGCTCGATCATTTTTTCCGTGAAGCGTTTGCCGAGCTCCCGCGCCGACTCCGCGCTGAAGTGGGTCAAATCACCTTTGTCCGCCAGCCCCTCCGACGAAACAAACGCACAATACGGAACCGTTTCGGCAACCTTCCGGTGCGCGGCATCCACCGCCTTACGCCCTTCGCTCCAAGGCCGCTCTTCGAACTGTCCAAGCTGGCCGATTACAAACGGAATCTCCGGATTGCCGCACTCCGAGCGCACCCGTTCGATCAGCTCCGTCAGTGCTTTAGCATAGGTGCCCTTTTCGCCCATCTTTCCGTCGGCCTCGCCCTGATGCCAGAGAATGCCCTTCACTTCGCCGCTCTTGAGCGCGACCTTCAGACGCACCAACATGTCGTCCCATGGATGGGTACCGGTCTTCGCGTGCTCCTTTCCCGGAACCCAATAGCGAATGGAGGTTCCGCCCACCGCGCACGGAATCAGCCCGATCCGCACCGACCGCGTCTGCCGGGTCATCTCAATCCCGAAGGTTCGCCCCGGTCCGACACCGGCCTGCTTTTTATCAAAGTGAATCGGATCCACCGCCGGCACCCATTCATTCTCTTTACTCAAGGTCCAGACACGCGAAGCTTTTTTCCGGTCCAGTGACTCCACCGTTCCGCGACCAGCCATATTTGACTGGCCGATCAGCAGATACAGATCCAGCTTTTCCGGTTTGGCGCCCCGGGACTGAAACCCCAGCCCCAGGAGCGCACATACGACAATTAAACTCGTTTTCATAAATACCTACTTTTCACTGATGCGAAGACGGAAGCAGCGGTTGGTGGAATCGCCCATCGGCAGCGACGATTCAACCTGCTGCACATCGCCACCACGCTTGAAACAAGGGCTCTCTTTTTCATTCTACTTCAGCCAGTCCGGCAGCCCTTCCTTGTTAAACTGTTTCACCCGCTTGTCGTAGCTGTCGCGGGGATAATCCGCGCTGGCATCGTTGGCCGCCTCATGACTCAGCAGGTAGTCGCGGTGCCAGGCAAGCACGTCGGCCTGTTCCGGATTCAGCGCGAGGTTCACGTGCTCTCCGGGATCGTTTCGATGATCGTAAAGCTCTTCGGATCCATCGCGGTAGCGGATGTAACGCCAGTCCTGACTGCGTACCGCATGGTTCCCGTTATATCGCGTCGTCACAACCGGGGCGCCCCGCTCCGCATCGTCGTCTTTCAGCATGGAGACCAGGCTCACACCGTCGATGTCCTGTTCCGGAAGCCCGCACAGCTCGGTCAGCGTCGGGAAAATGTCCTGCAGGCTCACCGGCTGCTCGCGCAACTCCCCGCGGGTTTTCATACCCGGCACCGAGAAAAAGAGCGGCACCCGCGTGGATTCCTCCCACAGAGTCTGCTTGCGCCAGTGCCGTTTTTCGCCGAGATGCTGGCCGTGATCCGACCACAGCACAATGATGGTGTTGTCTGCATATTTACTGTCGTCGAGCGCGTCGAGCACCCGGCCGATCTGATCATCGACAAACGTAGTGCAGGCCAGGTAGGCGCGCACCAGTTCCGCCCAGTAAGTCGGGCTGATCCCGAGCACTTCCCGATGATCGCCCTTCGGCAGCGTTCCATAAATCATCGCCTTACCGTACAGCGGAATATCGTTCAGTTCATCCTCCGGCACCTCGGGAACGTTGATCGACTCCAACGGATAGCGGTCAAAATATTTTTTCGGCGCGGTGTAGGGATTATGCGGCCGCAGGAATCCCACCGCCATGAAGAAAGGTTTTTTGTGCTTCCGGTCCAGCTGCTCAATGGCCCAGTCGGCAATCTGCTCATCGGGCATGCCCTTGGGGGGCATCTCATCGTCCTCCAGCGCGGCCCAGCAGAGCGTATCGCCCTTTACCCGGCCGCCGTTGGCCTGATAGATCGCGCCGCCGTCCGGCGGGAAGGGATTAAAGTGGCTTGAGCGATAGCCCGGCACCGACTTGTCGAATCCGTATTTGCTCGGGAGGGTTTCGTCCCACAGGGGATAGTCGAAATCGTCCACGCCCTTGTGGTAAATTTTTCCGGCCGCGAGCGTCGTGTAGCCATTGTCCCGGAAAAAGGTCGGCAGCGGCTTGCGACCGGCCAGCACCGCATCGTATTCCTCTGCGCTTTTCGGAGTATGGTTCACCCACCCCGACGTCGTCGGTGCCAATCCACTGAGCAAAGCCTGTCTCGACGTTGTGCAAACCGGGGCCGCGCAGTGCGCATTCATGAAATAGACGCCGCGCTCCGCCAGACGATCCAGATTCGGTGTATGCGCCTGGGGATGTCCCTCCATCACACCGACCCAGTCATTCAGATCATCCACCGCAATGAATAGCACGTTCATCGGCTCCGAACTCTTCTTCCCGGCGAACGCCCACCCAGCTGAACCAATAATCACTGACGCCAGCAAAAGAGCTGCCCTGCATCTATTCAATTTCATCATTCACTCTCTCCTGACCTGTATTTTTCACCACCCGCTGCGCTAGAGGACGCAGCGGCACAAAAAAAAGCTCTCCTCTGTACCTCAATGCTCTCTGTGGTTAGAGATTAAAGCTGCCGCTCAGCTTGATCCCTTCCGGTGCGGAAGAGGTTCCGACGCGAACCTCAAATTCACCAGGCTCAACCACCCATTCGTTGCCGCGGTTGAGCATGGACAGGTCGCGCTCCGGCGAAAGCGTGAAGGTAACCGATTGGGTTTCGCCCGCTTTGAGCGGGACGCGCTCAAATCCGCGTAGCACCTGATCGAACGGCGCGACCGAGCCAACCATATCCTTGATGTAGAGCTGTACGACTTCGTCGCCGGCCACGTCACCGGAGTTGGTGACATCGCAGGTGATGGTGATATCGCCATCCACTTCGACCTTGAGGTTGCTGTACTCAAAGGTGGTATAGCTCAAGCCGAAGCCAAAGTGATACAGCGGATCAATCAGGCGGGTGGCGCCCCAGCCGTTTTCGTCGGCGGTTTTGTTCTGGGCGCCCCAGGCTCCGTTGCGGTGCGGCACACACAGCGGAATCTGACCGGCGGTCTGCGGGAAAGTGATCGGCAGTTTGCCGCCTGGGTTGATTTTGCCGAACAGCGCTTCGGCCACGGCCTGCCCCACTTTTTCGCCGCCGTGCCAGCAGGAAAGAATGCCGGGCACGTTGTGCTGAATCCAGTTGATGGATGCCGCGCGGCCCGACATCAGGACCACCACCACCGGCTTGCCGGTTTTGACCATCTCCTGCACCAGCAGTGTCTGGTGCCCCGGCAGGTCGAGCGAGGTGCGCGAGAGCGATTCGCCGACAGTGCTGTGGTCGTCGCCGACCACTGCAACAATCACATCCGCTTTCGCGGCCAGTTTAACGGCTTCGTCGATGAGCTTCTGCTCTTCGGCGTTCGGCGGCGCGGGAAGGATTTCCGAACCCGGGAAGCGGGCGTCCTTGAAGCCGCACCCTTCGGCGTGCAGCACCTTGTCGCGGTTACCGAGCAGCGCTTTAATGCCCGCCAGCGGCGAAATGACATCCGAGGTGCCCGGACCGTAACGGCTGATCATCGGATCGATATCGTCGGCGCCGGGGCCGGTCACCAGCACGCTTTTAATTTTCTTCGCATCAAGCGGCAGGACGCCGTCATTCTTGAGCAGCACCAGCGCTTTGCGTGCCGCTTCAAGCGTGGCGGCTTCGTGCTCCGCACAGTGAACAATGGACGGAGAGGCTTCGGCATCGACGAACGGAGTATCGAACAGCCCCAACTCAAACTTATAACGCAGCACATCGGCCACGCGGGAGTTGATGGTTTCCTCGCTGATACGGCCCTCGGCGATGACTTTGCGCAGCGGCTCTACATAGTGTTCCATTTTACGGAAGTTGGTGCGCACGTTGAGCCCTGCTTTGACAGCCTGAACGATGGCGTCCTCAAAGTCGGCAGCGGTACCGTGCTGCTTGTAGAGGCGTTCGACGACGCCGCTGTCGGATACCACATAGCCTGTAAAGCCGTATTCGCCGCGCAACAGATCCTGCAGAAAGTAGGAGCTGCCGCTAACGGGCACGCCGTCATAGGTGTTGTAGGAACTCATGGTGCACATGGGATTCGCCTCCGTGAACACCTTTTTGAACGGATGCATCAGGATTTCCTGCATGTCGCGGAACGGAATCTGCGGATCGGTGCGTCCGCGGGCGTCGCGCCCGCCGTTGGGATTGCTGTAGGCGGCAAAATGCTTGGGCGTGGAGGCGACACCCTGCGATTGGATGCCGAGCACCTGCTGCTTGCCGAGCTCGCCGACGAGAAACGGCGACTCCCCGTAGCACTCGACGGTGCGGCCCCAGCGCGGGTCGCGCACGGTATCGAGGATCGGCGAATAAACGTTGCTGTAGCCGAGCGCTTTGCCCTCTTTGCCGGTAATTTCGCCGATGCGGCGCACCAGATTTTTGTCAAACGTGGCGCCGACCCCAAGCTGGCTCGGAAAGTTACTGGCGCGCCAGTGAGCCAAACCGCGGATGCCTTCGTTGGTAAAGTCGACCGGAATGCCGAGGCGCGTCTCTTCGATAAACCAGCGCTGGATTTCGTTGAGCAGTTCGCCGTGCTCGACCCAGCCGGTCATTTCGTTGGCCTTGCGCACGCCGTTGCAGTGCTCGTCAATATTGGCGACGCCGTCTTTCCAGACGCGGCTTTTCCACTCCCCGCACGGACGCTTTTGCTTCAGGATGCGTTTGTAGCCGTAGATGGTTGCCATCTGGCAGGTTTTTTCCTTCATCGTCATGCGGCCGAGCAGATCGTCCACGCGCTCGTTAACGGAGAGCGCCGGGTTTTCGTACGGATCCATCTTCCCGTTCTTGTTCCGGTCAATCCACCCATCCTGATAGATCCCCGCCGCGCCGGCAGAAACCACCACCGCCCCGAACAATGTGCTCACTAAAAAGTTCTTCATTTAACGCTCCTTAATCCCTGCTATTTAATTCGGAAGCTTGCCGAACGGTTATCTTTCGATGACGTGCCCACAAACAGTTCAAATTCTCCCGGCTCAACATCCGTCCGCATATCTTTTCCGGTAAACGCCAGCTGTTCGGGGGTGATGACAAACGCAACGGTTTTCGTTTCGCCGGGCTGGAGTTCGATTTTCTTAAAGCCCTTCAGTTCTTTATCCGGGCGGACCACCGAACCGACCTTGTCTTTGATGTAGAGCTGCACCACCTCTTTCGCGGCGCGGGCGCCGGCATTGGTGACCTCCACCTGCACGGTCAGTTCTCCATCCGCCGGAAGCTCCGTGTCGGAGAGCACAGGATCGCCGTATTCAAAGGTGGTGTAGCTCAGGCCGTGCCCGAAGCAGAAGAGCGGTTCGTTTTCCGTAAAAAGATAGCCCTTGCGGTAGTTGATCTCTTTCTGGCTGTAGTGAATCGGAAACTGACCGATCGAAGCCGGAACGGTTACGGGAAGTTTTCCGGAGGGCGCGACTTCGCCCATCACTATTTCCGCGATCGCCTGATCACCAAATTCGCTCAGCTCCCAGCAGTCAACAATCGCGTCGGCCTGCTCTGCAATTTCATTAATCGACAGGGTTCGGCGATGCTTCAGCACCACGACCACCGGCTTGCCCAGCGCCTTCACGCGACGCAGCAGTTCATTCTGCGCGCCGACCGGATCGATGCTGTCGCGATCCCCGAGATGGCCATCCAGGAAATAGGCTTCTTTCGAGGTATATTTATCGCCCCCCAGAAAGAGCACGGCCATATCGGCCTGGCGGGCGAGCTCGACGTGCGCCTCCAGCACGGATTCATCCGAGGAAACCAGTTCTGGAGCGGTGCTGTTCCGGTCGGTGAGATCAAAACCCTTTGCCGCGACAAACTGAACATTTTTATCCGCCGTCTGTTCAAAAGCGGTCCGGCTCTCTTCCGAAACCAGCGGTCCCAGCAGCGCAATCGTTTTCTTAGACTCCGTCGTCAGCGGCAGCGTTTTGTTTTCATTTTTCAGCAGAATAATCGATTCCCGATCGGCGCGTTTTGCGAGCTCCAGATTGGCCGGCGAGCGATTTCCTTCCCGAACCGTGGAAAGATCGATGTAGGGATTTTCAAACAGGCCCAGCACAAACTTGGTTCGCAGCACGCGCCGAACCGAACGGTCGATCTCTTTCACCAGCTCCGGATGATTTTTCACCAGTCCCGGCAACAGCACATAGGCGTTTTCGCTGTACAGGTCGATGTCCACGCCGGCGTTCAGCGCCATGATGGCGGCCGCTTCCGGTGTTTCGGCCACTTTCATAAAAATATGCAGACGTTCAATATCATTGGCGTCGGAAACCACATAGCCTTTAAATCCCCACTGATCCCGCAGCACATCGCTCAGCAGCGCTTCATTCGCATGACTGGCCACGCCGTTGAGATCGCCGTGCGAAGCCATGATGCCCAGCGCGCGGCCGCGCTGAACCCCGGCTTTAAACGGCGGATAAATTTCATCAATCAACACGCGGGGCGAAATCTCGATGGAGGCAAAATTGCGGCCGCCCTGCACCTGCCCGTAGCCGGCAAAATGTTTAACCACCGCGCCGATATGCGTACCAGCCGATAGACCGGCATAATCGCCCTGCACGCCCGTAACCGCGGCCACCACCATCTCCGCAGTCAAATGGGTATCCTCGCTGTAGGCCTCGCTCATACGGCCAAAACGCGGATCGCGCATAATGTCGGCCTCCGGCGAATGGCACATGTGCAGGCCGCGCAGGCGCGCTTCGCGCCCGACGGCATCCCACACCGCTTTCACGAGCTCGGTGTTCCAGGTCGACGCCAGCGAAATCGGACGACTGAACACCGTGCAGTCCTTCGCGTTCACACCATGATAGGCCTCAATAACAAACAGCGCCGGAATACCGAGCCGGGTATTTTCAATAATGTATCGCTGCAGCCGGTTATTCAGCTCCGCCGATTTTACCGCGGAACAGTCGGCTCCGGGATTTTTGATTCCGGCAACCCCGGCCTGCAGGCGTTCCCGGATTCCCTCCGCAAACTCCAATTCATTTTCGGCGTTAAGATGAATCTTATTGCTCGCATGGAAGATGCGCAGCTGGTCGACCTTTTCCTGCAGCGTCATCCGGCCCAGCAAATCCTCCACGCGCTGTTCCACCGGCAGCGCCGCATCGCGATACGCCTCCTCCGCTCCGGCAAAAAGCGCCACTGAACAAATCATTCCTGCTAAAATCGTCTTCATATCACAGGTCTCCACATAAGTGTGATTAACCGCGAGGAACGCAGAGAACGCAAAACAGATCCTTTGCGTTCCTTGAGTTCTTTTGCGGTTATACCCCCAAAATCAATATTTGTAATCTGCGCCATCGCGGCTGAGCTGACAGCTGGTTTCAATCTCGGCCAGTCTTTCGGCCATTGCTTTGAATTTTTCCGGCATGGTTGCAGACAGATCCGTTGTCTCTGCGGGATCGTCTTTCAGATTGTAAAGGTGGGTGGTCCCTCCGCCCTTGGCCGCGGTGGTCAGCAGTTTGTAGTCGCCGCTGATCAGTGCCTTGCCATCGGTTCCCTGGAACAGGCGGCGATAGCCGAAGAACAAATCTTTGCCACGTTCGGTCACATCGCCGCGGATGACCGGCATCAGGTCGATGCCGTCAATCGGGCGCTTGTCTTTGCTCGACTTTTTATAGCCAACGAGGTTTTCGATGGTGGGAAAAAAGTCGACGGTTGAGCAGCGCACTTCGGTTGCAGTCCCCGGCTCAATCATCCCCGGCCACTCGGCACAGGCCGGCACCAACAGGCCGCCTTCATACATCTGGTGTTTATGACCCCGAAACGGTCCGACGGACGCAATCTCCTTTTTGGTCAGCGGGTCGGCGGGCCCATTGTCGCTGCAGAAAAACAGGATGGTATTTTTTTCAATCCCCAGCGCGCGCAGTTTGGCCCGCAGGCGTCCAATCTGGTCGTCCATTGCCGTGATGCAGCCATAATAGTGGCGCCGCAGGTTTCCGCCGTCGGGATACATCGCAAGATATTTTTCTCCGGCAACGACCGGCTCGTGCGGCGTGTGGAACCAGACCGTTGCCAGAAAACGTCCGTCCTTGTTCTTTTCAATAAACGGAATGACGCGATCCATGATGACGCGGCTGTCGTCGCCGCGAAGATTTTCCTTCACGACCTCGCCGTTGTGGACATAGGGAAAGCCGCCCTTCCAGGGCTGTCCGCCCTGATCTTTTCCTTTATGGGACCAGCCTTTCCAGCCGCTCGGCGTGATGCCCGGATCCCAGGTCGGCACGGCGCTGGTAGTGGCAAACCATTCGTCGTAGCCGTGGTGCGCTGGCGGAGAATAGATTCCGCGCGTTCCGACTTCATCCTTAACCCAGCCGATATGCCACTTTCCGAAAAAGCCGGTCGCATATCCCTGCTTCTTGAGCATTTCCGCAACGGTGGTTTCGCCGACGCGCATGCCGCCGGTGTGTGCGGCGAGAATGCCGTAGCGGAACGGATAGCGCCCGGTCAGACAGCTGCCGCGCGTCGGCGAACAGAGCGGCGCGGCGGCATAGAAGCGGTCAAAGCGCACGCCGCTGGCCGCCATGTTGTCGAGATGCGGCGTTTTCAACACCGGATGCCCGTTATAAGCAACATCACCCCACCCCTGATCATCGCTCATGATCATGATAATGTTGGGACTCTCCTGTGCGGCAAAGGCTGACAGTGCCACGCCACACAAACCTGCAACTAAAAATCTGTTTACTGACATAAGCTCACTTTCATCGTGTTTTAAACATGGCGGCCGGAAGCCCATCCCGGTTGTAAAGGTTGGCACCTTCGGCATTGGCCGACCAGGCATAACGCACTTCCACCGGCTCAGCGATTTCCGGATGCCAAACCGCAACGCGGTCTGTCGCGATAATTTTGGCATTGGCCCATTTCCACTGCTGATCCGCCCCGCAGATCTGGAAGCGTTTGAGCGGCTCATCCACCTCGACCGTCGGCGCCATCAAATGTTTCTTTCCAACCATCAGGCCGGCGCCGACCGAGTCAAACGTAACAACAACCTTGCCGTCTTTGATTTCGGAACTCTTGTAGAGCGGGCCGGAGCAGACGATATCTTTCCCATACGCCTGCTTCATTGCCCATAGGGCCAATCGTTTGCCGGCATCCACCTTATTTTTGGGGTGAATGTCTTTCGCCTCGCCGATATCGTTCAGCACAGCCATGCCGGTGTCGGGCTTGCTCAGCGTGCGCCGCTGGGCATCGCAGACCTGAACCCAGCCATCGTCATCACCGACCGGCGTCTCGGCGGGCGCTTTGTACTTCGCCAGCTGACACCAATAGAAATAGAGTTGTTCCTGCCCCCAGCGTTCGCGCCAGGCATCAATCAGGGTTGAAAAGCGGTGCTCATACGCTTCCGGAAAATGTTTGGCATTGCTTTCGCCCTGATACCAGATTGCGCCTTTAATGCCATAAGGCACAAGCGAGTGCATCATGCCGTTGTAAAGTGTTGAGGGAATGCGGTTCGACAGTTGCGGACTCTGCTGCATCTTAGGCTTACGTGGTGATTTTTTACCCGTTGCCTTCGCCTGAGCAGCCTTCAGCTTCCAGACTTCCAATTGCTTATCATATTTGGCCTTGGCTGCGGACTCATCCCACTTGGCGACATTCTGCTTCAGGGAAACATGCTGTTCTTCATAGTAGGCCTCAAGCGCCGCGTCTTTCTCAAATGCAAACTGCGGAATCCACGGCTCGACCAGAGTGCCGCCCCAGTTGCAGCTTAGCAGCGCCACCGGAACATCCAGCTCGCGCCGTAGCTCACGGCCAAAGAAGTAGCCCGTTCCGCTGAAATCCTGAACCTGCCCCGACACCGCCAGTTTCCAAACACCGGAAGCATCCGTTCGCTCCTCCAACGCGCGGACCTGACGCGCCACCTTGAAGTGACGCAACAGCGGATCATTTGCAGTTTCAACTTCCTTACGCAAATATTCCGCCACCGGCTCATACTGCGGCTCGCGCGCCTTACCCGTTAACTGCTTCAACGCAAAGTCCATATTGGACTGCCCGCCGCAGAGCCAGACTTCACCGACGAGAACATCGGAAAAGGAAACTTGAGACGTGGGGCTTGAAACCTGAAGAATCTGCGGCTGGGCTGAAGCCGTCAGCGGATCGAGAGCGACCTGCCAGCGTCCGCCTGCATCGGCTTTCGTCGTTTTCTTTTGCTCGGCAAACTCCACGGCCACGGTTGTGCCGGCCTCCGCCGTTCCCCACACCGGCACCGCCTGTCCGCGCTGCAGCACCATATGATCTGCAAAAACATTCGGTAGTGTCAGCGCCTCCGACAAAGTAGATGCTGCGCAACAGAGCAGCGACAAAACCACGATCATTCTTTTCATGATGTCCCCTTCCGATCCGGCCGTTTTATCTCAACCCGCGCAGGGCATAGGCCTGATCGTTAATAATTTTCATTCCGTCCAAAAGAATCTGATGCACCTCACCATCGTTGGAGATGATTCCCTTCCGGTATTCCGGGTCATCGTCGGCATATTTAAACCAGTGCCAGCCGACGCAGCTGGGAATCTCCTTCAGCAGCGCAGCGGTGTGGGTGTGATAAAACGCCGCGGCGTCTTCATGGTTCTTCACGCGGAAGCCGGCGCCGGCATCCTTCGGAATATCTTCCCGCGTAACCTTCATCGCGTAGAATTCGCTGACGAAGAACGGACTTTCCGACCACTCTTCCCAATCCTCCATGCGCTCTTCCTCCGGCTCCCAGCGGTGGTAATAGTTGATCGAAATAATATCGCACGCGCCGGCAGCAGTAATCGTCGCCGGGTTAATGCAGCGCCCATGCAGGCGGCTGCCGAGATAGAGATGATTCGGATCGGCCTTTTTCAACGCAGCGGCGATGGTTTCATAATAGAGTCGGGCCACATGCTCGAGGAACTCCTGTTGCACCCGTTCAACCTTAACCTTGGATTGCTTATATTTATTTTTCCGCATCCATGCCGCCGCGCCCTTATAGCCGGCATCGCTCTTCGGCAGGGAGAGATATTTTTTGAGCGCATCGGGGCGGAACGGCAGCTCATTGTCCGAAAAGTGGCCGATCAGCCATTTATCATTTTTCAGGTGTGAAACTTTCTTCTTCGCATAGTCTTCGCAGAATTCCGGCCACTCCTTGTCAAACACCGGAAGGGTTTCATTCGGGAACCCGCTCTCGCCGTTTTCCGCAGAGCGCCGTTTAGCGTAATCCTTCATAAAGCTGGTCGTGCTGCACCAGGGTACCGGCACGCCGGCCTCTTTAAAGGCCTCCTCTTCCGACCAGCGCCCGAGCGAGTTGAAGCCGGCACTGCGCAGCAGCTTGTAGGTGTCCTTCGCCCAGGCCTCCGAGTCGTAGCGACCAACCCGCTTCGCCTCCACCGAGTTCAGCGCTTTCATAAAGAAGAGGTGTCCGTCCGGGTCAACCATCCACCATTTATTTGACTTTTTCGTCACATAGAAAAAGCCGGTCGCCTTGAGTTTATGTCTGGCCGAACCGCCGTATTCATTAACCGCATCCGTCTTCCGGGCCGGCTTCAGGATTTTGACCTGCCGGCGCTCCCACGGCTTCCCGCCATCGCTCGCGAAGACCGACGCCGCCCGGGACAGGCTGGCGGCGGCGCACATTGAAAGGAACAACAAAAAACGTATTTTCATGTGTTAACGCCTCTTTTATGAATTTCCAAAATAAGCAAACATTATACGTGCATGACCGAACAATAGACATTCGTTTTCTCGACAAAATAAGGGTTGCACCAGCGCGGCGGCCTTCTGAATGGAAACGACTTTTTCATGCTGGATTTGAATGCTCCATGACTCCATGAAAGATGTGGAACATGAAAACAGGCCATGTTTTCCTGACGGACAAACATGGCCTGTTCAAGCTTCTTCTAGCTCACCTTAATCTTCCAGGATGACCCGATAGAACGCCGCATCGTCCGGTGTGGCCACCGTATTGATGTTGGTGGCATCATGAATCGGAATACCCGATTCAATGGTGGTGAATCCGTCCACCAGATTTGTCGACTTCTGCAACGAATAGGTCGCGCCTTCGACACCGGACCATTCGAGCGACAACGAATTGCCGTCCAGCGACATGGCCGCAACCGCCGGATCGCTGGTGACCGTCTGCGCATCATAGTAGAACTCGATCTCGTAGATGGACGGGCTGCCGGACGAAGTGATCGACTGGTAGCGGAACATCTGGGCGGTTACGGTCGGGAAGTAATAAACGACATCATCTTCCGGGTTGCCGCCTTCATATGCGGTATACCAGGTAACGCCGTCATCGCTGTACTGAATCTTGAACGCCGTGGTGCGGTTTCCATATTCATACATGGAGAAGGCGTTGAGCGTTGTTGCGGCACTAAAGTCAACGCCCACCGAGGCCGGAGCGGTGTCGGTTGCCCAGCGGGAACTACGACTTCCGTCGAACGCCTTATCAGCACCGTAGGCTGTATTGTCCTGATAGACATTGCTCGCAAAGTATGACTGGTTCAGCGCCAGATTTACGAGTTCGGAGGAGGTGTCCGAGGAATAATATTCCATGTCGAACTCCATCCAGTTGAGGTTCCAGCCGCCGCCGGTGGCAACAATGCTCAGCGTCATCGGTCCGCCGTCAACCGGGAGGGAGGTATAGACGGTGGTCCAGCTCTGCGCGCCGCCGGTGGCGACACGGTCAACGGAGGCCACCAGGTTGGTGCCATCATAGACATCAAACGCAATGTTAGCCGATTCGGACGAAACGCGGAACGCGACATCGTTGGTGTAGGTTTTGGTGATGTCCAGATCAAAGGAGATTCCATCTCCTGCAGCACTGAATGCCACCATCTCCCCTCCGTCCGTATCACTGCAGGACTGCACGGAAACCCCGGAGCCGGAGGTGTAGCTTTCGGCCTGAACAAACGGGAAGTTGTCCTCGGTGTCCACAAGCGGAATTTCGATGCAGTAGGTCGCCCGCCCGTCCAGCGCAACCGTGATCGAAGAGGCGGTGGCCTCCACGGCAACGCCCTCAATGCCTTCAGGCGTCTCGTCGCCATTAATGGAAAGATCCTCGTCCCAGCGCGTTGTTACAATCTCAGACCCGTCCCAGGAGTGGCCGCTGATATCAAACTCGGCCAACACGGTGTCGGACGCGGTATTGATGACCCAGATCGTCAGCAGGTTTTCGCGGATCAGCGCCATGGTTGAGGTCAGATCATCGGTCTGATCGATATCCAGCGCGTAGCCATAGTTCGACGTATTGGAGAGCTTCTTGAACATGTAATACTTCACATTACGCGTCACCGTGGAGCCGTTGTTGAGCAGATAGCAGTGGCCCTGCGAGGTGGTGCCGATGGCCAGCCAGCCGCTGAGGCCGGTGAAACCGGCACGGATGGTTTCAATCATGTACGAGAAACTCATCGCCTCGCTGGTGCTGCTGTTGCCTTTCCAGCCATGCTGCTCGGTTTCCCAGATTTCGGTATCCGCACCCAGCGTCTCGTGCACCTGATCGGCAAAAGCCTGAGCCGTTCCGGTTTTGTCGGTATTATGCGATGCGGCGATATCGATCGCATCTTTCTTGGCATCCGTATTCAGGTTGCTGATCCAGTAAGTGCCCTGCTGGTAATTCCAGGATGAAGGCGCAATGGTCAGCGGCATATCCCCCGGCTCCAGTTCCGGATAGTTGGCGGCGTAGTGGCCGGTCGGATCCACCTCCGCCTGATAAGAAGACGGATCTTCGATATAGGCTTTCATGTATTCGACAACATCGCGGGCATCGGACTGGGTGATCTTTCCACCCGAAACGTTGGACTGCCACTCATTGGTCAGGTCGATATAGCTGATCTTAAAGCCATAATGCTTCATCAGGCGCAGGTAGCGAATCAGGTATTGCGCGCACTTGATGTCGTTAAAATCATAATCCCCGCTAATCGGAGTCGTGGCGCCCGTCACCCAGATGGGATAAGGCTGCCACGTCACGTTTTCGCCCTCCCATTTCTTATTCGAATAGGACTCATTCAGCGGACGCGGCGAAGCAAACCATTTAATGTTTGGATTGGCCTCCTGCATGGCCGTCATCATCGGGATGACTTTCTGGGTATAGACTGAAAGATCATAATTGCCCACACTGGCGGAGTTAGTAGCCTCTTCAAGCTCATACCCTCCTACAACAGCCGTGCGGATATAATCAACATTGCAGTCGTTTACCGACCAATCAGGAACAGGAGCCAGTCCGGAACCATACCAGTACCAGAGGCGCTCATAGTCGATCCCGTAGCGCATCATCTGGTTGCGGGTGCTGCCCACGGAAAGCGAAACGGCATCATCGCTCAAAGGTTCATAAGAGAACCAGTTTATGTTGAACCCGCCGCTCGGAACGGAACATTCCAGACGCAACGTCTGGGTTCCAGTGGCAGGAAACTCTACATAAGCACTTTTTGTTTCCCAGCTCTGCCAGCCGCCGGTTGCGCCGACATATACCGAACCGATCGTTTCTCCGCCGCTGACGATATTGAGCGTACCGTCACCACCGTTAGAGGCCACGCGGAATTCAATCTTATACAATCCGGTCGTTTCCACATTGATCGTATATTCCATCCAGTCGCCGTCATTGATCCAGCCGACATCCAGTCCGCCGCCGAGGTCGGACGTGTCCTCGGTTTTGACACCGCTCATGGAGTCCCACTCCTCGGCTTCCACATGCCATGACGGACGGGACACCGAAAAGATTTCATCGTCGGAAAGTTCATAGTTATAGACTCGGAACTCATCCAACAGTCCATGATAGAAGCACTGAGAACCGCGGTCGCTTCCGATGAAGAGGCTGTCGATACCAGCCATATGGTTCGTTTTTCCAGTACCGCTCTGAGCCTGCTCACCGTTCACGTACATGGTCATCGTTCCATTGGTCACGTTTTTGGTGAAAATCCAATGGTTCCATCCACCCCACAGCGTATCGGTGGTATTGATATCCAGAGTCATTCGGTCGCGGGCAAGGTCGGGAGAGTCCGCATCAAAATAGATCCGGCCGTAGGTTCCGCCGCCGCTCCAGGGGAAATGGCAGTTAAGATCGCGGCCCGAACCGCCGGAAAACGCATTCATTTCATTGGGCAGGCTCGGGTCACCGTAGCACCAGAAGGCAATCGTCAGTTCGTTTGTTACGCTCTCAAGGGCATTGCCCACCGCAACAGAGGTGTCGGTTCCGTTAAAGGCCAACGCATTGCCAAACATACCTTCCGTCCAGGTCGCCGTACCCGAAACCGTTCCATCAAAGCTTCCGGTTTCATCCGCAGCCGTCGCCCCGCTGGTTTCGTCAAAATTCCAGTAGCCGACCATTTCGCGCGGCGCCACCGGAGCCGCGTCACCGACAGCGGTAACGGTCAACTTGCCGTTGGCTCCGGAATTATCGATCGCGAACGACCAGATGTCTGTATCAACACCGGGAGCAAAAGCCAGACCGTTATCCACAATGTTGGTTCCTTCAACCTCCAGCACCGTCCAGGTGCCGCCATAGGTCATGCCATCATAGTAATCGACATCCAGCAACGCTCCATCGGCGAAGGTCGCCCAGGCACCGCCGTCGTCGCCTTCATCGTCAATCAGGATTTTAGTGACACCGCCGGGGCCAACACCGACGCCGAGGGTTGCGCCGCTCAGTTGATACCAGAAACCGTCGCCGGAACCATTCGAACCGATTCCGATTTGCGATGCGGCCGTTCCGCTGACATTAAAGGCTGCATTGGGGCCGATTTCAACCCCGACACGGGTTTTGAGAGATCCGCCGGAAATATTCAGCGTTCCGGCACCGCTGCTCGGACCGATCGAAATGGATGTACTGGCGCCGCTGCCCTGCAGGCTAGTACCGCCTCGGCCGACAATCATTTCGCCGCCGGAGAGGTTATAGTCGCCCTGGACGCCCCAGCCGATGACCAGGATGTGACCGACATCAAACCGCCCGCCCGACTGATTAAACGTTCCGGTACCGCTATTACTGCCAACAGCGCATCGTTTGGTATTTCCGGCCTTAGTGAGGCTTAGTTTCCCGCCCGACATGTTAAAGACAGAACCTCCGTTAAAATTACAGTTATACACAGAGTTCGTTTCGCCAGCGCTGTGCGTCGCCGTAACAGCCATGCTGATGTTGGCATAATCCGTTGTGAGCGGAAGGGTATCAGTGTCCCAGTTCAAAGCCTGGCTGAAAGCGGTGTCGGCTCCGCCGCCTGCATCCCAGGTCTGCGCCTGAACCGAAACCGCACCCAGCAACAGCGCCGCCAAGCCGAGCAACCCAATTCCACACCTCATTTTTCTCATCTTATGGTCTCCATCTTCTGACATCTGTCTATTAGTTAACATGGTATATATAAGCCAGCGTAGCAGATATTACTACCCGCCACAAGGTTACCAAGTTAAACACAAAACGGAGCAAACCGCAGATCACGCAGATAAACACGGATCATGGAGCCATCTTTATTTTGCATTTTCACAATGATATCTGCGTCATCCGCGATTAAACGGGAATCTATCGTCAAAGTCGTCCGCCGAAAAAAGCCACGAAAAAAGGTTCATTCCCCTTATCCGGGAAAACCGCACCGAGCATGATTATGACGCCTTAATCGTTGTGGCACCGGCTTCTCTACAAGAGAGCCGGTGCGTGCGCCCTCCAGCGGGAGGCATACGCCACACCAATCGCGGCCAACCCACAACATTTCCTTGAAAAATGGCCGCGTATACAAAAAAAGCTCCGCCATTACGGCGGAGCCCTTGCAGCTCACAAAGCTGATTTGCATCTGCTTATTTGCCGAGCAACTCGGTTGCTTTGGCATAAACGTTGTCGGCCGTGAAACCGAACTTTTCTGCGAGCAGTCCACCCGGAGCCGATGCACCAAAGGTGTCTTTGCAGATGGTTACGCCGCAGCGGCCAACATATTTATCCCAACCGTAGGAGGTGCCGGCTTCAACCACCATGCGCTTGGTGCAGCCGTCGGCCATCACTTCGCTCTGGTAAGCTTCGTCCTGCGCTTCGAACAGCTCGCGCGACGGCATGTTGACGACGCGGACGTTAACGCCTTCGGCGGCCAGTTTTTCAGCGGCATCGATGGTGATCTTGACTTCCGAACCGGTGGCAATCATCAGCAGCTCCGGCGTACCTTCACCGCTCTGGAACATGGTGAAGGCGCCCTTGGCGAGCTGGCCGTCCATGTTGTATTTTTCGCGGTCGAGCACCTCGAGGTTCTGGCGCGTCAGGCAGAGCACGGTCGGGCCGGACGTATTCTTCAGAGCCGCTTCCCAGGCGCATCCGGTTTCCTTCGGATCGCTCGGACGGATCACGGTAACGTTCGGCATCATGCGCAGGCCGCTGATGGTTTCGATCGGCTGATGCGTCGGGCCGTCTTCGCCCACCCAGAAGCTGTCGTGGGTGAGAACATAGATGACCGGCAGGTTCATCAGCGCGGCAACACGCAGGGTCGGGCGGACATAGTCGGCAAAGACCAGGAAGGTGGCGCCGTAGATCCGGAAACCGCCGTGCACCTGAACACCGTTCATGATGGCGCCCATACCGATTTCGCGTACGCCGAAGTGGAAGTTGCGGCCTTCGAAGGCATCTTTTCCAATGTCGGAATAATCGAACAGGTGGGTGTTGTTGGAACCGGCGAGGTCGGCCGAGCCGCCCACCAGGAACGGAAGCTCCTTCGCGACTTCCTGCAATACTTTTCCGGATGCGGCACGCGTTGCGAGCGGCGCATCAAAGGCCGGCATTTTTTCGCTGAGGTCCGCCGGAAGCTCCTGATTCATGTGGGCATCCCACAGCGCAGCCAGATCGGCGTTCTCAGAGCTCCAAGCGGCGAAGTCCGCATTCCATTCGGCTTCCATCTTTTTCATTTCGCCGAGGCGCGCGGCGAAGACATCGCGCACTTCCTGCGGAACGAAAAATTTCTCTTCGGACATGCCGAGGTTTTTCTTGGTGAGAACGACTTCCTCTTCACCGAGCGGAGCACCGTGGCAGTCGTGAGTGCCTTCCTTGTTCGGCGAACCGAAACCGATTTTGGTTTTGCAGACAATGAAGGACGGTTTTTCGGTTTCCGCCTGAGCGGCCTCGATGGCAGCCGCGATCTGTTCGTGGTTATGGCCGTCAACGGTCTGGACCTGCCAGCCATAGGCTTCCATGCGTTTAACCACATCGTCGCTGTAGGTGATGCGGACGTCGCCTTCGATGGAGATGAAGTTTTCATCGTAGAAGACCACCAGCTTGTTCAACCCATGGTTGCCGGCCAGCGAGAAGACTTCGTTGGAAATGCCTTCTTCCAGTTCGCCTTCTGAGCAGATGACATAGGTGTAGTGGTCGACAATCTTTTTGGCTTCGGTGTTGAAGCGTGCGGCGAGCATCTCTTCCGCGATGGCCATACCGACTGCGTTGCCGCAGCCCTGCCCCAGCGGTCCAGTGGTGGTTTCAACACCGACCGTGTGACCGTATTCCGGATGACCGGCGGTTTTGCTGTCCCACTGACGGAAGTTCTGCAGCTCTTCGATCGGCAGGTCATAACCCGCGAGGTGCAGCAGCGAGTAGATGAGCATCGAACCGTGACCGGCCGAAAGAACAAAGCGGTCGCGGTCGGCCCAGTCCGGGTTTTCCGGATTGTGCTTCAGGTAGTTTGCCCAGAGTACGGCCGCGACATCAGCCATGCCCATCGGCATGCCCGGATGGCCGGAGTTGGCCGCCTGTACGCCGTCCATCGAAAGACCGCGAATCGTATTTGCAATAAGTTTCAGATCCATTGAGTTTCCCCTATTTGTTCAAGTTAAATTGCCGGCGCGTTTTCGATCAGGAAGCGTTCGGCTTCCGGGCTCCACAGGCCGTTTTCCTTTTCCACGATTGCCGCGAGACCCTGATAGAGGTCCCCTTCCATGTTCTTCAGCTCGTCCAGCGCGACCAGCGGCATGCTGACGTTGTTGTAGACCAGCTTTTTGCCGCCCGGAATGTTCGGCAGGCCGAGCGTGGTGTCGATGACGGCGTCGAGGCCGCCGACGTGAGTTACCATGGTGGACGGGTTCAGTTTTCCGGCTTCCATCATCTTGAGCGACTCGATCATATCGTCGGTGTTGCCGCCGCTGGTGCCGACCACGTGCGTGGCTGCATAGTGGACGTTGTAGAAGTTGAACTCGGCCGAGAATTCCGGATTGGTCGGTCCGGCGAAGAAGTTGAGGCAGCCGTCGAAAGCCAGCAGCTTATCTGCCTGTTCGAGCACCGGGCGCACCGGAGCATAAACAAACACATCGTTGAAGCCTTCGCCCTTCGGGGTCAGCGACTTCAGGTAGTCGACATCCTTACCCTCTTCAGCGGTGTTGACGTAGATCAGTTCAACGCCGTTGGCTTTGGCTTCTTCAACCGTGTAGATCGAAGCGGCGCGCTCCAGGCGGGCGCTGTCGATGTCGGTCACGACCAGCAGGCCGGGCTTGCGGTCGCAATGGATTGCATAATCAATCGCACCGAGCCCCATCGGGCCGACGCCGGCGAGCAGCGCCATCGCGCCGCCTTCAACGATGCCCATCTCGTGAACATAGCTGCCGGGCGTGGTGTGGTAGTTGGCGTGGAAGCCGCCGACGATGCAGGACATCGGTTCCGCCAGCGAGCCGTGGTAGTAGGCGTCGCCATTGAACGGCAGCAGGCAGTCCTGCTCCATTACTTCCGCCGGAATGATCACATACTGCGCGTCGCCGCCGATGTTCTGGTAGGAATACCCCGGGGCGGAGAGAATGCCGACCGGACCCTCTTCATAGTTGATGGCGGGCTGAATGGAAAATTTATCGCCCGCGGTAAAACGATCCGCCCATTTGCTGCCGACCTCGACGATTTCGCCGCAGAATTCATGTCCGATAATGATCGGATTTTCCGCAACATCGTTGGGGACGCGTTTGTGGTTTGTTCCCTGCGACGCCGCCTTGTAGGACGACATGCAAATGGAATCGGATACAATCTTGGCCAGGATTTCGTTCTCGGCAATCGCCGGAAGCTCGAACTCCTCGAGCCGTAAATCCTTTTCGCCGTAAAGTCTAACTGCTTTGGTTTTCATAGGTTTTACCTGTTCTCAGTTTTAAGTGTTAAGTTTTAGGTGTTTAAATTCGGTATTGCCTGTTCGATATTCTGCGGTTCCCTAGTTCAGCATCACCTGACCGCCGGTCACCGGAATGGCCTGGCCGGTTTCATATTTCTGCTCTACCGCGTAAAAGATCGCGCGGGCGACATCTTCCGGGAAACAGCCGCGGTTGAGCGGAACCTGTCCTTCGTAGAATGCACGGACATCTTCCAGCGACTTCGCGCCCGGGACTTTGCCGGCATTAAAATACTGAACAAACAGGCCGCGTTCCGGATCGCTCCAGAGCGGTCCATCGAGGTAGTTGCCCGGACAGACCGTGTTGACCTTGGTGTTGTCCACAACCAGTTCCTTGGCAAAGCTCTGGGTCAGGCCGACGGAACCGAATTTAGATCCAGCATAGGCACCGTTCTTATTGGAACCTTCCAGCGCAGACTTTGAAGCAATGCTGATGATATCGGTGTAATATTTGCCGGACGGCTTATTCATGATCTCCATGACCGGCGCCGCATATTTGGTGCACAGGAAATAGCCGACATAGTTCACATTGGTGACGAAACCGAAGTCGGCGAGCGACTGGGTTTTTACACTTTCAGCACGCAGCACGCCCGCGTTGCTGACAAACAGGTCAATTCCGCCGGTGGTTTTCACCACGTCTTCAACCATGGCCTTAACCGATTCTTCATCGGAAACATTCACCGCAATTCCGAAAGCTGCCGTACGGCCCGCTTCTTCATTGAGTTCAGCGGCCAGGTTTTTCGCGCCGTCCACGTTCATGTCGGCAATGAAAACAATCGCGCCGTTTTTGACCAACTCGCGCACGATCCCTTCACCGAAGCCCTGCGCACCGCCGGTCACCACACAGACCTTGTTGTTTACGACGGCCGCACGACCGGTGACTTTCGCGGCATTAGCCGTTCCGTTCACGGCGTCGTCATAGTCTTCGCCGAGCAGGAATCCGCCCACGCCGTCAACCATTACCGAACGAATGCCGGGCTTAACCTTGGCTTTGAGTTCGTCGGCGGAACAGGTGAGTTCCGCGTTTTCAATGCTTTCCTGAAAGACGACAATATCGCCCTTTTCTCCATCAAATGTCAGGCCTCGCAGCAGCGGGGCAATTTCAAATTTATTCATCATATTTCCTTAGATCCGGTTAATCATCTCTTCGGGTTTGGTGTGGTCAGCATTCCGCGCAATTTCCGCATATTTGCTGATTCTTTCTTCGAGTGAAAGCTCAGCCATCGGGTTTTCCGGGCTGAACAGCGCCAGCTTCGGGTCGGCAGCCGCCAGCTTTTCGTGCGCAATCAACGCCCAGGCCGCATCCGCGAGGTGCTTAAACGCCGGCTCCAGCAGGATCGGGCAGTTGAACGACTGGCGCGAGCTGTTGATGTCGACGCCGCTGATTTCCATCAGGTCGTTGTCGCGGCAAAGCTGCTGCAGGCGAACCATCTGTTCCATCGTGTTGCGCGGCGGCATGTAGGTGATCGCCTTAAAGCCGATGCGGGTCAGTTCCGGCACCAGTTCATCGAGAAAATCATCCTCAAACTTTTCGGCCTTCTTGTCGCCGGTCGGTGATTCGCCGACGTCGCCCAGATAGGCATAGGCCGGAATCGCGCCGATCTCGTTGGCAAAGTCGACCGCCTGCTGCACATTCAAACACTCATCATAGCCGGAGGTGATAAAGAATTCCGGAACGAGCGCCGCTTTAAAGGCGCCGAGCAGATCGTAGGCATAATGCGGATTGTCCACATCCAGCAGCAGCTCCTTCAGCGATCCCTTCAGCGGAATCTGCATCGGACCTTCCACAAAGTCGACCAGCGGCTGCCCCTTCCCATTCGCTTCAATCAGCTTGAGTGACAGCGCATAGAGAATATGGCGCTCGGTAATCGAGCCGCCGTTGGCCGCCTGCGAAATCGCCATCACGTCGGCATCAAAGTCCAGCGTCGGTGCGCCGCGTTCGGCCAGAAGCTCGTTCAGCTTTTCCACTTCCTTGCGGTCGCGCGCAATACGCGCTTCATGGATCGGCTCCAGGAATTTGACGACATCGTCAAACCGGCTGGCCGGAATACCGTGAAATGCAATGTAGCTGATGTTCGGCTCATCGGGATTGTTGGTCTTGCGTCCCGTGATGGCTGTACCATCCATGTTCACGCGGATTTCACATCCGGCCGTGCCGGCAATATTGACCTCTTTACACGCGTCCAGAAACTCAGCACAGCCGGAGACGGAATCGTGGTCCATAATGCCGACTGTTCCCAGTCCGGCCTCTTTCGCCTTGGCCGGAATTTCCGACGGCGTATAGGGGCTGAACGAATAGGTCGAATGTACGTGGTTGTTTACTTCAAGCGCCATATTTCACCTTTGATTGCGTGACGAGTGAGCCGTGAACGTGAATCACGGCTCAAACGTCACGTTTCACTTTTTACACACCCAGACGCGCGATGCGCTGCAGCTCTCCGTTGGTGTAGTTGTGCTCGACAACGTGGCCCGGCAGCGGAACGACACGCTCGTGGATCGCGTCGATGATCCAGCTGGCCTGCGGGAAGTAGTCGGTTTCCATTTCGGCCGCCGGCGAGATCCAGTTCTTCGCACCGATGACCACCGGCGGAGCATCGAGGTAGTCGAAGCAGAGGTTGGTCAGGTTGGCCGCAATGTTGTGCAGCGCGGAACCGCGCTCTACCGAGTCGGAAGCCAGAACAACACGGCCGGTCTTCTTGACGGATTCAACCAGCTTGTCATAGTTGAGCGGATTTACGAAACGCAGGTCGATCAGCTCGACTTCCATTCCATATTTTTCCTTCATTTCGTCTACGACCTTCATGCCGCTGTAGAGAACCGGCCCGAGGGTGATCAGCGTCAGATCCTTACCCTGCTTACGGACAGCCGGTTCGCCCTCTTCGGTTTCAAAGTAACCTTCCGGAACTCCGGCTTCTTCGAACAGTTCGCCGACGCCGTAGGTTTTCTGCGACTCGAAGAAGATGACCGGGTCAGTACCAGCCAGCGCGAGGTTGAGCATACCCTTCGCATCGTTGGTGGTGGCCGGGTAGTAAACTTTCAGGCCCGGAATGTGGTTAACCATCGCGGTCCAGTCCTGCGAGTGCTGGGCACCATATTTGTTACCGACGGAAACGCGGAGCACCAGCGGCATTTTCAGGATGCCGGCCGACATGGACTGCCACTTGGAAATCTGGTTGAAGATTTCGTCGCCGGCACGGCCCATGAAGTCGCAGTACATCAGCTCAACGCAGACGCGGCCGCCGCTGAGGGCATAACCGCAGGCGGAACCGACGATGGCGCCTTCGGAGATCGGCGAGTTGAACAGACGATGATACGGAACCAGTTCGGTCAGGCCGCGGTAGCAGGCAAACGCGCCGCCCCAGTCGCGGTTTTCTTCGCCGTAGGCGATCATGGTCGGGTCGGTGGCGAAACGATGCGCCATCGCTTCGAAGATACCGTCACGGTAGGTGTAGAGCTGGTTCGGCTTGTACGGGTTGCCGTTTTCGTCGAACGCATAACGCTTCTTGCGCGCCAGCTGCTTAACGCGGGCATTGTCTTCGAGCTTTTCGAGCAGTTCCGGCTCGCGGTCGTCAAACTTTTCAACCTTGCCGTTGGAGTACATCAGACCTTCGATCTGCTCGACGGAGGAGTACGGGGAAACCGACTCGTCGATGGAGAGCTTCATCGCCTTGGAAACTTTGGCCGTAACCTGAGTTTTCAGCTCGGCTGCATCGGCTTCAGTCATGGCGCCGTTTTCGATGAGGTAATCACCGAACTCCTTGATGCAGTCCGCTGCTTCCCACATTTCCATCTCTTCTTTGGAGCGGTAGGACGAAGCGTCGGACGGGGAGTGACCGGACATACGGTAAGTTACGATATCCAGCAGAGCCGGACCTTTACCCTGAAGCAGTTTCTTTTTCTGGCGCTCGGTCGCGTCAGCAACCGCCAGCGGGTTGTAGCCGTCAACACGCTCGGAGTGCATCTGCTCCGGGTTGATGCCGGCGCCGATACGCGCAACCATGTCATAACCCATGGTTTCACCCTTGGTCTGGCCGCCCATGCCGTAGTGGTTGTTCATGATGTTGAACAGAACCGGAGGAGACTTGCGGTCCGTTCCGTCCCACAGCTCGCGATACTGGTCCATCGCCGCCATCCAGAAACCTTCCCAGACCGGGCCGCAGCCCAGGGACGCGTCACCGATGTTGGCAATACAGATGCCCGGCTTGCGGTTGATCAGCTTGAACATGGCCGAACCAACGGTCACGTCGCCGGAGCCGCCGACGAGGGCGTTGTTGGGCATGGAGCCGAACGGGATGAAGAAGGCGTGCATGGAGCCGCCGAGACCTTTGTTGATACCGGTCTGACGAGCGAAGATTTCGGCCAGCGTGCCGTAGAGGATGAAGTCTTCAGCCAGATCCTTCACGGTTTCGTGGGAGCCGTCTTTAACAACGTTAACGGTCGCGCCGTCGAAAAACTCATCCATGATTTTGGTGAGCTGCTCGTCGTCGAGAATCTGAATGGCGGAAAGACACTTCGCGAGAATTTCGCCGTGCGAACGGTGCGAGCCGAAGATGTAGTCGTCAGTGTCGAGGTTAACCGCCTGACCGACGGCCGCGGCTTCCTGACCGATGGACAGATGAGCCGGACCCGGATGGTTGTATTCCATACCTTCGTAGGAACCCTGAACCTTGATCTGGTTCAGCATGGTTTCGAACTCACGGATCATGAGCATGTCATAGTACATCTTGACCAGACGCTCTTTACCGTATTTCTTCTCTTCCTTCTTGTAGTCCGATTTGTACTGCATCACCGGAATGGCTTTAAAGGTAATCTTACCCGGCGTACGGGTTTCCTTCGGACATACTACTTGATCTTTTGGCATCGTTTTTCTCCTGATTAATTCTACTTAAAACTGAAACATGGTTGAGCGGATCACTTCACCGACGGTCGGATGCGGGAAAACAATCTCCTGCGCATCTTCAATACAAAGGCCGGATTCGATCATGACGGCGGCGCCCCAGATGAATTCCGAGCTGTAGGCACCGAAGGCATGAACACCGAGCAGTGCGCGGGTATCGGCATCAATCACAACCTTGACTGCGCCCGGACCACGCTTGCCGTTTTCCGCAAGAAAACGTCCGCTCATGATCAGCGGAAGCTCGCGGGCGTCGACGTTGTGTCCAGCCTCTTTGGCCTGATCTTCGGTCATACCACAACCGGCAATTTCCGGCATGGAGTAAACCGCCCACGGAATCGCGTTGGTGCGGAAGCGGTCCTTCTTGCCGAGAATGGTGTTCAGGGCAACTTCGCCCATGCGGGTCGCGGAGTGCGCCAGCTGCGATTTGCCGGTTACGTCGCCGATCGCATAAACGTTCGGCAGGTTGGTGCGCATCTGATCGTCGGCCTTGATTCCGCGACGGTCAAAGTCGAGGCCGGCTTCCTCAAAGCCCATGCCAGACAGGTTCGGCGCGCGACCAACGGACATCAGCACGATGTCGGCATTGATCGATTTTTCCTCGCCGGATTTGGTGACAAACTTGACGTCGTTGCCGTCGATCGCCGTTACACGGCAGCCGAGGTTAAAGTTGACGCCCTTGAGCGCTTTGCGGAATGCCTGCGCCTGGCCGTTGTCCATGAACGGGATGATTTCGTCGAGCATCTCGATGACGTCGACCTTCACGCCGAGGCTGCTGAAGAAGCTGGCAAACTCAACACCGATCACGCCGCCGCCGATCACCGCGAGGGATTTCGGCATCGTGTCGAGGCTGAGGATTTCCTTGCTGGTCATCACGTGCGACTGGTCAGCGCCCGGAATCGGCGGAACAAACGGGGAACCGCCGGTCGCGATCACCACATTGTCGCCTTCATAAACAATGCCGTCGACTTCCACCTTGCGCGATCCCAGCAGCTTCGCTTCACCGAACAGGACTTCCACCTTGTTCTTTTTCATCATGGCCGCAATGCCGCCGCGCAGCGTCTGGATGACGTCTTCTTTCCACGCCATCGTTTTGGCGAGGTCAAACTTTACTTCGCCGGTGGTCACACCGAATTCCGGAGCTTCCTTGGCGTGTACATAATGCTTGGCGGAGTTGAGCAGGGTCTTGGTCGGGATGCAGCCCCAGTTGAGGCAGACGCCGCCGAGATATTTTTTCTCGATCAGCAGAACCTTCTGCCCTTTGTGCGCCGCGCGCTCAGCCATTTCATAACCGCCCGGGCCTGCACCGATAATAATAATGTCGTAATCCGCGCCGGTGGAAACCTTCGCAACCGGAGCCGGTGCAGCGGCCGGGGCCGGAGCTGCGGCTTTTTCTTCCACGGCCGAGGCCGGAGCAGCAGCCGGAGCGGCATCTGCAGGACGCATGCTGCTGATGTCTTCACCGGGTTCGCCGATCGCAGCGATCACTTTCAGCACTTCCACGTCGGAATCGGCCGGGTAGAAAATTCCGAGAACCGTGCCGGCTTCGGGAGCTTCCACTTCGAAGGTCGCCTTATCGGTTTCGACTTCGCAAAGCGCCTGGCCCGGGGTGACCACGTCACCCTCGCTTACGCGCCACTCAATAATGATGCAGGACTCTACGGACTGTCCCTGCCTGGGCATTAAAACTTCAGTAGCCATTCTATTTCTCCTTATCCTGCCAGGGTGAGTTCAAAC
>CAZABK010000029.1:0-33295 GCA_964483355.1 uncultured Verrucomicrobiota bacterium | reverse complement strand
ACTCTGCCACGAGGAAAAGGAGCCATTCAGCACCAGTTCCCCTTCGGGGTGTTCCCGGGTCTTGATCCGCACAAAGAGAATCTGCGCCGAGCAGCCCCAGAAGCGGTAGCGGCCGCCCTTTTTGCTGGAAAATTTTCCCTTATAATGAATCACAAACGAAGGAAAGCTCATGCTCGAATCACACTGAACCCCAAAGGCCCGCGGCCCGAAAATCGCCGGAACAATCGGAATCAGGAACTGGGTGGTATAGAGCTTTCTGGGGCTACGGTAGTATGGGAAGAAAACATAGGGGCTCCAGTTGTTGTCGAGGAACAGCTTGATCTTATCCAGCTCCGTTGCAGTAGAAAAAGAGCCCAGATCCGTACCGTCGCGGCTGCGGTTCAGCACATACAGCCGCCCTTCAAAATCATTCCCAACCGCCACCGACCTGGGTCCCCCGAAAAGCCCGATTTCGGAAACATCCGGGGTCAGTTCATAGCCGCCGATACCGCCGGGGAGTGCGGACGCGGCACCCACTCCGGAAACATCCGGAAGCTGCAGATCCGGCATGGCGGCTACACTTTTTTTAGCCGAAATGCGCCGCGGGGAACGCGGCCGCGAGGCCTTTTTAACCTTTACCTGCGGTCGTTTCAGATCCATCTTCGGGCGTTCAATTTTCGGCGGAGGAACAAACTTTTTCTCCTCCTTGGGGACAAACTTGAACACCATAAACCCGCCGGCCAGCAGCAGGAGGACCGCGTGAATGGCGATGCTCAGGACCACGCCTGACGGCGCCCCTTTGGACACCCCCTTCGAGACCGGAACCGTTTTGCTTAATTCCGTCTTCGGCTGTTTCGAATCAATCACTCTGCGGCCTCCACCTTCAGCGTCACGACAAGATTGGTCGAAGCGCCCTGCGCAATCAGGGAACTGATTTCCCGGCTCTCTTCCGCTCCCAGCGCATCCCGGGCACTATCCGCCTGCGGAAGTCGGTTTACATATGAATCCCACAGCATCGCGCGATAGGTATCGTTCATCTCATTCTCGTGCCCAAGCAGCTGCAGACAGCGCGCACTGGCCAGATAGGCCTCCGCCGCCCACATCCCGTCGGCATAGCCTTTATACATCATATAAGTCCGCTGATACCACCCAAACGCCCGGCGCAGATCGCCCGCCAGCTCTTCGAGCTCGCCCAGCCGGAACGCGGTTTCCGCATAGGGGCTTCCGCGCCACTCCCGCATCTTCAGCACAATCTGCAGCGTCTTGCGTCCCGCCTCGAAAGCGCCCGACGCGGCCTCCGCGCGGCCTTTGAGAATCTGCGCCCAGATCGCATCCCGCTCGGTTCCGTAGCGCGCCTGCGTCTCCGCGCAGATTTCCAGCGCCTGCGCATACCGCCCGCCGTGGAACAGCCCCATCGCGCGCAGCTTCAGCGCCGCACGCAAATATTCAGAATCCTCATAGTCCGACTTGAACAGGGCCAGGATCTCTTCCGAACGCGAATAGTCGCCCTTCGCCAACGATGCGTCGCAAATCACATCCAGCACTGGCGGCGGTGCCAGACTCAGCTCGTCGATTTCGGCAATCAGCGCCTCGCCCAGTTCCAGCGTGGAACCGGCCATTTCCGCCCGCAGGACCCGCAACCGCAGCTGCAGGGTGGTGTTGGTGCTCTTGTCCTGTGCCTCCAGCAGTTCGGCATCCAGCGTCAGGCGCTGAGTATCCTCAAGCCGCCGGGACGCGATGCGGACCAGCTCATCGATCATCAGGTCAACCCCGGACTGGAGGAGATCGCCGCCGTAGGCCACGATGGCGTCGCGGTAGGCCGCCACCGCTTCATCGACCAGTCCCTGCGCCAGTTTGGTTTTACCGATCCAGTAGGTCGCCTCGGCCACATCCGCTTCATCGCCGTAACGCTTCAGGTAGCTGTTGACGACGGCGAGAATTTCGTCGTGGCGCGTTTCGAGATTAAACATCCTGGCCATCTGGAAAACCGGATAGGTGCCCTGCTTCACGGTGCGGGCGGTGGCATACGCCTCTTCATAGTCGCGCTGCGCCTCGTCCAGCAGCGCCTTGGCGGCCAGCAGATCGCCACGCATGCTGCACGCATCGGAATAGACCTTGGCGTCGGGGAACGTGTTGATCACATGGCTGAAGCGCTGCTGCGCTTCCTCCAGTTTCTGCAAACCGAAGAGGCAGACCCCGCCGTGGAATGCGGCGTCGGGAATCCAATGCCCTTCCGGCCAGGTTTCGGCATAGGCATTCAATTCGTGGAGCGCGCCCGCGTGGTCGAGCAGAAAGAGGCGACACATCGCATGCCAGTGGGTTGCGCTCTCTTCCTGATGGAGTCCTTCATACTCTTCGAGCACCTTGGCAAAGCCGCTCTTTGCCTCCTCGTAGTTCATCAGCATCAAGTCGGCAATCGCCTGCATAAAATAGAGCTCACACTCATACTGAATCACGATGGGATCATCCGACGTCACAAACTGCTCGATGGTCGGGAGCAGGGCTTTGATCTCTTTCCAGCGCTTCTGATGCTGATAGCAGGTGGCCAGTGCGTGGGCCACCTGGCGGGGGCCGACCCCTTCCCTTTGGGTCGCCAGGAACGCCTTGCCGAGCCGTTCCACACGATCATACTCTTTCAGCGGATTCACCAGCACCAGCAGGGCTTCGGTAAAGGCCCGCAGCCCCATCTCACTGCCCGGTTCCCGGTTGGCCATCAGCACCAGGGCCAGCACCGCTTCCCACGGTCGGCCCGACGCAGCGTAGAGCAGACCGATCCGGTAGAGCACCTCGTTTTCGTACGGGGGCAGCGAGACCAGCGTCCCGATCGCCTCTTCGATCTTCAGCAGCTCCGGCGGCTTGGGCGGCAGTTGCAGCGGGGCATCCGTCTTCCGGCCCGTTGTATTCATCTCCCCATACCTCTTGCCGAAGAGGGTTTCCACCCGCCCGGTATCATTGGTGAAGAGCGTCACCTTCACCTCGGGCAGCCCGGTGGCGCGCCGGATCTCGTTCATCTTGCGCTCCTGATAGTCCACGAGCTCCTGCCGCGGCAGCACCATGCGGTAGAGCATCAGCGCGGAGTCATACTCCTCGGCATCAAACAACACGCCGGCGACGGTCATCAGCGCCATATTCACGCGGACATCGTAGCGGACGTCGGTGCGGTAGAGTTGAACGACCAAAACGCGGGCCTCTTCGAACTGTTCCAGAGCCACCAGCGAATGAACCAGCTTCAGAATGGCATAGCCTTTACGCTCCTCCTGCGGCTCGTTTTCGATGACAAACTCATAATGCTCGATGCTCGCCTGCCACTGCTCGAGCGCGGAATAGGCCTCCGCGAGGGTCATGTGCAGCAGCACCAGCTCTTCGGGGGTATAATCCGGTTCGGGGTCGGGAATCTCGGCGGTAAGGTCGTCGGAGAAGCCGAGCTTGGCATCATCCTCCGCATACTCCTTGCGCATGCGCCGGATCTGCCGGGCCGAGAACCCGCCGCGCTCGTCTCGCGAAAGCGTTTCGGGATCGACTGCCCGCTTTCTTTTCGGAGCCCCCGTGGGCAGCGGCCGGGTCAGCGCGTTGGTCGCAGCGGCAATACACCCTTCATACTCTTCGAGCGCATACAGGTTGACCGCCAGGAGCTTGTAGGCCGCGCGCGGTTGGTAGCGCGGCTGGTGATCGATGTATTCCTGCAGCCATTTGGCCGCATCGAGCGGCGACTCCATGTAGGCCAGGATTTTGCCGAGCTTCAGGCGAACCTTCTGCGAGAGGGCCAGCACCCGCTCATCCTCGTTGCCCTCCATCCGCTGGAGATATTCCATCATGTAGGGAACCGCGGAGCCATAGTTCTCGGTGGAGAGCTTTTTCGTCGCCGTACTCAGCAGGTCGCCGGCGCTCATCTCCGAGATCTCGTCCTGGCCAAAGGTCGCCCCCGTCCAGACAAACACCCAAAGGAGGACGCATCGCCAAACTGGATTTACGCTCCTTGTTTTCCTTACTCTGCGCATATCGAAAATCACCGACTCAGGATTAAAGTTTGAACGCGGCGGGCCGGACGGAACTCCATGCTGGGAGGGGATCCAGACAACAAGAGCAACGGAATGCGAAATCCTCCGTCCGGGCCCGCCGGTTCAAATGGTATCCTCTTTCAAAAAAGCTCTCATATAAAATTCATCAGACCTACTGCGCCGTGACCTTATAGAAGATCACCGACTCATTCGTGTTCACGCCGTCCGTATACTGCGTGAGGCTCTCAACGGTATCCAGCTCGATCCACACGCCGGTCAGATTCGTCGTGTACCAGATGGTATAGGCGCGGCTGAAAGGATCCAGAGCGGCCGGCCAGGAGAGCGACCTCGAGCCGTCGGTTTCCTGTTGGCTGCTGATCTCGAAGATGGAATCAGCATCACCGGCGTCGGTGCCGGCGGCATATTCCAGCAGGTCCGGCATTCCGTCGCCATCGGCATCGGCCTGCGGGATGCCGACGCTGTTGGTTGCAATGAATGTGACATCCACAGAGTCCGATCCGGCCTGATGGTTGAAGAGCAACGTTGTGCTGTTGGTGAAGGCGGCGTCAAAGCCGCGAGCGTCGCCCCAGAGGCTGATATCGACGCTGCTGTTGGTCGGAATGGTTCCCGTCATCGGACTGGCCACAATGACCGGCTCTTCCGGGGTAAACTCAATGGCCTGATTATCAATGGTGAACCAGTAGTTGGTAATATAGCCATCTGGAACCAGTTCCTCTTCTGTCCATGAATATTCCCCCACAGTATACTCAACGACATTAGTGACATAATTCGTGGCAACAAACATGGTCTGGTCTACATTCCACAGATCGCCCACCACAAAGTCGTCGGAATACTGAATCGTCGGGCTCACATAGGGCCACGGTCCGCTCAGCTGATCATACTTAAAGCGGATGCGGCCGTCTTTGTAGAGAATCGCCTGGAAGGTTTGGGAGTTGAAATATTCACCCCATTCGTACACTTCTTCATCCCAGAGGAGATTTTCCCACAATACGACGGCTTTATCGGCATCGGTGTAATAGCGCACGTCGCCCCCCGACTCCATGGAGAGGGCGTTGTAGAACGGGTAAATATAGGCTTCGTCGCCGAGGATAATTCTTCCGTCCACATCGATGGAGAGATTCGTGTAGGTCGTTCCAAAGAAGATAAACGGGAAGCCGATCGGCATTTCACCCGACTGATCATCGGTAAAGGTGAGCTCATAGGTATCCGTATCCGGAACCGGCACGAGGCCCCCGGCATCACTCCAGTTGACCCAGGCATAGTCGACAATGTTTGTAATGACATACTCGAGCTCGGCATCGCCGGTGTTTGTCACGCTCATCGTCGCTGGGGTGATATAGCCAACCGGACCGCTAAAAGTAAACGACACGGGCAGGGAGAGAATGGGCGCCTCATTCACAACATCCACGAACAGGCCAACCTCCAACGCTGCGCCATCCCCCCACTCGATCGTGGCGTCGGCAAAATAGAAGCCGGACTCTTGATCGGAGGCATCAGCGGTAAATTCGATGGATTTCGTGCCGCCCGCCGGAATGGTTCCCAGGATCGGATCATAGGATATCCACGAAGTGGGCGTGAAGCGAAGGCTGTTCTGCGACGGGGTATGGTCGACGCTTTCAGAGCAGCCGGTCGCTTCTATGCTGATGGAACCATATCCCGAAACCCCGCTGCCATAGTGGTATTGCACCGTGCCATCGCTCTGATCCAGCCAGGCCTGGAAGTTCTGAAGGGTTCCGTCGCCCCACTCAACAATCAGCCGGTCGTCTTCCTGTTTATACAGGATCGAGTCCTGGTCGACGTCGGTGCCGGTATCGAACACCTGCAGCGTGGCCGTTTCTCCATCCGTCGACTCCAACGTGATGACCCCGCCCTGACTGACGCTGAATGTCCGGTAGCTGATCCCGGCCAAATCAAAGTCGAACCCGATCTCCCGGGAGAGCGTATCGGTTCCGTCCCAGTCGCTGAAGGTAAAGCCTTCCGGAATATACACCATGGCCAGCTGTTGCGTGGTCACGACATAATCGCCATCCGTCGGCCAAGCGCCGTCCGGGCTTACCGTATAGGAGAGCGCCCCGGCGGTCGGATTGCTCAAAACGAGCGTGGCCGAGTTTGTGCTGCCTTTCTGAACGATGATTTCCAGCCCTATTGTTTCGGACCGGGCTTCTACGTCACCGGCGGCAACGGCAACCACGGTTACCGTTCCGTCTACAAAGAGACCAGACGTGTCCAGCTTGGTATCCGCCGGCAGGCCGAGAGCGTAGACCTCCACGCCGTCATCGGTCAGCAGGCCCCAGCCCTCGAACACGCTGATGGTGTCTCCCACGGAAACCCCGTCGTAGTCGGAAAAATCCAGCACCAAATCGCCGTTGGCGGTCAGCGAACGGTCACTGGGGCCCTGCAGGCCGGGAACACCGCTTGCTAGGCTGATGATGGTTTTAACATTTCCATCCATCAGGAGTTTGTCGGTAAAGGTCATGCCGCCGCTGGAGCGCAACGTGGAGCCGGATTGCATCGTCACCTGATCGACCGTGCCGGTGCCCGCCAGCGTGGCGCCGGTGGCAATCGTGGTCAGCGAACTGGCCAACGAGCCATTGACGGTCAGGATGCCTTCATTGACGGTCATGGTGCCCGCGGTTCCCGAGTGGGTGTTGACCCCGTTGAGGATCAGGTTGCCCGCGCCGGTTTTGGTGATGGGCCGGGATCCTTTGACGGCACCCAGCACTTTCATGTCATATTGGGTGTCAAAGATTAACCCGCCCGTCGATGCCGTCGCAAAGGTTTTGTTCACGCCGGCAGAGAGATCGGTCTCCACCGAAATCGTCGGTGTATTGCCTTTATAAACCGTAATGGTTCCGCCGCTTCCCAGCGCATTGGGGTGAGCCACCTTTAATGTTCCGCGGAAGTTGGAAAAGCTTCCGGACCAATCGGAATTATTGCCGCTGAGGGTCAGGGTTCCGTTTGCATACTGACCGTTAAACCCTCCGGTGCCGGACAGCGGCCCGGCCAATTCAAGCACCTTGCCGCTGTGATACAGGCGATGCGTGCCGCTGATGCTGAAATCGTTATCAACCACCATACTTGCATTGGGGTTCAGGTAGCCGGCTCCGGTCAGCGTGACCGGTCCGCTGCCGAACGATCCGTCCCCGAAGCTAAAGGTTGTACTGTGCGACAGGGTCAAGCCGCCGGTGAAGGTGTTATTCCCGGTCAGCGCAGGAGCGGTGCCCGTCAATTTAACCGCCAACGGGCCGCTGATGTCCCCAGTCAACTTAACAGCAGCACTTCTGGTCAATGTTCCTGAACCGCTGATATTACCGCTTAAGGTCACGCTTGCAGAGGATTTCGAACTTACGGTGGCGCTGCCATCAATCTTGAAATCGTTCGTAACGGTGGCGGCCGAATCCATGTAGAAAGTACCGCCGGTCATATAGATGGTTCCGGAAGGAAGAGCCGCCGTGTTCATGAAGCCCAATGTACCGCTGTGGATCACTGCGGCACCGCCATAGATGGTTTCACCAAACAGGCCGAAGGTGTTGTTTCCGTTCAGATACAATGTTCCGCTACCGGTTTTAATGAGGCTGCCGAGACCGCTGACATTTCCGTTCAACTGCAAAGAACCCGCCGGGTTGAACGTACCGAATTCGTCGGCCAGCTCCGTGTCGTTGTTCAGAACATCAACAAGCCCTGCCTGCGAGGCTTCCGTCGTCGCTCCCAGCGCCCCTCCCTGACAGAGAGTGATCAGCCCGGATCCCAGCGCATCGGTCGAGGCAATTTCATCCTCGTCAATCACAGTGTCGACCGCACCGACCATGATCGTTCCGTTGCTGATGACGGTTCCGCCGCTATAGCTATTGCTCATAGCCCCCAGAACGAGCGTTCCTTCGCCGTCTTTGACCAGGCCGGCATCATTGGTTCCGCAAAGCGTACCCGAAACCGTCAACGTTCCGGAGGTGGAGACATTCCACAGCTGATCCGTGCCGAAGGCCACGGTGTTGGAAATGGTCAGGTCGTTTCCGGCCGCGGATATGTCGATGCCCTCTTCGCCGATGGTCAGCGTGTTATCGTTGGTGCTGCTGATGGTCCATGCGGCGCTGTTGCCGGCGAGTACAATGCCGCGCCACGAAAGATCGGAGCCAAGCTCGGTGGTGACATCCGAGGTGACCGTGCCATCCATAACGGCGCGATCGGTGGCGTTGGGCGGAATCAGATCCGTCCAGCTGCTGCCCAGATCGAGGTCGTCGTTGTTGTCGGCCTTTACCCGATCCTGATACGGCTGGCGCACGAAGACATCGAGATCAAAGTCGGCGGACCAGGTTTCTCCATCCGCGCTATTGGCCGCATTGAACGTATAGCTTCCGGCGGACATGCCGGCTCCGATCGTCACCTGATAGACCGTCGACGTGGAAGCGCCGCGCTCAAGAACAGCATAGGTGTCCGACGCCGGACTGATTGCAAAAGCACCGGAAACGGCGGTCAGCGTGTTGATAATGTCCGACATGGTCCGAGAACCGATATTGGTGCTGACAATGGTGATTTCGAGCGTTTCACCGGGCTCATACAAGCCGGGATAGCTTCCGCCGGAAATTTCTTCAATGACGATCCCGTTGGTCAGAACGCTGACGTTGGCTCCTACAACCAGATCCAGAGATGCCGGAGCGCCGTTGGTTTCGCCATCGGCATAGGCCTGTGCCGTAAAGGTGAAGAAGCCGCTGGTGTTGGCAACGACATCGTAGGTATTGGTAACGGATTTTCCTGTGAGGAGAATAACCGGGCTGTTGTCCGCTATAATCTCAAAATCGGCGGAGTTCCCGTCATGCGTCAGGGTGGATGCAACATTCGGGGCCGTTCCGGCGCTGTTGCTGATGACCACGGCGAACGTATTGGTTTCGCCGGCGTCCATCGCCTCGGCGGCACTTACGCTGATGCTTAAAACCGGATCGGAATGGTAGTCCACCGGCAGGGCCGTGATTTCCGCCCAGGAGGAGGCGGTGCGGATGTTGTCAATGACGGCCGCCCGGTTGGTGGACGCAATAAAATCGCCGCTGGCGCGGAACTCCAGCTCCGAAATGTCCGTCAGGTTCAGGTCGGTGATGGTGGCATCCGGCGTCGCATTAAAGCTGCTGTCGCCGGAAAGGTTATACCAGACATTCAGGGTCCGGTTACTGAGGTCGACCTGCGCAATCACGGCAAGGCTGCCGGTCAGTTCCAGTTCGGTCGCCAGCGGGGTTTCGGTGATGCCGGCCGGCGGCGCGGCCTCGGTGCCCACGTCATATTTCAGGGCAATCCCGGCGAGATTGGTGCTGGAGGCATCGGCAAACGCCAGCCCCAGCAGCGTGCCGCTGTCGTTGAGCTCGGAGGTCATGTCATAGTCAACATCGTAACGAAAAAAGCGAACCCCGGAGGATTGGTCGACCACATCGGCCCGCAGAAGAGCGCCGTTGGTCCAGCAGGAACCGTCGACCGCATTGCTGCAGACGAGGCCACCCTGCCCGTCGGTCTGCGTAACCGGCACGGCATCCACCTCGAAAACCGCACCGTCCGGCCCGGAGTTGGTCGCGCTGCTCAGCGTCGCGCCCGCGCCATCCGTCTCAAAACTCCATTCGTTGATTACGGCGGCCTTGGAGGAAAACCCAGCCAGCAACGCAACCAGCGCTAAAGCGTTTCGCTTTTTCATCATAATTCCCGACTGACTCTTTAGATTATTCGAAGGAACGGTCTGTTTTGATTCGTCCGTTTGCATCCACCTTTTGCGCCGTCACAAACATCAGCAGGTTCCGCTTGATGGCCCGCTCGCCCTCGTTGCGGAAGAAGCGGCCCACCAGCGGCAGGTTGCCCAGCACCGGAACCCGGTCTTCGAACGACTCGATCTCTTCGCTCATCAGTCCGCCCATGCCGATGGTGCTGCCGTCGGCAATGGTGACTTCCGTTTCAATCTCGCGCTTCTTGAAGATCGGCAGTTCCGCAACAACGGCGTCATGTTCTTCAAAGGTGATTTTAACGGCCCCCTGTCGGTGGGTGTATACGGAGTCGGCTTCGGCCAGCTGGAATTGCTGCCAGCCGGCGAGTTCGGTAATCCGCGGGTTCAGGCTCAGGGTAATCAGATCGCCATCCACCACCGGAGTCACCAGCAGCTCGATTCCCAGCAGTTTTTCCTCAAAATCTTCGTAGTCGACCTGGATCAGGGTGGCCTGAGAGGTGTCGGCTTCGTACACTTCCGGGAACGAATGAAGCTCCCCGACGCGAATGGTGGCCTCTTCCCCGTCGCGGGTCACGATGCGCGGCGCGGAGAGCACATCGGACCCCGTGCTCTGATCAAGGGCGCTGATCACCACATCCATCGGGGTTGAGCCGGTGTAGCGAAGTCTCATCGAATCCGTCTCGGTACTGAAGGTGTCTTCAAAACTGGTGGAACTCCAGTTTCCGGAAGCCGCGAGGCGGCCATGGCCGGTGGTGTCGCCACGGCTGAATGGCAATGGCAGGCTGGAGGATCCGCGCAGCGCATCGTCAAAGAGGAAGGATCCTTCCGGAATGGTTACGCCTCCTCCGAGGCTGACATCGCTGGAGCCCGCCGGGTTGCCGATGGCCTGGCCCGGAATGCTGCGCCACTCAAAGCCCAGCGCTTCCAGGGTTCCTTCGGACACTTCCACAAACTTGGCTTCGATTTCAATCTGCTCCACATCGGTTCTCATTTTGGAAACATCCGTCGCGTCCAGAATGGCTTCCAGCACCGCCAGGTTTTCGCGGGTGTTGCGCACAAAGATTTTTTCCATCTTCGACCGGTATAGCGCGACGGCGCCTTCCGGAAAGTCGACTTCCGGAAATTTGTCCGCAACATCCTCGGCCCCTTTGGCTTCGCCCAGGTTCATCTTTTCAATCGCGTCACTACCGAGCGTATACGAGCGCAGCACCAGGCCGGTGGACCACGCCTCGTTCAGCTCGTCCATGCCTCGGATCTCGGCGGTTCGCCGGCCGCGTTCAAGCAGCTTGCGCAGATAGGTCCGGGCCGTCAGGTTTTCCGGTTGCGCCTCGACGATTCGGGCAAAGCCCTTCTGGGCTTTTTCAAATTCACCGGCCACATACAACTTGCGGCTCTCTTCCATGGCAGTGTCCACGTCGAGTGCGGCAGAAGTCGCCACAACGGGTTCCGCGGCCACGTCCACTTCGGGTTCGCCGGGTGCAGCCTCTGCGGGCTCCGCGGCCACGTCCACTTCGGGCTCCGCGGCGGCATTCACCTCAAGTTCCGCAACCGGAGCCACCTCAGGTTCCACCGGGATCTGATGAGTTTCGAGCGACTCAAAAAGTTGATCCAGACTTACTGACGAGGCCTGGGCATGAACAGCACCGGCCACCAGGAGGGCGGACAACAAAAGGTTCTCTACTTTTCGCATGATGTTTCTCCTAAAACTAAAACCGGGTTATTTTCTCAGCGCGATATCGGCTGTGGTGCGGCCGTGCACATCCACCTGCGAGGCGGTAACGAAGATCATCAGGTTGCGCTTAACGCTGCTTTCGCCTTCCGAGCGGAAGAGCCGGCCGATGAACGGGAGGCTGCCCAATACAGGGACTTCGTCGTGGTATGATTCGAGTTTGTCGTAGATCAAACCGCCCATACCGACCGTACTGCCGTCGGCCACCGTCACCCGCGTTTCCAGTTCGCGAATGCGGAAATAGGGCACGCTGCCGAAGAGCGCCGGGGTGTCGGAAACTGCGGAGGCGCCGGTACCCGAGACCGTCCCAATTTCTTCCACGGCCCGGTAGGAGTCCTGCCCGATCACCTCCTTGATGACCGGATGGAGCTCGAGGTCAATCAGGTCGCCCTCGCGAAGCTCCGGGGTGACCTCCATATAGACGCCGATGAGATCCAGTTCCCAATCGGAATGCTCGATAAACGGGTTGGTGTTCTGGCTGGGTACGTTAAAGCTGCGCGGGAGCATCTGCTCTTCGCCCACCTGAATGATGGCAGTGCTGCCGTCGCGCGTCACGACGCGCGGCGCGGAAAGCACATCGCTGTCATCCGATTGCTCCAGAGCGCTGATGGCGAGGCTCCACTGAAGCGAACCGACGGTCTTGGTGAGTTCCAGGGTATCGGATGCCACGCCCGAGCCCAAAGCGTCGGCGGTGGTGCGCAGCGTGTCGGAGAGCAGTTCCTGACCGGCCGGAAGCCACAGGTCGTCAAGAATATTCAGGTCTCCGCTACCGCTGTCGACCAGGCCGCCGGTGGCGGTTTCGCTTCCTTTTCCATCAAAGGTCCAGGAAAAGCCGAGTTCGTTGAGCGTGGTCTGGCTGACCTCTACAAATTTGGTTTCGATTTCAATCTGGTGGCCGCGCAGTTCGCGGCTGGCGTGGTGCAGCTCGGAGAGCACGTCCTCGATGATCAGCATGTTTTCCATCGTCTGGCGCACAATCAGACGGCGGAAATCCGGGCGGTAATAGGCCGAGGTGCCCGGCGGAAATTCCATGCCCATAAAGGCGCCCGACACATTCACGACCGAGCCGGCTTCGGCTTCCGCGCCCTCCATGAGTTCACTGCCGACCTCGCCGGTTACCGCATAGGAGCGGAAGTGGACTTTGCTGGGTGAGGGCCAGGCCTCTTCAACGGCCTGCATCGCCTCCTGCTGCGCCTGATCATGTTCATTTTCTTCCATGATCGACTTTACCCCATTGATGGTGGAGATGGTTTCGTCGGCGGCATAAATGATTAAATCCTCGACGACCTGGACGGTATCGCCGGGAACAGATTTCACTTCCTTCACCACGCTCTCGAGCACGACATCGCTGTCGACCGCGTGATCGTCCGCGGTGATAAGGATTTCGGCCATTCCGGGTACTGCGACGAACAGTGCGCCCCCGATCAGTGCTGATATACGTTGCATCTCTTCTCCTTTTACCGGGCCATGTGGGCCCTTCTAATATAAAGCGGGAAAACTCCCGAAAGCATTTGTTCAGCAGGTTGTTTCGCCCCGCCGGCGACAAGATTAGTCTCTAACCGGCCGAAGCGACCGAGGGGTGCTCTCCGTCAGCCCCTCGTCCTCGTCGTCATAGATATAATAGTGCATCATGCGAATTTTCCCTGGGAAAGGGGTTTGGGTTCGCTCCTTAAGCTCTTCCAGCGTCTTTGCGCCATCATACTCCTCTGCACAAATGCGGAAGGTTTCTCCATCCATATAGCCGTATTGAACAGCATATCCTTTTACCTGGAGGCGCTTCAAATCTCCGTACGGCATATAGAGAAACCAGTAGTCTTCGCCGGTATATTCGTCCCAATACTCAATCTCGCCCGAGCGGTCCGCCGTAAATTCAGCAAGGTACATGTTCTTTTCGCTGTCCCTCAGCTCCACAACAACGCGGATCCGGAATCCCTCACCATAATCATCCTCATTCTGGGCGGTATTCACCTCCAGCACCGCAATCTTATTATGGTCATGGTCCCGAATCTTATCGTCGCGGATCCCGGCAATCTCCACATCCTCAAGCCGTTTCAGAGTCTCCTCATCCAGTTCTCCCAACGCGGTCAGGCAACCGGCAGCAAACAGGGTCAACAACAGGGCTCGTTTCATTTTTGACTCCTCAACATATGATCTCTCTTTTACGGACCATCAGGCCGGCGTTCCCCGCCCCCACACACACGGTGCGGCAGCCGGGAAAAATCAAGCCGCACCAGCTTTCAACAGTATAAACGCCTTGTGACGGCAACCAAGACTGTCCTTCACCAATTGTGCACATAGTACGCACAATCCATTCCGCGCGAATATCCACATTTTTTAGGATGCCCCGCTAAAAAAGATTCTCCGGGTGCTTTTGTGGAAGCTCTGCGACTGGTTTTTTAACCCCGGATTGCGCGGACGGGGCGGATTCCCGCAATTGGTCATCATTCACCCCCTCTAACATCAGCGCCCAGCGGCATAATCAGCGATTATATTTGGTTGCAACCGGACCGCGCTGTGTGGCGGCACTCAACCATTCTGTCCCGGAACAAAAAAGAACCCGCACCCCTAAAAAGGATGCGGGCGGTACAAAACCATGCATTACTCGACGCCGGTTTATTCTGCGCTCTCAGTGGTTTCAGTGCTTTTTGCACTCGTGGGATTCAGCTCTACCTCAGTCAGGCTGCCGTTTCCGTCCGTGTCTTTGGCCTTAAAAATCTTGGCGATCAGTGCCGGCTTCATCTTTTTGTATTTGGCTTTCATGGCCTTGGTGAACTCGGCTTTGGTGACCACCCCATTCTGATCCGCGTCTGCCGCCGCAAGGGTGACGGAGGCGGGGGCTTTCTTTTTCTTGCCCTTTTTCTTTGCGGCCTCTGCGGTCTGCGCGGCTCCGACAACCAGCGAACATGCGATCAATGCATAGATGAACTTTTTCATTTTGTCTCCTTTGACGGTTTGTCTCGATGCGTTGAACAGCCCCGTTGCTATTCAAAAAACAATTGAGGGTATCCCGCTTTTCCGCAATCTGTACATCCTCATTTTTTATGATGGCGTCACCGCCGGAAAACGATACGCTTTGATTTTCGGTGCATGAAAATACAAGGCAGGCACAATCCGCGGGGAATATACGCATGGCGCTCAGGGCAAAAAATCTAAGACAGCTGATTTTATGTGCATCCCTGCTTGCGGGGTTCTGCCGCGCGATGCCGGCCTCCACCAACGACCTGAGTTCATGGCCCCTCTCCACACTGGAAAAACGGCGATCGGATATTAACGCCGAACTGAGATCACTGGCGCGATACAGCATACGAAGCGGGACGGGCGCCATCGGATATCGTTCCGACAGCCATCCGAATGAACATCAGCCGGAATGGGTAGAAATCGACTTCAGGGCCGAGTACCCTTTGGATGAAATCATATTGGCTCCGGTTATCCGACGGGATGCGGATGACGGATTTCAAGCGGATGGTTTTCCGAAATCTTTCCGCCTGATTGCCGGCACCTCCGACAACCTCAAAGGCAGCATCATTGCCGAATACACCGAAGAGGAAGATTTCCTCCCGCGAACAGCCCCGCTTGCGATTCCATGCAGCGGCATAACGGCTTCCTGGATACGCATCGAGTGTGAGCGCCTTTCCCTTCGGGCATTCGACGAACGCTGTGTCTTTCAGCTCTCCGAGATTATGGCATTCAACGGGCAGGAAAACGTAGCACTGCATGGCCTGGTCCACTCAAAGTCGAACCGCCGCGAAGGGCGCGCATGGGATGCACGATATCTCGTGGACGGCTTTGTTCCCTACCTGATGGATGCAGCCACGGGAGAAAAGAGCGTAGCGTTCGTCAGTCGATTCACCACGAACCTTCACCCATCGCTCACCATCGATCTGGAAGATTCCCATCCCGTCTCCCGCCTGCACCTGCATGCCGTCGACCCGAGCGACACCCTGCCTCAGCCCCTGACCAGCGGCTTTGCCATCCCGCACAAAATGCGCCTGGAAGGAGCAGACCAGCCTGACTTTTCCGATGCAAAAACCCTGCTCGACCTGCATCTGGAGACCATCTACGACATGGCGCCCGTGATGATATGGGCCTTCCCCGCAACCACCAACCGCTTTTTCCGGCTGAACATTGAGGGGCCAGCCGATGATTACCGTTTTGGCCCCCAGTCCCCGCGCTTCGGCTTCGCGGAAATCGAACTACTCTCCGTCGGCAAAAACCTCGCACTTGGAAAATCCGTAACCTCAACTGATGTTGCCGTAAATCGACGAAGACCCCTGTCCCAGCTCACGGACGGACGCAACATGTATGGAACCATTCTCTCCACCCGCGAATGGATGCGGCAGCTTGCCCGTCGCCACGACCTGGAAACCGAACGCCCTCTCGTAGCACAGGAACTGAAGCGGCGGTATGAAAAGCAGAAGGGCAACCTTCAGCTGCTCGGATGGCTCTCCGCCCTGCTCATGGCGGGGATCGGGTTCACCATCCTCATTGATCGACTTCTGCATATGCGGGAGGTCCGCCGAATCGAGCAGCGCATCGCCGCCGACCTGCACGACGAACTCGGCGCCAACCTGCACACCATTGGATTGCTGAGCGATCTGGCCGAGGGCTCCAAGGGTGACCCCGATGAACTGGCCATGTTGCACCAGCGCATTCGCACCGTCACAGAACGCTCCGGCATCGCCGTACGCAACTGCACCCGGATGTTCAGCTCCGACACTCTGCATAAAGGCCTTGTGGCGGATATGCAGCGGGCGGCCCAGCGGATCATGGCCCGGCTCGACCATGAAATCTCCATCGAGGGCGAAGAATATATCAGCCGGCTCGCTCGCCGGACCTGCTTTGATCTCTTCCTCTTCTACAAGGAATCCCTGGTCAACATCAGCCGCCACTCCGGCGCAACCCGGTTCGTTACGCAACTGACCGTCTCCCCGAAAGAGATCCGGCTCAGCGTGTACGACAACGGGCGCGGCCTGCCCGAAGGCATCCCCGCCTCGCTCAAACGCCGTGCCCGGCTGCTCGGCGCCAAAGTCGTGGCCGAAGAAGCGCCGGAAGGCGGAACATGCATCCGCCTCACCCTTCAGCTCCACCGCAAACAAAGGATCCGCCCATGAAAAAGCCCATCACCATCCTGCTGGTCGAAGATCATCCCGAATACCGGGAAGTCATCGAAATGGCCCTGAAAAAAGATCCGGACTTCGAATTGCTCGCCCAGTTTGGAACTGTTGAAAGGGCGTTGCGAAGCGTGCAGGATTACACCATCACGAAAAAGCCCGACCTCATTCTGCTCGACCTCAACCTGCCGGGCATGAGCGGACTCGACGCCATTCCCTGGTTCCAGAACTATACCCCCGACACCCGCATCCTCGTGCTCTCCCAATCCGACATGGAAGCCGATGTTCTGCAGGCCATTCGGCTCGGCGCCTCAGGCTATCTACTCAAATCCTCCACCGTAGCCCAGATTATCGAAGGTATCCGCACCGTGATGGAGGGCGGCGCACCGATTGATGCCGGCGTGGCAAAATATATTCTGGCCACCCTGAAAGACACCCCCGTGCAAAAGGAAGCGGCCCCCGCCCTCTCCGGCCGGGAAATGGAAATCCTGACGCTGCTGGCCGAAGGGTTGGCCAAAAAAGAGATCGCCGCCCGGCTCGAGATCGGCGAAAGCACCGTCGTCACCCACGTCAGCCACATCTACGAAAAGCTCAACGCCGTCAACGCCCCCGGCGCCATCCATAAAGCTCATACCCTCGGCCTGTTTAAACACTAGACCGGACCGTGGGGAACCCGGGGCTGATTATTTCAGAAACGCATTGGCGATGAATCCGTTGGTCCGGGGAAAGCGCTCGACGAAACGCGAGAAGACATAACGATGTGCCGCGGTTAGCAACGCGGAGGCCAGCAGCATCGACTCATCCGGCAGCACGCAGATCGCCGGGTGGTCGTGTGAATCGACATAGGTTGATTTTTCCGTCGAAATTGTGATCGGGTAAAGCTTCCCTGTAGCGGGGTCGCACGAAGAAAACATGATCCGCCTTTTATCGCTGTCCACATGGGCAAAAAACAGGCGCTCCTTGTTCCAGGTCGTCACCGGATCCGCATGCCACACCTAGGCTCCGTTCGGCGCCAGCTCAATCAGTTTTCCCTGCTCCGCGGCAAGCCCGGTTTTTGACTCGGCAAAAGTTGAAAGCACGCCCGCGCAAGCGGTTAGCAGTAAGGCACAAAGAATCGTTTTCACAGGAATCCCCTTCGGTTGTGGTCAGTCCCAAATATAACACCGACTTGCCGCGTCAGGCCTTTCCTCCTGATCGTGATAAACCGGTGTAAGTTACTGTCTGGAACAGGGGCTTGTCCAGCTTTCAGGGAACAACGCGCATTCCCGCCCTAGATCCGGAAATTTATTTTACCGCGTCCGAATAGAGCTCTTCGGTCCGCTCACGCAGCTTTTTGAGCTGCTCGGCATATTCCGGATTGTTGACCAGGTTGTTCTGCTCCAGCAGGTCTTTCTCCACATCATAGAGCTCTTCGATGACCGGATCGTGCTCGTAGTAGATAAAATATTTAAACCGCTCGGTGCGCACGCCGCGGCTGCGATAGGATTCGTTGTTGTCAATCACACTCTGGTTAATCTCGAGCACGTTCGGCTTCTTTTTCGATTTGAACAGGTCAACCAGAAACAGATTTTCAATCAGCACCGCATCGCGCCATTGGGACATATCCTGCGTCTGGTCCAGCACGCCGGAAAAATCGCGGCCCTGCATAATTTCCGGCGCTTTCACTCCGGCGAGTGAGAGGATGGTCGGGGCCATATCGACGGAGGAAATCAGCGCATTTTCGCGGCGGCCCTGCACCGGCTTGCGTCCATCAAAAACAATCAGCGGCGCTTTGACCGATTCTTCGTACAGGATGCATTTATCGAACAGGCCGTGTGAGCCCTGCAGGCGTCCGTTGTCGCTGGTGTAAATGATGACGGTATTTTCCAGCAGCCCCTTTTCTTTCAGCTTATCCACCAGCAGCCCGACCTGCTGGTCGACGGTATAGGCCTGCGTGGCGAAGCGGCGCACCTGTCGCTGATAGAGCGCAGGCGTCGAGGTTCGCGCCCGGTGCAGGTAAACACCGCGGGCATGATCTTTCACCACCTGCGGCAGGTCCTCGTTGTCGCCTTCCACCCAGTTGTCCGGCACGGAAAAGTTGTAGTTTTTAAACATCTCATAATGCGGCATGTACATGTGGTTATTGCTGTCATGCTTTACACCGTAGAAACTGACCGACAGACAGAACGGCTGATCTTTCGGCTGCGTTTCAAGAAAACGAAGAATGGCCTTTCCGACGCGCAGCGTGCGGCTTTCACCCTTCACCTTATTTTTATAGATCGCCTGCAGCTCCGCATCGTCTTCCGGCCACACCTCCAGGTTTTTCTCTTCCGTCGGATCCGATCCGGCAAAGAAATCAAAGACGTTGCCCATATTCCCTTTGTAATCGTACGGAACACCCGCCCACGGCCGCTGGGCCTGTTCTGAAACCGTAAAACCAACCTTGCCGACAAAGCCGGTGCGATAGCCCGCCTTCTTGAGCAGCGCCGGATAACCCTGCCCGAAATCAGCCCACGACAGGGTGTAGTCGTTCGGCGCAACAAAGCCGACGCGGTGACTGGAAAAATAGCGCCCGGTCATCATCGTCACACGGCTGGGCATGCAGATGGCGACCGTATTAAAGGCCTGGTCAAAGATAACGCCGCGCTCGGCCAACGCGTCAATATTCGGCGTCTTGAATTCCGTCCGGCCGTAGCAGCCCATGTTGTCCCAGCGCTGATCGTCCGTCATCAGGAAGATAATATTGGGCTGCTTGAGAGCGTCCGCCCAAAGCCCCAACGGACTCGCCATCATCAGGGTAAAGAAAGTGATCCCGAGAAAGCGCGACCGCAAATCAGTGTTCTTTTTCATAATATTAGTTATTCCTTAAAACTGCTGCGGCAGCCGGCGCATCTATGGCGCCAGCTCTACGGTAAACCGATAGAATCCGGCCGGCTCCCCGGCACGCTCGGTATCGATATAGGTTCCGTTCAGCGCATTGCTTTCAATCAGCGTGAAGCCATCCGTCAGATTGCTCGTCCAGTAGATGTTGTAAACGCGTCCGCTCACCGCATCCCAGGAAAAGCTGTTTGCGATGCTTCCAAATACTCCGGACATGCTGGCGGATGCCGCGTCTGCTCCGGTTGGATTCAATCCGGCAACATACTCTTCCCAGGCCAACAGTCCGTCGCCATCGCTGTCGAGCTCATCGTCCGCTTCTGTCAGTCCGTAATATTCCAGCCAGGCGACCGGGGTTCCGTTCGCGGTTTCCGCGAGATAGTCGTTGTACAACTCGCCGACTTCATCGAGAGACAACTCATAGTTGTAGATTTGAAACTCATCGATCACCCCATAGTACGGGTTGGTTCCGCTGTTATCCCCGCCAATCGCAAAGCGGCTCAGGCCGGCGCCATCAATGGCCGCGGTTTTGGCGGTCGCACTGCCCTGCAGCTCGCCGTTGGCATAGACTTTCATCGTGCCGTCGACTGCATTCTTGGTCATCACCCAGTGCGTCCAGGCTCCCTTCCACAGAGATGACAGTCCGGATGCACTAAAGCTGTAACGCTCTGCCGCATCCCAGTAGATGGTCTGATCGCCCCACGGCAAATGGGACTGCAGATGCCGCCCGGAGGTGCCAACCTGTCCCTGGAAAGCAATATTATTCACCGGTTGATTGGTGTTGCCATAGGCCCAGAAGGCAATCGAAATTTCGTTGCTGACCGAATTCAGGAAGTCCCCGTCGGAAATGGACACATAATTTCCGCTGGTTCCATTGAAATCGAGAGCGGTTCCGATCCCGTTCAGGCCGGGCACCCACGCGGTACTGCCGTTGACGGTTCCATCATACGCGCTGCCGGTTGAGGCCGTGTTGGCGGCGCCTGTTCCGGAGCCTTCGTCAAAGGTCCACTCCCCGATCAGCCTGTTGTTCAGCGCGTCAACCTCCGACGCCGACAGCTCGACATCATACAGGCGGACATCATCGATGATTCCTTTATAATAAGTTCCGTTCGCCTGCCCGCCGATATAGGCTGCGGTAATCCCGTCCATAGGTCGGTCATTTCCGGTTCCGGAGTGCCACAGGCTGCCGTTGCGGTAAATTTTCATCGAACCGGTGGAGGCATTTTTCGTAAACACCCAGTGAACCCACGATCCCGAAACAGCAGCATCGGGAACGCTTTTACTGATGCGGTCATAGTCGTACCCGGCGTCCCAATACACCTTGGAACTATAGGGCAAATGCACATTCAGAATTCGCGTTGAACCCTTGACGCCATAAAAGGCGGAGTTATTCGGAATGGAATCCGCACCATAGGCCCAGAACGAAATACTCACGGTATTGCTGATGGAGTCAAACGCCGCCACCGGAAGGTCGACGTTACCGGTTCCGTCAAAATACAGCGCCCCTCCTAGAATCCCGTTCGTCCAGAGTTCATTATCCACCGTTCCGTCATACCCGTTCCCGGAGGAATCAGCGGCGACTGAACCGGAGCCGTCATCGAAGGTCCAGTGCCCAACCGGCACGACCTCAGCCTTTGTGATGGTGAACGAGTTCAGTTCGAATGCATTCGACGCTCCACTGAAACTGATTTTCAGCTGCTGGACGCCCTGCTCCAGCGCGACATCGGATGCAACAACCAGATTGTTCCAATCATTGGAACTATCCGGAACCGAAACCGCTCCGGTTTTATCAACGTCATCAAAGCTGAACTGAATCTTCCCGCCGGCAGCCGATGCGGCACAGCGGATGGAGATATCGTAGAAACCGCTTGAAGGTACCGAAACCGTATAGGTGAGCCATTCGCCATCTTCCAAATTGCTCAGCGCATAGCCGCCTTCGGAGCAGATCGTGATATCCACCCCTTCAGAAGTTCGGTATTCCCCAGCGGAATTACCGGTCGTGAGGTCATGGTATGTATGGCCGTCCCCATCCAGCGCAAAGTAATCATAGTTCTCGGCTTCAATGGTTCCCGACAGCATGTTCATCGCAAAACCCGGAGCGCCGTTGGTGAAACCCTGGATCGGATCGCCGGGGCTGACGCGGCGATATTTAAGCCCGCCCCAATTTGACGCGCTATACGTCGAGGCAGGCCCCAAGACCTCAGGTCCGTATGTTTCCTGAAAATAGTTATACCCTCTTTCGGACCATTTAATGGCGTCCCCTGTGAGTCCAATACGATCCTGATAGTGCGCCATTACGATTTCGAAGTTCGGATACTTGCTTGGTTCACCTCGAGTCCATGAGTTTGTATTGCCATCGATGTGAGGGTTGACCTTGAGGGAAAAGCGTCTTCCGGTGCGAACGAGGCGCTGCAGGTATTCACCCGATTCAATCGTTGGTTCCCAAGGGGTGGTTTGGTCTGCGAAAGAAGTGAGGTAACTCAGATTATAACGGTGCAGGAATTCCCACCCGAGCAGGAGTCGATTGTCGAGGTGCCCGTAGAGATCGTCGCCTTGGTTCCAGGCCTGTTCACAGGCGACGTTGATATTGATCAAGCCGACGGCACCGTGAGCCTGGTCGCGCGAGCTCTCTTCATTCTGTCCGCTCTCCCAGATATAGTTGGCGATCACTTCGTTATAGCCGTAGTCTGCGATGGTTGTTTCGCGGCTAAGCTGCCCCCACTGGATGGCGTAGTCATGTGTTGCAGTGGGATCCCCATTGACAGGCGGACCAGTAGGGTAAGCTAAGTCGTCTGCCCGGTTGGTCGCTCCCCTCATATAACGTACGGCCCGATCGTAGATCCGTTCGTTATCGAGGAAAATCCCCATCGCGAGCAGGGATCGCATCGCAAAGAGCCCTTGATTACCTGCGCGAGCCGGGTCTCCATTTAGCAATTTCCAGTAGAAGGTTACATCGCCTGTCGGCTCTGTGGAGTTCGAGTATCCGGGATAGACCAGCATATCACTAAACCTTTGCATGTCTGCGGCATCCCACCCGCTGTAGGTGTGCTTGATGATCTCAGCGGCTTCGACAAGGTGACAACAGGACTGTCCAATGCTGAGCGGGGTCAGCCCGGTGATGCTGGTGATGTAAGAATAACTGTTCAGGATATCCACCGCGACCTCGGCATATCGTTCGTCTCCAGTGATGTTCCACATCAGGGAGTTGTGATACGCGATCATGGCTTCAACTCGAAGTACGCTTGTGCTTGTCAGGTTTGTGAGCGAACCGTCTGCATTGGAGGGCGTGTATTCCAGTTTAACTTGACTGCTGGCCTCAAGATCAGCAAACGCGGTGGCCCAGGGATCAACCCCGGCGGCGACCATATCGCGCATGCGCTCCAGGTCAGACAACTTATGCCGGGAGCCGGGATGCACAAACTGCCTAGCATAGGGGTCGCCGACTGCAGTGACGGTGAGCTGTTTGTTTATTGTATCGAGATTAAAACTCCAGAGATTGGTATCGACGGACGGAGCGAACTGCAGGCCGTTGTCGGTGAGGGTTCCCTCCCATTCCATTACGGTGAAGGTTCCGCCGTTCACATAATTGGCCAGAAAATCCACATCCAGCAGCGCCCCGTTTTCAAACAGCACATCGCCGCCCGTCCCGTCGTCTTCGGGATCGTCGATAAGAATCGGGGTGACGCCCTGTGCAGTGCGGTCAATTTTTACCCGCAGGATCGAACCCGCGTTCTGGGTCCATGCGCCGTCAACGGACGCATAGGAACCGATCCCGATCTGGGCCGAGTCTGAACCCTCGACCTCAAAAACACCGATTCCTCCAGCAGTCGAACCGAGATAAACCCCGCCCCGGGTCGACAGCGAACCTGCGGTGACCGTCAGCGTTCCCAGACCATCGCTGGTCTTGCTCGCATCCGTTCCGAGGTAAAGCGAGTTTTCCTGAAGCCGGCGGGAAATCTGAAGCGTCCCTCGATTGAGATTGTAAACGCCCGTGGCGGAATCTCTTCCGATTTCCAACTCATTCAGGATCATGTCGCCATTGGTCTGCTCAACCGTGCCGGTGTTTCCACTGCCGCTGCCGATATAACTGCCCGTACTGGTACTCGTTGCGGCAGACAGGCTGCCGTCGAATGTGACATGCAGGATTCCGTCGCCCAGGGTACCGACCCGGATGCCTTGAATGCTGTTTGGAGCGGCAGTATCCAGACTGGCCACGGCATCAAGATAAGCGATATCGCCGGTGGCGGGATAGGTTCCGCCAACCCAGTTCGACGCCGTGTTCCAATGCGTCCCCGAAACACCGATAAAATTGATATTGTCAGCACAGACCAGACTGCTAAGCAGTATGGTCGCCCCCATAAATCCGGCTTTTAGGTGTTTCTGGCTCATCGTCTTTCCTCTTTCCTTTATTTAATCAACCGAGAGAAACTCAGCTCAGCCTCATTAATAGAAAAAACTGCGCCAAAATCAAGTGGCGCAGTGTTTTCAACACGGGTTATATTCTGAACTACATCCCGACGCCGCCCAGGCCATAAATAAAGCCCACCACATGGGGCTTCTGGATTAATATTTACTCCCCTCCGGCCACTTCAGCCTGCACTTCGGCCAGCCGCTTCACGAGCTGTTCCGTTTTTTCCGGATACTGTGTGGCCACGTTATTCTTTTCGCCGACATCTTCAGCGAGATTGAAAAGCTGCTCGCTTTTTTTGGCCTTCACATATTTCCAGTCGCCGATCCGAATCGCCTGCCCGCGATAGAGGAACCATTTGCGCTCCGGCGCATCCTTGAAATCGCCCTTGAGCACGGACCGGATATCGAGTCCATCAATCGGTCGATCTTCCGGAGCTTTGACTCCGGCCAGCGCGGCAAACGTCGGGAGCAGATCCAGCGTAGAGGTCTGCGCATCACACTCCACCCCCGCCGGCACCATTCCCGGCTGCCAGGCAATACAGGGCACGCGGCAGCCGCCCTCATAGGCGCTGAACTTTCCATCGCGCAGCGGGCCGGAACTGCCACCGTTTTTCTTTTTGCTGAGCCACGGCCCGTTGTCGGAGGTAAAGATCACCAGCGTTTTTTTATCCAGGCCGGTTTTCTTCAGGGTTTTCAGAATCTGCCCCACCGACCAGTCCAGCTCTTCAAGCACATCGCCGAACAAACCACGTTCCGTTTTTCCGGAAAAATCAATCGAGGCAAACAGCGGCGTATGCGGCATCGCGTGCGCCAGATAGAGAAAGAACGGCTTCTCTTTATTCGCGGCAATAAATTCCTGTGCCTTTTCGGTGTAGCGCTTCGTCAGTGTCGACTGATCAACCGGCCATTCAATCACTTCACGCCCCAGCATCAGCGGGACGTGATCCTGGTGATTTTTCTTCAGATACGCTCTTCCGCCTTTACGGAACTCCGACTCGTCGAAGCCCTGATTAAACTGAATATCCGCCGCGAGTTCCATCGAGGGATCCTGCCACATATCGTTGCTGTACGGAATGCCGTAAAACAGGTCAAAACCCTGCGCTGTCGGATGAAACTCTCCTCGGTGTCCCAGATGCCACTTTCCCACCAGCGCGGTCTGATAGCCTTTCTCCTTCAGCAGCTCAGCGATCGTGATCTCCGCAGCCGGCATCCCGTTGCTGCTGTTTGGCCAATAAACCTTTCCGTCATGTCCCCAGCGCTGGGCAAAGCGCCCCGTCAGCAGGCCGGCGCGCGACGGGGTGCAGATCGAACTCGACGTCGAAAAGTCAGTAAAGCGCATCCCCTCCTTCGCCATTTGGTCGAGCGCCGGCGTTTCATACCCCTGCGCGCCATAACAAGCTAGGTCGCCGTATCCCAGATCATCCGCATAGATGACGATAAAGTTGGGCTGTTCAGCCCTCGCAGAGCTGACCGACAAAGTCAGGCCAAACAAAATGATAAAAATAGATGACTTCATTCCCTTAACTCCTTCTAATGGGTTGTGCGTTCTAAATGGTAAATCAGCATACACTTGTTGGATCGATGCACCAGCACCGATCAATTTTATTAATAAAACACAACGTCTACCCGTTGCAGTTCAGTCCCTATTTAAGCTCAACCTCCAAGACTTCGTTTATGCCAATCACAGCCGGCTCGTTCAACTCAACGGTCATACCGTCTTGAACATTCACCAGCGAAGCATCAAGTTTTCTGTCCCCCACTGTCACGACGGCCGTTTGAAGATTCAAGCCACGCGGATTTAGACGAATCGATTGAAGAGAAACCGTGCCCCATTTCACGCGGATCTCGGCTTTCATCTCTTTTTCAGCGATGGTCTGGTTGTAGGTGCCCCACCCTTCGGCGGCGGTGAACGGCGCACGGAAATTCTCTGGATGGATGACCGGATCGAAGCCGATCATCCCAGCGGGGCCGTCATAGTCGAAGCCGCAGGCCGCCAGAAATACGGCGTAGGATGACATCGCGCGGGCATAGTGGTCCGAACATTCAATCTCGTTATAGGGATTGCGCTTTTCCGGCGCGTAGCGGTCGTGAATGGCGCGGGTGACGGCGAGGCCCTGAGTCACAAGCTCCGGCGTTCCCTCGGCCACCATATGCGCGGCGGCCTGATATTCAAAGCCGGTCATACATTCATTAAAATAGTCATACTGCCAGTGATTCATGAAATCGTCTTTCAACCCGCCGTTTGGCCAGGTGCACATGACCAGCCCGGCGTCGCCCTCCCAGGCGTAGTAGCGTCCTTTGCGGAAGGTTTCGCGGAACGTTTCAATGTCCGGCACAAAGTTGCGTTTCCACAGCGTGTTGAGCGCGGACCGGATGTGCGCTTCGTCATACAGCCGCCCCAACCCAAGCTGGTTGGCCCAGAACTGACCGATCACCTGATCAATGTACACGCCCGACCCAACACCGATGGCTTCCGGATGGTTTGGATCCTCTTCCTGAATGTAGTATTCGCCGTTGTAGAGCGTTTCGATATTCCGGCTGCCCTTTTCGTAAAGATCGCGGCACAGGGTTTCAAATTCAGCGTCGCCCATCCGTTTGGCCATTGCTGCACCGGCGCGCAGCGCGGCAATGTAGAGCGAGCTGATGGCGTGAACCTTGCCGTACCACGACGCATCCAGCGTGTTATGCTGCTGTCCGTGCAGCAGGCCGTCAAAGTTGCCGTCATTGCGGTCAAAATCGATCAGGTATTCCAGCGCCAGCTTAATCTTTGGCCAGTACGTTTGCAGGAAGGTCTCATTGGCACTGGTCAAATGTTCACGGTAGGAACGCAGCACGGTTCCGCACTGCCCGTCAATGGCAATGCCGCCATCCTCACCGGCTTCAATGGTACCGCGAAACGGCACGAGGCCGTTGGGCTGCTGCGCAAAGGCATAGTCGGTTTTTTCCCGCAGATTCCGTTCGAGCGAAGGAAACAGGCGGGCCGCCGCCTGCGCATAGTGCCAGACATGGGTGCAGGTTCCGTGGCACAGCCGGATTCCTTCCCATGCCCAGAAGCGGCCGCCCTGGCCATCGGCGAGAATATTACAGTTTGCGGTCTGCAGCGTATCCGCCGTCACAATCGTCCGATCCAGCAGCCATTGAGGCAGCGTGGAATCATTCCAGGTCTGCACCCACAGTTCGGTCTGCGACGAGAGTCGCTTAAAGTTATCTGCCACGTGGTCAGCAACGGTCTCGGCATCCTTAAATCGGACTGCATACTCGTTTTTGTGGGCGATGGTTCGCCAGCTGTAATCTTCTGCAATCCGTACCACCGGAAAATGCCAGCTGATGAGGAATGTAAACTCACGGCTTTCCCCCGGCCCCAACTGAATCTGAGTTCCAATGCCTGGAACCTCATTGCCCCGCTGATTATCTGGAGGGACAGCGTCCTCGCTGTCCGCGGACGATGAGGACGCTGGTTGCTTTCGCACCCAGTCTCCATGCGAATCTATAGCAACTGAAGTTCGCACGCCGCTTCCCAAAAACGACAGTGCCATCGTGCCTTCATGGACACCGGGTGATTCGCCAACCTCGCCCCACTGCGTGATCGGATCCGGCACCTTCATCGTGCAGGCATGGCTCAAGGTGGACAGTTGCGGTTTTCCGGAAAAAACACCGGCGGAGTCCTTATCCTCGACATTACTCATGGTTGCAAGCCACCCGACCAGCTCTGCGGACACCGGCTCTCTGGAATCATTGGTAAGGGTAAAACTCATTACCGTGACCGGAATCGACGAGTCGTCGACGTTGAGCGGCACAAAGGGCGACCAGGCATTCAGCTCAGCACGGATCGGGCACGTTGAATCCTGATACGAAACCGTCCCCATCGGCCAGCGGCCGGTAAATTCCACCGACTCCCAGTCCGCAGACGTAAACTGTTTAAGGCTCCCGTCTTTAAAGCGCAGCCCAAAACCCTGCGAAAAACCGGGAGGAAATTTCTCGATGGTCGGCGGGTCCATAAAGTTCGATCCGCACCACACCGGGACCTCTTCCACCCCCCGGAAACCGGGAAAGCCTTCGGGCAGCGGAATGGTATTGGGTACAACACCCTGATGACCGTCGCTCCAGATATCCCAGACATAGAGACGGCCGTCGCCGCTCAGATAGACGGTACCGCAGCCGATCCCGCCCACCGGCATACCGATATATTTCAGTGAATCGTTTTCCTTTGAACCCGAGATGCCCCGATCCAATGCATGCCCCCGCTCCGTCAGCGACTCCACCCACGCCGGATCCAACTGCTTATCCACCGGAATCGTTTTCCGATACAGCGCTCCGGGGGTCTCATTTGCGTTAGTCATCACTGCTACTCTCCGGCCACCGAAACCTTATTGCCGGATCCGTTATCGGTTACCGGACCATCACTGGTGATCGTGCAGGAGCTGACATCCGTCCCGATGTCCACCGGCATTCCGGTAGAGTTGTCCAGGGTGATATCGGAAGCCGGCCGCGACCCCAGCGGTGAAAATGGATTGGTTGCGGCGGGCCGGGTCCTGCCAATCAGGATGGGAAGGCTTTCTCCGCGGCGCATATTTCTCCATGGCTTCAGCGTCACCTCATGATCCTCTCCCGCAATGGTGGCGAGGGCGTGAACCGTCGTTTTGTTCAGGGTCGGCATTAACGCCAGATCCACCGTGCTGACCTCGCCGGGATTGACGTACAGCAGCGGCCCGTTTACGGCATCGCCCCGACTGTTTTCGACGGTCACCCCATTAATATTATACCCCGCTTCACAGCCGGCGGCCTCACAGTCGCGGATCAGAATATCCCCGTCAATCTTCGTAAAGGCAAAGCCGACGCGACAGTTTTTCGCGCGGCAGTTTTCCAAAGCAATCGCCCCGGTAGAGCGTTGTTCCGGGCCGCCCTTGCCATAATTTCGGAATCCGCATTCACTCAGCGACTTTGTATACCCCGGCGGTATCACCTTTTCGCCGTCATAGGTTTTATATACTGCGGCAAAATCCTGTTCAAAAGCCAACCCCTCGGTTTCCGCCAGCATCTCATCGGTGGTGCGCGTTACCGCCTCCGCATAGCAGTTTTTAAAGTGTACATTCCGACCGCCCTGTACAAAGAAGAGGTGTCCGAAGGATCGGGAATAAATGGAGCAATCGAGAATGGCAATATCCTCCCCTGTCACCAGCAACCCGCTATGCTTCTGCAGTCGAACCAGAGCACCGCCTCCCTTACCCAGCAGATCACCGTATCCATAGGGCGAAGAGCCGCGCACATTCAGCGTAACCTCCTGAATGGCATTCTTCCGACCATCCACCACAAACGATTGCCCACCCTTGGCCGTCGGAGAATTTCCGATATCCGTAACCGTTAAGCCTTTAATCCGGTTATTACTGCCGGACACATAAAACTCCATGACCTTCCCGCCAAATGCACTCAGCAGTTCGGTGTTCACCTCAATGGTCACCCCGGTCAGATCAAACGTGTTGCCGTTTCCGCTGAACGTAATCATGGCCGCCCCCATGACATCATGAGGAGCCGTTTTACTGATCACCTCCGGCGTCAGATAGTCGCCCATCTGATAGACACCGGGCTTCATCTTTATGGAATTCCCACTCTTGCCGGCATAATAGGCCAGCTCAGCGACCGAAGTAATGCCTTTCACCCGCGCCGCCGAAACATCCACCGCGGCAAGGCCTGCGACCAACACCATCATCCAAATTTTCATCATCAAGCCTGTTCCTTCCCTGCGAATACCTGAACCAAATCATCAACCATTATTTTGTAATTTGCCTGCGCACAGTAAGGGAAGACAATCCTATCACCAATGCACATACGGAATATTTTTGCACTTTGACGATGCCGGACGCTAACGGACGTAATATTTCAAACCACAAAGCACACGGAGACTCGGAGAGTTTCCAGCCTCTGGAACCCTGAGCCTCTGTGCCTGATTTTCTTCTTCCGGCTACTTGTTGGGTTTAAGAACCACGCAATCCAGCCCGAAGAGGGTTCCTGCGCTTTTCGGATTCTGCCCGACAACCTCTACGCGCAGGATATATGCGCCATCGACCGGGTTAAACGCGCCCAGCGGGATCGCGCCGGACGGAACAGGCTTGCCGGCAAAAAGATCCAGATCAGTGCCGGCGGGTTTGCCGTTCACGGAAATGCGAACCACCCCGTAATCCTTTGCTTTCGTGGCATGAAGGATCAGCTTTTCAGCCACCGGACTTGCGGCAGGAATTCGCACCTCCACCACATCGCCGACCTGCGTATTTTTAAACAGCAGATGATTCCCGGCGTTCCATGCCCCCTTGATCTTCATCTTTTTCAGATCCTGCGGCTTGAGGGTGATCGCACCGCTTTTCGAAAGAATTTGTTTCGGGCCGATTTCAACCGCGCCGGCGAACGGCTTCGGCTTCGCCTTTTCTGCAGCTCTTTCCAGATCCTGCAGCGACGGCGGAATATTGAGCACCTCAACAGGCTCCGGCTTGCGGTTGGAGGTTGTGCCGTTAAAGCCGTACCAATAGACTCCCACGCCGTATCCCATGTCGCATTCCGTCCACGACCAGATCTCCATATCGAGCTGCAGCGCGCTGGCAAACGGCATGGTATCGAGCGAGCGCGTGCGGGTTTCGGTGCTGTAACCCAGGGTATTGCGTTCGCCCGCGGCGGTTTTGCGGTTCAGCTTATTGTATTTGTAGCTCATCGGCTGGGCGTGGAACGGATGCTCGTAAAAGTCCGTGCTGCGACCACCCCATGAATAGGCATAGTAGTCCTCGGTGCCGGTTCCAAAAATCGAAGGAAAATCTTCGCCGTCCACCCAGATTTTGGCATCGCCTTCACCCCACCATTTTTCAACCGGGTTCATCACCGTGAGTGTGTCACCGACATAGACACCACGCCCACTCAGGGTCACATAATTCCAGTCCGAATAGGGCCGGGTCGACACCGGATACTGACCGCGCCAGGCCGCGTTGAAAACCATCGACCGCTCATCCCATTTCCACTCTCCGGTTTTAACGGACAGCTCCGCTTCCACCGGCTCCCCGCCTAAATTGACGAGCGACACCTTGGCGGACTCCTGATAAGGCATCACCCAGCGGCAGGACATCGTTCCATCTTCCGCGACGGTCCGATACCAGCCCTGGAACGGATTGAGTCCGATGCCACTGCCGAAGAAATCACCCACCGGACACCAGACGGTTTCCTTGCCGTCGAATTCCATTTTAAGGATGACCGTACGGGTCACTTCCGGATCATCATAACTCCCCAGTTTTACGGAGACTTCACGAACAGCGGCTTCCCCCGAAGGAAGGTCGAGCGACTTTTCCTCTTTGCTGTTCAGGGTCGCGCTGAACCCGATCGGTTCAGCGGCGCCGTTCGCAACCGGGTTCAGCAGCGTTTCGCCGGTTGCTGCCGTCAGGGCTTTAGCCTGTTCAAAATCCTCCATGGTGAAGGTTTTCACCGGCGTGCCTTCATCGTACTCCCGGAAGGTGAAGATGAAAAAGAACGGCTTTTGATCGGTTGTCACCTTGCAGCGTTTCGCATACGGGATTGGGAAAAAGCTGACCGAGGAACGGAGCGATTGATGGCCGAACGGATACGGGATCAACCCGGTGCCGTCGAGCAGGCCCAGCATGTTGCCTTCCAGCACCGGCTCATCGGAACCATCCAGATAGATTCGAATCGTAATGTCGGTATCGGGCTTGTCCGGCTTCAGGAAAGGCATCCAGGAACGCACAAGCGCGCCCGCCCCTTCATGATCCATCAACACCCATTCTTTTCGACCACTGTTCTCCTCAATGCGGATAAAGTTATGGTCCTTATCGCTGCTGTTGTAGTCGTGGTTTGTGAACCAGCCCTTTTTCTCATCCGGCGTTTTAGACGCGCGGTTATAACTGCTGTGCTGCTTCAGCCGGAAATTCTGTTCCGGGAATCGCGCCACAGAATCGCGATCAGTCATTTCATTCAGCAGCGACTCAATCGACACCGTCTCTCCAGCCTGAACAGCAAGAGCTGACAACGCCGCACCGACACACAAAAGACGAAGTGTTTTGGATAACGGGTTCATAATATTCCTCATTTCTTATTCTGCTTTTTCTTAGAATCCTGAGAAGTGGCCGGCTTGTAGCTTTCCAGCAAAGCCTCCATCTCCTGCACCACTTCAGGGTATTCGTTATAAAGATTGGTCGTCTGCGCGGGGTCCTGTTCCAAATCATAGAGCTGAGCGGGTGGTGCGGTCTTTGACACCGCCCCGTTCTGAATATCCGAATTCTGATTTCCGACAAAGGCCATGGACCTCGGCCCGGACGCAGTATGGCCGCCTGCTTTACCATTCCAACCCGCAGATCCCTGCCCCCCCAGATATGCCCACTTTCCCTTACGCAGCACCAGGAACTTCTTCTTCAGAGGCGTGCAGACCAGGTGATCCCGAATCTGTTCAGCAGGATTGCCCGTTAGCGCCTCCGTCATATCGACTCCATCGGGGTTGGCATTTTGGGGAATCGCAGTCCCGGTGATCGCAGCCAGCGTCGCCATAAAGTCGACCGCACTGATCAACTGATCGGATTCCGTTCCCGCAGGAACCTTTCCCGGCCACTTTACAATAAACGGGACACGGTGCCCGCCTTCCCAACCATCACTTTTAAAACCTAAAAGAGGCCCGTTCATACGGTGTCCATGTTTCTTCAAAGCTTCCTGTCCCGTTACGTTGAGCATCCCGCCGTTGTCGGCCGTAAAAATGATTAAGGTATCATCCTCCAGTCCTTCGGCTTCGAGCTTATTGAGAATCATGCCAACGATGTAGTCCAGTTCATGGAGGAAGTCGCCATAAAGCCCCGCTTCGCTCGTGCCCTGAAATTGTGGAGCAGGTGTAAACGGATGGTGAATATGCGTGGTCGCAAGAATCAGGAAAAACGGGTCTTCTTTGTTCGCATCGATCCACTCGATCGTCTTTCCTGCCAGATGCAGCCCGACTTCATTATCTTTGTAGCGTGCGTGAGCGGCCTTGGATCCTCCAATATGATCCAGTTTCATTTTCTCGTGATGCTTTTCGGTGTATCCCTGTTTGCCGGCGTCTTTTTTATAGTCAAAGGGATCATAATCAGGTGACGCATCATCATACACATGGCCGACAACGTGATGGTTTTCCACATACACGAAGGGGGGATGGCTGTTCACGGTCGGGACTCCGTAATAATAATCGAATCCAAGTTCGAGCGGACCCGGCTTGAGAGGAGCATTCCAGTCCACCGGACTCTTTTTCTGAAAACCCAGATGCCACTTCCCGATGATCCCTGTTTTGTATCCAGCACATTTCATGAGATCGGCCACGGTGAACGTCTCCTCAGGAATAATAAGCGGACTTTTCAGGAAAATCGGGGCGTATATGTTTTTCCGGAAAGGATACTCACCCGTCATCAGGGAAAATCTGGATGGTGTGCAAACTGCCGATGGAGAATGGCCATCGGTAAACCGGCGTCCTTCCGCCGCCAGGCTGTCA
>CAZABK010000028.1:15055-33727 GCA_964483355.1 uncultured Verrucomicrobiota bacterium | reverse complement strand
ATCGCCAATGCGTCAGCAACAACACGTCCGCCGCCGCAGATAAAAACGGAAACCGCAAAAAAGAGAACGATCAGGTGAACCACGACCGCCATCAGCTTCCGGACTTCGGGGTCAAACTTGCCGACAAAATAGTCGACGCCCAGATGGCCCTTGGTGCCGAAGGCGACCGCGCCGCCGAGCAGCGCCACCCAGATCAGCAGGAAGCGCGCAAGCTCCTCGGTCCACTTCGCCTGTTCGCCCATGACGTAACGGGTAAAGACGCCCCACACGACATCCAGCACCAGCAGCGCAACCGCAACAATCAGCAGCAGGTCGAGCGCGGACGTCATCCATTTCTTAAACTTAAGCAGGCTGGCGAGCATTATTGGGCCTCGGCAATTTGCTTGAGCAGTTCGCGCACTTCCGGATTCTCCACCTCGGCGAGCATCGGCGCGACTTTGGCGGCAAAAGCGGCCGTATCAACCTCATAAACCGTCACGCCCTGGGCTTCGGCCTCTTTCAGCGCCTCCTCGGTTTTTTCCTGCCAAAGCTTGCGCTGAAAATCCACCGACTCGTCGGCGGCCCGCTGCACCCAGGCCTGCACCTGCGGATCCAGTTTTTCCCAAACCGTGGTGCTCATCATCAGCATATCGGGAACGCGCGTGTGGCCATCGAGCGTGAAATGCTTGCAGACTTCGTAGTGCTTGTTGGAGGTAAAGCTGGGCGGATTATTTTCAGCGCCGTCAACCGTGCCCTGCGCCAGCGCGGAATAGAGCTCGCCCCAGGCAATCGGCGTCGGGGAGCCGCCCATCGCGGAAACCATATCCATCGCGGTCTTACTGGTCATCACGCGAATCTTCAGCCCCTTCAGGTCATCGGGCGTTCTGATCGGTTTTTCCTTGGTGTAAAAGTTGCGGCTGCCGGCGTCATAATAGCAGAGGCCGCGCAGGAACTTATCTTCGCCCTGCTTGAGCAGATTCTTTCCGACCGGTCCGTTCAGGACGTTCCAGTAGTGGTCGGCGTCGCGGAAAACATACGGCAGGCTGTAGACCGACATCGCCGAAATAAAGTTTTCCATATTGGCGGCGGAAGTCTTCGTCATCGCCAGCGATCCATTCTGCAGCTGTTCAATGCATTGCACCTCGGAACCGAGCACCGAACTCGGATAGATATCGATCGTCACGCTTTCGCCGGAAAGCTCTTCCAGGCGCTGTTTCATAAACTCCATAGCTTTATGAACCGGATGTCCGGTATCCAGCCCATGCCCGAGCTTAAGCACCGTCCGGTTCTGCCCGCCGCCCGAAGCCTTCTGCCCGCGCAGATAGAGCGAAAAACCGCCCGTCGCCAGCAGTGCTCCAATCAAAATTCCCGCAATAAAATATGATATTCCCTTGTTCATAGCTCATCTCCGAAATGTGCGATATGTAACGCTTCAATCGTTTGATATCAAGAACTCTCTGTTTGTATTGGGGGAAGAGCCCCGGGGGCTAGACACAAAAAAACCATCGGGAAGTCCCAACGGTTTAAAAATGGTGGAAAGGGAGGGATTGTTGTTCGCTACGTTTACTGCTTCTTTCGGAAGCCTCGCTTCGCGTCGAACCTGCGGTTCTCATCCCGCCCGTGCATAAAAAAGACTGCAAGCCGAAGCTTGCAGTCTGAATTAATGGCGGAAAGAGAGGGATTCGAACCCTCGGTACCCCGTAAGGAGTACACCGGATTAGCAGTCCAGCACCTTCAGCCACTCAGTCATCTTTCCGCGCTAAAAGTGAGGCAGGAAGATAGATGAGCCCCCTACCCTTTGCAAGCGGTTTTTATCAGGAATACGTTCGAATCCGAACAAGAGGGAAAAACGGGCCGATTCCCGAAATTATCCATTGTGCAACAGGCCGTGACTGCGTCATATTGCGGGGCTCGTTTTTTGAAAGATTGGACGTTTTATGAAAAGGCAGACCTTTAAGGTTAAATATAAGCAGGAAGGCATGCGGCTGTTCGCGGTGATCGCGGAGGAGCTGGGCATCTCCAAGAAACAGGCACAGGCGGCGATCGACGCCAAGCAGGTGCTGGTGAACGGCAAACGCGTATGGATTCGTCGCCACGAGGTCAAAGAGAATGACCAGATCGAAATCCTGATCGAGGAACAGAAAAAGCCTGAACCGAAGCGAATTTCCATTCTCTGGCAGGATTCGGACTACCTGATTGTCAACAAACCGCCCTTCCAACTGACCAATGCCTCCAGCGACAGCATTGAAGCCAAACTGCAGAAGCAGGAAAAAAACCGCGGCATCTGCGCGGTGCACCGGCTCGACAAGGAAACCTCCGGTTGCGTCATTTTTGCGAAAAGCGCCGAGGCCAAGAAAGCCATGATCCCGATGTTTAAAGGGCGCGACATCATGAAAATTTACCGCGCCGTTGCCATCGGAAAATTTCCGCGCATCTGGAACGAGATGCATTCGGACATCGACGGCTATATGTCGACCACACTGGTCAAGACGCTCGATTCAAACAAACAGGCGAGCTATCTGGAACTGCGCATCGAAACCGGCCGCACCCACCAGATTCGCCGTCACCTGGCCGACAAGCGCTATCCGGTGATGGGCGACAAAAAATATGCGGGCACCAGCAACCAACTTTCCCTGGAGCAGCCGCGCCAGATGCTGCACGCCTACCGGCTGATCTTTAATCATCCCAAGACCGGGGAAACCATTCGCGTAACCGCCCCGATTCCGGGCGACTTCAAGAAGTGCCTGGCGCAGCTGAAGCTTCGTTAACCTTCACGCAAGAAGGAGTGCAGCATGAAATCGCTGTTTAAATTCTGGATCAAGGGCTGGTGCATCATCGGAAGGCTCTGGGTGTTTTGCATGATGGCCTGGCTGCTCACCCTTCCCTTCAACTTGTTTGCCGAAAGGGTCCGGCGCATTTCAACTGCAGAAGATGTCGCGCCCGAAAACATTCTCTTCTTCGCGCTGTTTATTATCACCATCCCTTTCATCTTTTCTATCGCAGGAAAAGCAACCGGCGAATTCATGATCCCGAAAAAGACAATCAACGAAATCATTACGCGGGATGCCATTCGGCGCGGCATGAACAGTGTGCTCGAAAAGAAATAACTTATTCCAGAATCATACCAGGGCGACGTGGAAGAAACGTACTCAGGCGGGATCAGAGTCCAACCCAAGCTTGATAAAAAAGTATGAAGTCCCGTCTTTTAGGCGGCAAGTGGCAGGCCGCCTGACGCGACACGCAGTGAGAGCGAACAGCTCAACCGAAGTCAATGCGGAACTACAAACCTTGATCAATAGGCGCGCGCGTCGCTCTTCTCCATAAAGTTGATGAAGGAGCGGTTGGCGACGCGGTGGCCGCCGGGCGTGGGATAGTTGCCGGTAAAGTACCAGTCGCCGGTATGGTTCGGGCAGGCTTCATGGAGCCCTTCGACGCTCTGATAGATAATCTGCACCTCGGCCTTCATGCCTTCCGGTGTCAGGATTTCGGCAATCTTGTCGGAAACCTGTTCCGGCGTGAACGGTTCGAAGAGGCGGTTAACCTGATTCTGCGCTTCAGCGCGCGGTTTCTTTTCGTCCTCTTTGCAGGCCTCGTAAATTTCTTCGAGCAGATATTCGCGGCCGGTTTCGCGGATCAGCGCCACGGCGGCTTCGAAGGCGACAAAATCCTTCATCTTCGACATATCAATGCCGTAGCAGTCCGGGAAACGAATCTGCGGCGCGGAGGAAACAATGACAACCTTCTTCATGCCGAGGCGGTCGAGGATACGCAGGATACTGGTACGCAGCGTGGTTCCGCGCACAATGGAGTCGTCGAGGATCACCAGCGTGTCGGTCGGCTTAACGATGCCGTACGTGGTGTCGTACACCTGTGCCACGAGGTCTTCGCGGTCGGCATCGGCCGTAATGAAGGTGCGCAGCTTGGCATCTTTGGTCATTAGCTTTTCAACGCGCGGCTGGAACGAAAGCAGTTCGTCGATGCGCTCAGCGGTCAGGTTGCGCTCCTTGAGCAGATGAAATTTCATGCGCTCGCCGACCACATCCTTCACGCCTTCAACCAGCCCGAAAAAGGCGGTTTCGGCGGTGTTTGGAATGTAGGAAAAGACGGTGTTTTCGAGATCATAGTCCACGGCATCGAGCACCGGACGGACCAGTGAACGGCCGAGATTCTTGCGCTCCTGATAGATATCCTTGTCGGTGCCGCGCGAAAAATAGATGCGCTCAAACGAACACTGGCTCGGTTCAAGCGGCGTATTGACCTGCTCGTGCAGCACCTCGCCGGTGCGCTTGACCACCAGCGCATGGCCCGGCTTGATTTCCTGCACCGAATCAGCCGGCACGTTCAGCGCCGTCTGGATCTGTGGGCGCTCGGAGGCAATCACCACAATTTCATCATCCTGATAATAGAAGGACGGGCGGATGCCGCCGGGATCGCGCAGCGCAAACAGATCGCCGTGACCGATCATGCCGCACATCACATAGCCGCCGTCGAACGAGCGCGTCGCCTTCTTCAGAATACGATAGACGTCGAGTTCCTGAATAATGCGTTCCGTAATTTCCAGACGGGTCAGCCCCTCTTTGCGGTATTTGCGGAAGAGAAAGTCGTTGGCCTCGTCGAGAAAGTGACCGATCTTTTCCATCACCATCACGGTGTCGGTGCGGTTGCGCGGATGCTGGCCGAGCTCGACGAGCATATCGAACAGCTCGTTGTTGTTCGTCAGGTTAAAGTTACCGGCAACCACGAGGTTGCGCGTCATCCAGTTGTTCTGACGCAGGAAGGGATGACAGAACGATTCGCCGGCGGCGCCGTGGGTGCCGTAGCGCAGATGGCCGAGCAGCATTTCGCCGGCAAAGAGGACGTTGCGCTTGACCCACTCGCCGTCCTGATATTCAACGGGATTGCTCTCGCGCGCCTCGGCAAAGGAGCGAACCATGCGGTTGCGCACGGACATAATCGGGTTTTTATCGGCCGAACGGGTGCGGGCAATGTAGGGATCGCCGGGCGGCATATCGAGTTTGATGGAAGCGACGCCGGCACCGTCCTGCCCGCGGTTATGCTGCTTTTCCATCAGCAGGGTCATCTTGTTCAGCGCATACATCGGAGTTCCATACTTCTCGATGTAATAGCTCAGCGGTTTAAGCAGTCGCACTGCGGCAATACCGCACTCATGGCCGATCCAATCGCTCATAACATACCGTCCTCAGGTTATGTTCGGGTTTGATGTTGGGAAAGAGCGAAAACTGCCCTAGAAGCGGCGGGGCGTCAAGCTTCGCGATATGATTTCCTGCCGCCGGCAAAAACAGATTGCCCGCCCCATCCCAAAACGCCATATTGCCCGCGATTTTTGAACATTTTCACCGGACCGCGCGTCCGAACAGCAAACCTCTGAAAAAGCGAGTGTAAGTTATGTTTATGTATTTTGACCCGATGTATCTGCTCTTCATGCTGCCGGCGCTGATTCTGGCCGGGATCGCCTCCGCCAAAACCAAAGGCACCTTCAACAAATACAGCCGCACCGCCGCCAGTTCGCGCCTCACCGGCGCACAGGCCGCCCGCCGCATGCTCGACCGCAACAACCTCAACGCCGTCGAAATCCGCCGCGCACGCGGCTTTCTCTCCGACCACTACAACCCGGCCAACCGCACCCTCAACCTTTCGCCCGACGTCCACGACTCGCAGTCGCTCTCGGCCATCGGGGTCGCCTGCCACGAAGCCGGCCACGCCCTCCAGCACGCCCACGGCTATGTTCCGCTCCAGATCCGCAGCGCGCTGGTGCCGATCACCCAGTTCAGCTCCCACGGCGCCTACATCTTCATCATGCTCGGCATGTTCCTGCAGAGCATGGCGCTGGCCAAATTCGGGGTCTGGCTTTTTGCCGCCGGCTTTATCTTCGCGCTCGTCACCCTCCCCGTTGAGTGGGACGCCTCCGCGCGTGCCAAGCGCCAGATGGTCACCGACGGCATCGTCCACCCCGCCGAAGCCCAGAGCGCCGGCGAAGTACTCAACGCCGCGTTCCTCACCTATGTCGCCGCCGCCGTCTCCGCCCTGCTCACCCTGCTCTATTACATGATGCGCCTCGGCCTGCTCGGTGGCCGCGACGACTAACCTCAAACAATTTTCACCACAGAGGACACCGACGAACATGGATGCCCGCATATCTGTGTTATTCCGTGTTTGTCCGTGGCCATAGCTTCCGTTTTGCGGTTGCAATCCCGCCGGCATTCGGCAAAATCCGCGCTTCATTTTACAAACAAAGGAAATACACATGTCTAAATCGTATAACATTACCCTTCTGCCGGGCGACGGCATCGGTCCGGAAGTCATCGCAGAATCCGTCAAGGTTCTTGACGCCGTAGCCGACAAGGCCGGCTTCGCCCTCAACTACACCGAACAGAATGCCGGCGGCGCGGCCATCGACGCCCACAACGACCCGATGCCCGACTCCGTCGTCGAAACCTGTAAAGCGTCCGACGCCGTACTGCTCGGCGCGGTCGGCGGCCCGAAATGGGACGAACTCACTGGTGCGATGCGCCCGGAAAGCGGCCTGCTCAAAATCCGCAAAGAACTCGGCGCCTTCGCCAACCTGCGTCCGGTCACCGTTCCTGAATCGCTCGCCGAAAACTCGCCGCTGCGTCCGGAAACCGTCGCCGGCCTCGACCTCTTCACCGTCCGTGAACTGACCGGCGGCATCTACTTCGGCGAACCGCGCGGCGAAGAAGGCGAAGGTGATGACAAGAAATCCTGGAACACCATGGTTTACTCCGTCGGCGAAATCAAACGCGTTGCCCGCGTCGCTTTCGAATGGGCCCGCAAGCGCCGCAACAAGGTTACCAGCGTCGACAAAGCCAACGTGCTCGACGTTTCCCGCCTCTGGCGCGACACCGTCATCGAGCTGCACAAAGAAGAATATTCCGACGTCGAGCTCGACCACCTCTACATCGACAATGCTGCCATGCAGATGGTCGTTAACCCGCGTCAGTTTGACGTCATCCTGACCGGCAACATTTTCGGCGACATTCTGTCCGACGCCTCCGCCACGCTCGGCGGCTCGCTCGGTCTGCTGCCGTCCGCCTCCGTCGGCGGCCCGGTCGGCATCTTCGAGCCGGTCCACGGCTCCGCGCCGGACATTGCCGGACAGGGCAAAGCGAACCCGTTCGCGATGATCCTCTCCGCCGCAATGATGCTCGACACGCTCGGCGAAGGCGCCGCGGCCACCGCGATCCGCGCCGGCGTTGATAAGGTGCTGGCCGACGGCTACCGCTCCGGCGACCTGTGGAAAGAGGGCAACACCCTCGCCTCCACCACCGAGCTCGGCGATCTGGTTAAAGACGCCGCCGTTGCCGCACTCTAATTGCAGACAGAACCACAGATAATAATCCGTGAAAATCGGTATTCCTCTGTGGTTCTAAATTTTTAAGCGCCCTCTTGGCGCTTTTTTTGTTATAGAGATGGCATGAGCTGCGCAGAGCAAATCCTGAAAAAGCTGACCGCATTGGAGAAAACCATCGCCGTGGCCGAGAGCATCAGCGCCGGACATCTGCAGAGCATGCTCACCTCGGTGTCCGGCGCATCCGCCGTTTTCAAGGGCGGCGTTACCACCTATGTTAAATCGACCAAGGTTGAACTGCTGCAGGTCGGCGATGCGCTGGCTGAACGAACCAACTGCATCGACGAAGAGGTTGCGCGGCAGATGGCGGCGGGCGCGCTGAAACTGTTTAAGTCGGACTATGCCATTGCCACCTGCGGCTATGCGGAACGTGACGACGGACGGCCCTACGCCTTTATCGCCGTTGCGCAGGCGCCAGGCACGATGCTCTATAGCGGACGGGTTGAACTTTCCGGAACCCGCGTTGAGGCCCAGCACGAAACCGCACAAATCGCGCTGAAACAGCTGAATGAACTGCTCCAATAGATCATCCACAGATTTCACCGATGATTGGGAATGAATAACGACCAATCTTTAGGATTTGAATCCGTGCAAATCTGCGTAATCTGTGGATCCCATTATGACAAACTGGAAATCCATTCGAAGATCTATGCGCCGGCCGGTTGAGACGGTCGCCTTCCGCCTGCTCGCGGCACTGATTCCCCTGCTGCCGCGGTGTGCGGTGGTTGGTTTGGCCAAGCTGGCCGGACTGCTGGCAATCCTCCTGCCGCTGACGGAAAAGTGCATCGGCATGAAAAATATCGACGCAGTTTTCGGCGACACGAAAACGGCTAAGGAAAAACGGTTTATCCTCGCCACCTCGTTCGCAACCTTCTGCCAAACGATGCTCGATGTTTTCTGGTTTTCGCGCAATCCCGAAAAGCGAATCGCGAAATATGTCGAAACCGAGCCCGGCCCGGTATTGGATCTTTTTTCCGAGAAGGATCCGCTGATCTGCATTACCGCCCACATGGGCAGCTGGGAAATTATGGGACAAACCATGGCCCTGCGGGGTGTGGATATGGCGGCGATCGCCGCAACGGTTAAGAATAAAACCGTAGACCGCATCCTGATCCAGCAGCGCGAACGCACCGGACAAACCATTATTCCGCAAAAGGGCGCTCTGCGCACCCTGATTGCCCGTTTCCGCAAAGGCGGCAAGGTGGGCTTCGTGCTCGACCAGCAGACCAGCATCAAGGAGGGCGGCATCGTCGTCGACTTTCTCGGCCTGCCGATGCCGGTTTCGTCGGCACCGGCGGCGCTCGCCTACCGCACGGGAACCAAAGTGGTCTTCGGCTTTAGCCTGCCGCAGCCTGGCGGACGCTACCGATTCGGATTCCCGCACGTCATCACGCCGCCACCCGCAGACGCGAGCCGCGATACTGATGACGTGGTGCGGGAACTGACCCAGCAGATTCAGGATTATGTTTCGGAACAGATCCGGCAAACGCCGGAATTCTGGCTCTGGTCCTACAAGCATTGGCGGCGCGTTCCCGGACAGGACTATCCGGGAAACTATCCGGCCTACTAAACTCAATTCTGGGCTTCAACAAGCGCGGCGATTCCGCTAGCGTTCCGTCGTATTTTTTCACCACAAGAAACTGGAGAAGATCGTGAAGAAGATTGCGTATTGGGGTTTGATGGCAATGATCGCGGCCGCTACCGGCTGCACCACAACGGTTCCTGTTGAGCCGCCACCGCCAAAAGCAGAAGAACCCCTAACGACCGAAGAAGCTCCAGCAGTTGTCGAAACCCCCAAACCAGAGGAAACCAAAACCGTGGAAACTCAAACTCCAGGCATTTATGCCACCTTCAATACCAGCAAAGGTAAAATCGTCTGTCTGCTCGAATACGAAAAAACGCCGCTCACCGTCGCCAACTTTGTCGGCCTCGCCGAAGGCGCGCTCAAGAACGATCACAAGCCGGCCGGAACACCCTACTATGACGGACTCAACTTCCACCGCGTCATCGACGACTTTATGATTCAGGGCGGCTGCCCCGAAGGCACCGGCCGCGGCGGACCGGGCTATAAATTCCCGGACGAAATCGACGCCTCGCTCAAGCACAGCGGCCCCGGCATCCTCAGCATGGCCAACGCCGGCCCCGGCACCAACGGCAGCCAGTTTTTCATCACCCATAAAGAAACCCCGTGGCTCGACGGCAAGCACACCGTCTTCGGCCGCGTTGTGGAAGGACAGGATGTGGTCGATGCCATTGCTCAGGGCGACAAACTCGAAACACTGACCATCACCCGCGTCGGCGCAGAAGCCGAAGCCTTCAAGGCCGACCAGGAAACCTTCGACTCCCTGCTCAACAACTTTGAAGCGGCCACCAAGGCTAAAGCCGAAAAGGCCGTCGCCGAGCAGATGAAACAGATCAAGGAAATGTTCCCGAATGCCAAAACCACCGCATCCGGCCTGATGTATGAAGTCGCGGAAGAAGGCACCGGCCCGGCGCCGAAAAAAGGAGCAAACGTCAGCGTTCACTATACCGGCAAGCTGCTCAGTGGCCAGCTGTTCGACAGCTCCGTCCAGCGCGGCCAGCCGATTGAAATTCCGATCGGCGTCGGACGCGTTATTCCCGGCTGGGACGAAGGCATCATGATGATGAAGCAGGGCGAAAAAGGAACCCTCATCATTCCGCCGCAGCTGGGCTACGGCGCGGCCGGCGCGGGCCCGATCCCGCCGAACTCCTGGCTGGTCTTCGAAGTGGAACTGCTCGACGCAGGAGAATAAACCCCCAACGGGAAACAACGGCATGTCGGACGTCAATCGCATTCGGGAGCGGATTAATTTCTGCATCAAAGGCGAACTCTGGGAGCAGCTTCCAAAGTTTTTCGAGGAACTGCACCCGGCCGACATTGCCGAAATCATTAACCACGCCCCGCCCACCGCGCATAACAAGCTCTTTGAGCTGATCGATGATGAAATCAAGCCCGACGTCCTCGCCGAGCTCGACGATCAGGCCGAAGCCGACATTCTCGAAGAGCTGACCGACGAGGAAATCTCCGACATCGTCGAGGAGATGGCGCCGGACGATGCCGCCGACGTTCTGGGCGAACTCGAAGACGAGCAGCGCGAAGAGATTCTCGATCTCATGGAGACCGAAGAATCCGAGGATGTCCGCGAGCTGCTGCAGTATGACGAAGACACCGCCGGCGGCATTATGACCACCGACTTTGTCGCCGTGCATGCCGGCATGACCGCGCAGGAGGCCATCGACCACATCGGCGCGCTCGATCTCGACGAGCCGGTCTACTATGCCTATGTCGTCGATGCCGACAACCGGTTGACCGGCTGGATTCAGCTCTGGGAACTGCTCAAGCAGGCCAACCGCGGCCTCATGCTTGAAGAGCTGGCCGAAAAGGAAACCATCTCCGTCCACACCGATACGGACCAGGAAGAGGTTGCGCGGCTCGCCACCAAATATGACCTCAGCTCCTTGCCCGTGCTCGACTGGAAAAACCAGCTCGTCGGCCGCATTACCGTCGACGACATCATGGACGTCATTGAGGAAGAGGCCTCGGAAGACATCTTTAAGTTTGCCGGTTCGGATGACTCGGAGCTGGAATACAACTCGCCGCTGCACGCCTGTAAAACCCGCCTGCCATGGCTGATGGTCACGCTGTTCGCGGGCTTCGTGAGCAGCATCATTCTCAAACGCTTTATCGACCACCACATTGTTGCCCTCAGCTTCTTCGTGCCGATCATCATGGCGATGGGCGGCAACACCGGCATCCAATCCTCCACGCTGATTATCCGCGGTCTGGCCGTCGGCTCCATTTCCGAAAAGGCGCTCTTCAAGCTGCTTGGTCGCGAACTGCTCGCCGGGGCATTGATGGGCATAGTTTGCGGCGGCATTATCGGCATCTGGGCCAAGTTTATGGTGGGAACCGGAAGCGACATTCCGGCAATCTTTCTCGCCTTCACGGTTGGCGTATCGCTCTTTTCCGCCATGATGTTTGCGGCGGTCTTCGGCGCCTTCGCCCCGCTGTTGCTCAACCGCTTCAAGGTCGACCCGGCGGTGGCCTCCGGCCCGTTCGTGACCGCATCGAACGACATTCTCGCGCTGCTGATCTATTATGGTGTGACCCTTTTCCTGATCAGCCTGCGGAGCTCGTTCCTGGGAGCATAATGATCGTCCGCGACACCGCCATCCCGCTCGCGATCTATCCCTATTCGAGCACCTCGCGCATCGTACACTGGCTGACGCGGCGCCACGGAAAAGTCTCCACCCTGCTCAAAGGGGCGCTGCGCCCGAGAAGTCCGTTCCTCGGCGAATACGAACTCTTCAGCACCAGCGAGCTGCTCTACTTTGCAAAAAGCACCCGTACCCTCCATACCGGCAAAGAGTGCGCCCTGCTTCACCGGCGCGATGCCTTCCGCAGCGATTGGCGCGCCATGCAGACGGCCTCCTACTTCGCCGCGCTCATCAACAAATCGACCCCCGAAGAAGCGCCGCACCCCGCCCTTTTTGAGTTTTATGAAACCCTGCTCGACCTTGCCGAAGCATTCGGGCGCTCCCCGCAATTTATCTTCTGGGCCGAGCTGCACTTCTGCGACTTTCACGGCAACGCGCCCCACCTTGAAAGCTGCATATTCTGCTCTTCGGAAAAAGAGCTGCGTTTCTGCGCCTCGCAGGGCGGTGTAGTCTGCGGCGCCTGCACAAAAGAAAAAAAGCTTCCGACGCTAGAGAGCCCGCCCGACGTACTCTCCATCCTGCGCGCCTGGCAAAAGGCCGATCACCCGGGAGCGGCCGTCAAAACGCGGCTCTCCGGCAAACAGCTGACCGCGATCGGCGCGATTACCGGCACCTTCATCATGTATCACTTCAACATGCCGCCCGAGTTCCGCCACGCCGCCCTTTGCGTACACTAAAAAAGGCGCCCCGCAGGACGCCTTTTTCATTTGGTTGCAACCGATCTTTAGAGTTCGGCTTCGATGGCGGAAACGAGTCCGGCCTGCTGCTGGAGACCGACAAACTGCTGTTTGTTTTCGCCGTCCTTGAGCAGGATCAGCGTCGGGATCGAGCGGATGCCGTATTTTGCGGCCAGCTCCGGATTTTCGTCGACGTTCACCTTGGCAATGACCGCCTTGTCGCCGATCTCCGCGGCAACCTTTTCAAGAATCGGGGTCTGCATCTTGCACGGACCGCACCACGGGGCCCAGAAATCTACAAGAACAACACCGCTGCTGGTTGCTTCATCATAGCCGCTGCCGTTGAGCTCAATTACACCTTCTGCCATTTTTAACTCCTTTGCTTTTTAAATCGGACTGATCATTCCATTTTACGTTCAAACAAATCAAACTAAATGGCTACCATTTGTTCGAATGCAGCCGCTCCGCGTCATAGCGGTATTCCGGCGCCAACACTTCGTTCGGCACGCCCATCGCCAGCAGAGCAAACGGCGTGATCGCTTCGGGAATGCCGAGCACCTTGCGGCAAAGCTGTTCGCGCTCTTCGAGCGGATGGATGGCAATCCAGACGCAGCCGACGCCGATATCGTGCGCGGCCAGCTGCATATTGTGCATCGCGCAGGAGCAATCCTGCGGCCAAAAACCCGGATAGATTTCCTTCGACACATCGCCGCACACCATCACCATAAATGTTGATTCGGCCAGCATTTCCGTGCCGCCCATTTCGGTAAACTGTTTGATCACTTCCGGATCGTCGATCGTCACAAAATGCCACGGGCGCGCGTCGGCCGCCGACGGCGCATTCATTGCCGCCTCAAGAATAATTTTACGCTCCGCGTCCGTCACCGGCTCATTGGTCCAGCTGCGGATGCTCCGCCGCGTCATGATCGCCTTAATCGTTTCCATGCAAAATCCTTTCTTTGAAGCCGAGAGAATACCTTTCTGCAGAAGGGCTGCAAAGGGTTTTTAACCGAAAGCGTCAGTTCGTCATAATTTCCCCGGTCGACTGAAAAACATCCACAGATTACACAGATTTACACTGATTGTTTTTCACGAAATACCCATTCGATGTATTGCTCAGCAAACGGGAAAAGATTTCAGAAAATCTGTGACAATCAGTGCAATCTGTGGATCTGATTCCCTGCAATCAGCCCGCCAACACGCGCTTGAGCTCGTTGAAATAGGCGTCGACGATTTCCGGCTCCGTCTCCTCCAACTCGATCAGGCGATGGCGGATTTCGACGCGTCGCGTCCAAGGTGTTTCGGGGGCATGAAACTCCGCGACAAGCGCCTCCACTTCGGCCCGCACCGCTTCAGGAACACGGTCGAGCGCACAGCCGGAGGGAAACGATTTGCAGAGCCGATGAAACTCAAACCAGCGGTAGCCGGCATAGCGAACCCCGATCAGCACCAGCAGACTCGTGCAGGCGGCAGCGAGCTCCTCGATTCCGGGCCGGGCCAGTGCAACAACGCATGCGATCAGATAAATGGTAAAAACCGCGATATATAGCAGAAAGATCAGTCGCCGTCCCATTTCCGTCAAACTGTTGCACTGCTGATGCATCCATGCACCTCCGACGCCTCGATTATCCCCCGCGCCGCCAATCTGTCCATCTTCATTTTGCGCCAAATCATTTTGCAAGCCGTCCCCGGCTCCACTATCTTTCGGCGCCATGTACAAGAAGAAACAGATGGTGGAGGTCGAGATCATCGACCTGGGCGATAAGAATCAAAGCTTTGGACGGCTCGCGGACGGTATTTCCATTTTCGTACAGGGGCCGGCAGCGGTCGGCGACACGGTGAAAGCGGAGATTTTCAAGATAAAGAAAAAATATCTCGTTGCCCGCATGCGCGAACTGGTCAAGCCCTCGCCCCACCGCATTGATCCGGTCTGTTCCTACTTTGGCCTCTGCGGCGGCTGCAAATGGCAGCACATGGATTATTCCGAACAGCTGCGCCTCAAGCGTAAACAGGTGCAGGATGCCCTCGAACACCTCGGCGGTTTTTCCGGCATCGAATGCGACTCCTGTATGGCCGCTCCCGAGCTCTTCGGCTACCGCAACAAAATGGACTTTTCCTTCACCGACCTGCGCTATCTTACGCCCGACGAAATGGAGATTGAACCCGGCGACCACGAAAAGCCGCTCGACTTTGCCCTCGGCTTCCACGCGCCCGGCTGCTACGCCAAAGCCATCGACATCGACCACTGCGACCTCTCCACCAAGGAGATGAACATCACGCTCAACACCGTCCGTAAATTCTGCCTCGCTCACAAAGACGAGCTGCCGATCTATTCCACCCGCTCGCACACCGGCGAGCTGCGCAACCTCGTCGTCCGCCACGGCGGAAACACCGGCGAATTTATGGTCAACCTCGTCACCTCCACCCACAACCCGGAGCTGATGGAAAAACTGTGCGTCGAACTCAAAGCCGCGCTCGGCGACAAACTGACCACCTTCGTCAACAACATCACCTCCTCCAAAAACACCGTCGCCTTCGGCGAAAAAGAATTTGTGCTCCACGGCCCCGGTTTCATCACCGACCGGCTCGGCGACTATACCTACCGCATTTCCGCCAACTCCTTTTTCCAGACCAACACCGTTCAGGCCGAAAAACTCTACAACCTGATTCTGGAAAGCGCGCAGCTCAAGCCGACCGACATTGCCTATGACCTCTTCTGCGGCACCGGATCCATCACCCTCTTTGCCTCCGGCCACTGCCAGAAGGTGCTCGGAGTTGAACTCGTCGAAAGCTCCGTGCTTGACGCCCGCGAAAACGCCAAACGCCACAACGTCGACAACTGCGAATTTATCCGGCTCGACCTCAAGGACATCCATGAGATCGAACTGGAGATGAAAGAGTTTGGCCATCCTGACGTCGTCATCACCGACCCGCCGCGCGCCGGCATGAACCCCAAGGCCGTCAAGGTGCTGCGCGAAATGGCGCCGCCCGTCATTGTCTATGTCAGTTGCAACCCCGCCTCGCTCGCGCGCGACGGACAAATGCTCTGCGAAGACGGCAAATATAAGCTCGTCTCCTGCCAACCCATCGACATGTTCCCCCAAACCAACCACGTCGAATCCGTCGCCCGCTTCGAGCGCATGGGTTCGTAGTCCCGTCTTTAGGCGGCCACATGCCACCTGGAGGGTCGCAGGCCACTGCGACCAAGCGGGGAGAAGCCGCCAAGATGGCGGCGATTACAGATATGGAGGAGTACACGCCGTGTGCCCGCGGGCGCACAGCGTGCGTCCCTCCACCAAACACTTGCACTCTTTACACAAAAATATATTCCGTCATACTTCGTCGTATTAGTCGGCGCGCCGCCGACTTGGGCTATTTATAAACCTAAAAGGAGAACATATGTCACCCGCCCTAGGATTTGTAGCATTGCTAATCTGTGTTTTCATTTCTCACCTGATCTCGGAAAAGGCGTTCAAAGCCCTGAATGATGAAGAGAAAATAAAGCTCATGGATGCATTTTCAGGCGTGCGAAAATGGAAGCTGGCACCTCTGATCATTGTGCTTTTGCTGTTTGCATTGAGTGATCAACTTGACGGCCCCCTTGCAACATCGATCGGTATAACAGGCTTTGTCAGCATTCTGGTGTATCTGCTTTTTATGCACCTTTTAATTCGGAAAAAACTGAAGGCACTCGCCCTCCCCATCGATTACGGCAAAAAAGTCATGATAGCCCGTTGCATATCCTACGCAGGAATCGGCGCGATGGTAATCATTATGCTGATATGACAATCAGGCACGACCAATAAGGAGCGGATTATGTGCGACAGTTGCGGATGCGGAACGGCGAACGAGCACCATCATCATGAACATCATCACGACCATGGTCACAGCCACACCAAGACGGTGACGCTGGAGCAAAAGGTGCTGGCGCAGAATGATGCGCTGGCCGATCAAAACCGCGCATGGCTCACCGAGCGCGGCGTCGTCGCCATCAACCTGATCTCCTCGCCCGGCTCCGGCAAAACCTACCTGCTCGAAAAGACGCTCGAAGCGCTCTACGGAAAAATTAAATGTGCCGTCATTACCGGCGACCAGCAGACCGACCGCGACGCCCAGCGGCTGCAGGGCAAGGGCGCAAAGATTCATCAGATTGAAACCATCAGCTCCTGCCATCTCGACGCGCACCAGGTTTCGCACGCGCTCGAAGCCGTGGTTGACGACGACACCCGACTGCTCTTTATCGAAAATGTCGGCAACATGGTCTGCCCCACCGCCTTTGATCTCGGCGAAAGCTTTAAGGTGGCGCTGCTCTCCACGCCGGAAGGCGAAGACAAACCGATCAAATATCCAGCCCTGTTTGCAACGGCCAAGGCGATCATCCTCACCAAAATGGATCTGGCCGAGCCGCTCGACTGGGATCTTTCCGCCTGCCGCAAATATATCCAGCAGGTGCAGCCCGGCGCCCACATCATTGAACTCAGCGCCAAAACCGGCAACGGCATGAACGCATGGCTCAACTACCTCAAAAAACTTACTGGCTGAATTTTTATCACGCAAAGGCACAGAATTTTCAGTTTCTTATCCTTCGTGGCTTTGCGCCTTTGCGCGAGATCAACCCCGCTACTTATTCCACCATTGCGAGGCAGTCGGATATGGGGCTTCGATGATGACCGGCTCCTTGAGGGTGGGATGAACCACTTCGAGCCGGCGGTGATGCAGCGCGATTTCGCCGTTCTTTGATTTTTGCCGTGCGCCATATTTTTCGTCGCCCGCAATCGGACAGCCGATGGCGGCCAGCTGCGCGCGGATTTGGTGATAGCGACCGGTTTCGAGATCAACCTGCAGTAGCGTCAAATCCCCCACCCGTTTCAACGTCAAGTAGCTCAGCACCGCACGCTGTGCGCCCTTGGAGCCCTCGCGGTAAATTTCGGCACGATGGTGTTCGTGCGAGAGCCAATGAACCAGTTTGTCCGACGCCTTTTCCGGCGCGCCTTCCACCAGCACATGATAAATCTTTTTGCAGTTGCGCTTGCGGATATCCTCGTTCAGGCGGCTGAGCGCCTTGCTGGTGCGGGCGAAGAGAACGACGCCGCTGACGGCCTTGTCGATCCGATGCACGGCATTGAGAAACACCGCACCGGGTTTGTTTTTATCGACCCGCACCCATTCGCGCGCCCAATCCTCGAGATTGCGCAGTCCGGTTCCGCTGTCCTGCGACAGCAAGCCCGCCGGCTTGTTCACCGCCAGCAGATGGTTATCCGCAAACAAAATCAGCGGATCGAGCTCAGATGCGTTATAGCTAATCATTGATCCAGCGGGCCCAATTGCCGTTGGGCAGTTCATTGACGCCACGCTTGCCGGTGAGCAGCATTTCGCCGCACTCGAAGATTCCGCTTTCGTGGTATTGCCGCAGGAGATTGCTGAGCACGATCGGCGAAAATCCGGGCGTATGCGAGGTGAGCAATACGAAGGCCGGATTATCGGTGAGCACCTGATGAACCAGGTCGAGCGTCGTCATCAACTGATCTTCAATTTTATAGAGCTCGCCCTTTTTTCCGCGGCCGAACGACGGCGGATCGAGCAGGATGCCATCATAGCGGTTTCCGCGCTTCACTTCGCGTCGCAGAAACTTAATGACGTCATCAACAATCCAGCGGATCGGCGCGTCCTGCAGATTATTGAGAGCAGCGTTTTGGCGCGCCCAATCGACCATGCCCTTGGAGGCGTCGAGATGACAGCAGTGCGCGCCGGACTGAGCGGCGGCAAGCGTCGCGCCGCCGGAATAGGCAAACAGATTGAGAAACTTGAGCTCGCGCCCCTTTTTCTTTTTTTGCTCCGTGAGCGTGGAGCGAATCCACTGCCACAGCGCGCGTGTTTCTGGAAAAACCCCAAGATGACCAAAATCGGTGGCAGAAAGCTTCATCACCACACCGGCGATTTCGACGTTCCACGCCTCGGCAATTTTGTCGCGACCCTGCCAGTTCAGACCGCCGACACGATCAAAGCGCGCTGTGGCCGTTTCCCACAGGCCGGGATGCTGCGGTTTCCATACCGCCTGCGCACAGGGGCGTTCCAGCACCGCGTCACCAAAGCGTTCGAGTTTTTTTCCGTTGCCGCTGTCGAGCAGCTCATATCCATCATTCATCTTACTTCCCTAATAAAAAAAGCGTTCCCCTTGCAGGAAACGCTTTACCTTGCCAGATTGGCGGCTTTTTATTCAGCCTTTTTCGCCATGATTTCCTGCTGAAGCTTCATCGTCTCCTTTTGGATTTCCGGCATAATCTGCGCCATGACGACTTGCATCTTTTCCATGGTCTTGGCGGTCAGTTCGGGTTGCTTCTTGATAAATTTCTGACCGGCGGGCGATTCGTAGAAGGCAATGATCCCTTC